>NZ_JAQGMM010000549.1 GCF_028292365.1 Caballeronia sp.
TGCAGTTCATGCGGGAAATTCTCGCGAAGACAGAGAACGTGGGCGACCGTTTTGCTGAAGAGGCGCGGCGCATGCATTACGACGAAGCGCCGGCGCGCAATATTCGCGGCGTCGCAACGCCGGAAGATGCGCACGCATTGATGGAAGAAGGCATCGACGTGATGCCGTTGCCCGTGCCGGCCGCACTGAAAGAGCCGCTGCAATAAGCTGAATCAGGTTCAGCCTAGCGCGCGTCTCCTCATGGCCGACCCGGGTCATGACAGGAGACACAGCGCATGGACCTTAATTATTCCCCCGCCGACGACGCATTTCGCGCCGACATCCGCGGCTGGCTCGACGCTAACCTTCCACAGGTTTTGCGGACCAAGGTGCTCGAACACAAACGTCTGAATCGCGACGACTACGCGAGCTGGCACAAGCTGCTGGGCACGCGTGGCTGGTCCGTTGTCGCGTGGCCGAAGGAGTACGGCGGTCCCGGCTGGAACGCGACGCAGCGCCATATCTGGGACGAAGAATGCGCGCGTATCGGTGCGCCCGGCGTGTTGCCGTTCGGGGTATCGATGGTCGCGCCTGTTCTGATGAAATACGGCAGCGACGCTCAAAAATCGTACTACCTCCCGCGCATTCTCGATGGCACCGACTGGTGGTGCCAGGGTTACTCAGAACCCGGATCGGGTTCTGATCTGGCGTCCCTGAGAACGCGCGCTGAACGCCAGGGCGATCACTACGTGGTCAACGGCCAGAAAACCTGGACCACGCTCGGCCAATTCGCCGACATGATGTTCTGCCTTGTGCGTACCGACAGCGGCGCGAAGAAGCAGGAAGGCATATCGTTTCTTCTCATCGATATGAAAACGCCCGGGATCACCGTGCGCCCGATCATCACCCTCGATGAAGACCACGAAGTCAACGAGGTGTTCCTCGAAGACGTGAAGGTGCCGCTTGAGAATCTCGTCGGCGAAGAAAATCGCGGCTGGACCTATGCGAAGTATTTGCTCGGGCATGAACGCACTGGCATTGCGCGTGTGGGGCAATCGAAGCGGGAACTGGTGTTCCTGAAACGGCTTGCCGCGAATCAGAAGAAGGGTGGTGTGTCATTACTCGCCGATCCGGTGTTCTCTTCGAAAATCGCGGCACTCGAGATCGAGATGATGGCGCTCGAAGTCACCGTGCAACGCGTGGTCGCGAGCGAAGCCAACGGCCGCGGGCCGGGGCCGGAGGCATCGATGCTCAAGATCAAGGGCACTGAAGTCCAGCAGGCGTTGACCGAACTCATGGTCGAAGCTATCGGTCCGCAAGCTGCCGCGTTCGATCCCGCGTATCTGGAAGGCGAACGTGAGCACAGCCTTGCCGGCGACGACGATGCCGCGCCGCTTGCCGCGTACTACTTCAACTTCCGCAAGACGTCGATCTACGGCGGCTCGAACGAAATTCAAAAAAACATCATCGCGCAGATGATTCTGGGCTTGTGAGGAACTGCACATGGACTTCAATTTCACCGATGAGCAGCAGCAGTTCAGGGACGCATTGCGCCGGTATCTCGACAACGAGTACACGTTCGATGCACGTCAGAAGATCGTGGCGTCGAAAGAGGGTGTCGATGCCAAGCATTGGACGGCATTCGCCGAACTGGGCTTGACGGCATTACCGGCGCCTGAAGCGCAGGGTGGTTTCGATGGCGGTCCGGCCGATATGCTGGTCGTGATGCAGGAACTCGGACGGTCGCTTGTCGTGGAGCCGTATTGGGCGACGGCGGTGGGTATCGAAGCGTTGCGGCTGGTGGGCGACGACCACGCGAACGCGTTGCTCGAACGCGCTGCCGGAGGCGAGATCAAGCTCGCGGTGGCGTTTCACGAGCCACATGCTCGCTACGACTTGTTCTCGATCGACACCACCGCGCAAGAGAAGGGCGATGGTTTCGTGTTAAGTGGCCGGAAGTCACTGGTCCTGCACGGCGCGCAGGCGGATTACTGGATCGTGCCGGCACGGCTGGCTGGAGAAATCGCATTGTTCACCGTTGCGCGCAACGCGGCGAACGTGGAACTCACCGAGTATCGGACGATTGATGGTCAGCGTGCTGCGACGCTTACGTTCACGGGTACACCTGCGGATCGCCTCGGGAAGGCCAACGTGGGTGCCGCCACGCTTGAGCATATAGCCGACTACGCTACGTTTTTGCTGTGCGCAGAAGCCGTCGGCGTACTCGATGCACTGAATCATGCGACGGTCGAATACACGAAGGAGCGTAAGCAGTTCGGCACGCCTATCGCACGTTTCCAGGCGTTGCAGCATCGCATGGTGGAAATGTTGATCCATGCCGAGCAGGCGCGTTCGATCACTTATCTTGCCGCCGCGCGATACACAAGCGATGACGCCGATGAACGCCGCCGAGCCATTTCCGCGGCCAAGGCGCGAGTGGGTCAGGCAGCGCGTTTCGTTGGTCAGCAGGCGGTGCAACTGCATGGCGGAATGGGCGTGACGAACGAAGTCGCGGCGGCGCATTGGTTCAAGCGTCTGTCGATCATCGAGACAACCTTAGGCGATGTCGATCACCACCTTGCGCGGTTTGCATCGCTGCCCGGATTTGCCGACACTGACGTCTGAATAGTTAATGCATTGAAACAGGAGAGCGGAGATGACGTTCAGCTATGAGGATTTCGAAGTTGGAGCCGTGGCGCAATTGGGCGGTCATACGTTTCTGAAAGAAGAGATTATCGAATTTGCCGGGCGTTACGATCCGCAGCCTTTTCATTTGAGCGAGGCGGGTGGCGAGGCATCGCCGTTTCGCGGGCTGGTCGCGAGCGGCTGGAATACATGTTCAGCAATGATGGGCATCCTGGTGCGCGACATGCTGGCCGATTCCACTTCAATGGGTTCTCCCGGGCTCGACAATATCCGCTGGCTCAAGCCGGTTCGCGTGAACGACACCGTGCGATTGACGGTGCGCGTGTTGAGCAAGCGGGTGTCGGAGAGCAAGCCCGATCGTGGAATTGTCGGCACGCGCTGGGAGGCTTATAACCAGCACGACGAACTGGTATTGACCGTGGATTCAGCGGCTATCTTCGGGCTTCGCCACCCGGGAAACTCGCAATGAAGTTGACGAGCGCAGCGGACGTTAAAGCCGCACAGGGTAGGGTCGAGTATGTGAGCGAGTGGCTGGAAATAGATCAATCACGCGTGAACCGATTCGCCGATGCCACCGACGATCATCAGTGGATCCACGTCGACGTAGAGCGAGCGAACAAAGAATCGCCATTCGGCGGTCCGATTGCGCATGGGTTTTTAACCTTGGCCCTGGTCCCGATGTGGCTTGAGCAATGCGTGCCGTTGCAGCAGAAAATGGGCGTGAACTACGGCATGAACAAGGTGCGGTTCATGTCACCAGTGCGGG
>NZ_JAQGMM010000554.1 GCF_028292365.1 Caballeronia sp.
CCAATGTGCCGGGCATGCGGATCACGCTGATTGGGGGTGATCTGCGGGCATCGAGCATGAGTACGCTTGGGCCGTTGGCCGAACTCGTGCTCAGCCGGTTGAGCGTGGATCTCGCGTTTCTCGGTGCGGACGGCGTAGCGGCAGATTTTGGTTTGTGCGAGGCCAGCGCGGAACAGGCTTATCTGAAGGATTGCATCATTCGCCGTGCGGCGAGTGTGGTCGTGCTAGCCGATGCCGATAAGCTCGGGCGCGCACGCCAGCAACACTGGACGCCGCTTGAGAGGGATTGGCGCCTGATCACCACCACCCTCGCCGATGAAATCAGGCTAGCGCCGTTCCGGGCGCTGGAACGGGTGGTGGTCGAGGTTGCGCCTATGGGGGTAAAACAGGTTTGATCGGGCATTGGCCTCTCTATGAAATCGCACTTCGCCTCTGCTAGCTCGCCGCCGTATAGGCCCGCCTCATCCCTGCATCTCCGCTGCCCGCTCCAGCAACAACTCCTTCTCCCGCGCATTGCGTGTCATTCCTGCGGCCTTCTCAAACTCCGCCCTCGCCTCTTCCCGACGGCCCAGCTTCGCCAGCAAATCGCCGCGCACGCTCGGCAGCCAGTGATAATTCGTCAGCAGTGCGTTCGATCCCAGCTCGTCGACTATCGCAAGCCCTGCCGCCGGACCGAACGCCATCCCCACCGCCACCGCGCGGTTTAACTCCACCACGGGCGACGGCGCCACCATCGCCAGCGCATCGTATAGCGCGACAATCTGCGCCCAATCCGTATCCTCTGCCCGCCGCGCACGCGCATGGCATGCCGCGAGCGCACCCTGCAGGGCATAAGGCCCACGCGCCCCGTTCAGCGTCTCCGACCGCTCCAATGCCGCGAGCCCGCGACGGATCAGCAACGGGTCCCATCGGCTGCGGTCTTGATCCATCAGCAAGACCGGCCGGCCGCTTGCATCGATACGTGCATGAGTGCGGGACGCCTGTATCTCCATCAGCGCGACCAGCCCGAATACCTCGCTCTCGTCAGGCGTCAAACCCGCGAGAATCCGCCCGAGACGCAACGCATCGTCGCAGAGCGATGGACGCATCCAGTCATCCCCCGCCGTCGCCGAATACCCTTCGTTGAAGATCAGGTAAATCACTTCCAGCACCGACGCCAGCCGTGCCGCGCGCGCATCGGCCTTCGGCACTTCGAACGGCACGCGCGCCGCCGACAAGGTCCGCTTCGCCCGCACAATCCGTTGCGCGATAGTCGGCTCGGGCTGCAAGAACGCGCGCGCAATCTCGTCCGTGGTCAGCCCGCCGAGCAGCCGCAACGTCAGCGCAACCCGGGCATCGACGGACAGCACAGGATGACACGCGGTGAACACAAGCCGCAGCAAGTCGTCGCCAATATCGTCCTCACGCGCGGCATCCAGCGCATCCACGAAATCCGGCGTGACGTGCTCCTCGCGCGCATCCATGTCAAGTCCCAACTCCTCGTGCTTGCGGGCGTGCAATGCATCCTGCCTCAAACGATCAAGCGCACGATGCTTCGCCGTGGTCATCAGCCACGCGCCCGGGTTGTCCGGTACGCCATCCACCCGCCAATGCTCAATTGCCGCGATCAGCGCGTCCTGCGCGAACTCCTCGGCAAGCGACACGTCGCGCACCATACGCGCCACGACCGCGATCACCTTCGCCGATTCCATCCGCCACACTGCTTCTATCGCGCGATGTGTGGCCAGGTCCTGGCTGCCGGACTCGCCGGAAGGTCCACTCACGGGGCGCTCGCCGCGTGCGGGTCCGCGTTCGGGTCCATGTACACAAATTCCCATGAGTGGCCGTCGAGATCGTCGAAGCCGTGGCCATACATAAATCCAAGATCCTGCACCGGCCGCGGTGTCGTGCCGCCCGCGCGTACGGCCTTGGCGACAATTTCATCGACCTCGGCACGGCTTTCGCACGACAGGCACGTCAGCGCTTCGACCTGCTCTTTCGGGTCGATGATCGTCTTCGAGGTGAAGGTCTGGAAGAACGGCTTGACCAACAGCATCGCAAAGATGGTCTCGCCGAGGACCAGGCATGCGCCCTGATCGTTGCTGAACGTAGGGTTGAAGCTGAATCCAAGCTCGTTGAAAAACGCGCGCGCTTTCGGCAGGTCCGCCACCGCGAGGTTTATGAAGATTTGCTTATGCATTTTTATTGCCCTTCGAGAATTGGAGGTGCCGGCGTCAGCCGGCCTTCGCAAAACGTATTCAGATCGTTCCAAGCCGCTTTCAAACGCGCCGCGCTGCTTCAAGTTCACGGATGCGATCGACCGATTCCCCCGGACCGAAATCGTCCAGTTCAAACAACTGCCGCACTTCGATCTCACCGCTTTCATGCTCGCCCATCGGCGGGGGGAAACGACGCGCCCATTCGACCGCTTCTTCGCGTGAACGCACCTGGATCAGCGTGTAGCCCGCGACCAGTTCGCGGGTCTGCGCGAACGGCCCATCGACCACGGTTCGACGGCCACCTTCATAGCGCACGCGCCAGCCTTTGGCGCTCGGCCGGAGACCGTTCGCATCGAGCAGCACGCCCGCCTTCGCCAGTTCTTCGTGGTAGGTCGCCATCGCGCCGATCAGCGCGTCCTCGGGGAGCACACCCGCTTCGCTTTTTTCGGTCGCCTTGACCATGATGATGAATCGCATCGTTGTTCTCCTCGTGGCGTGCAAGCGAGAACGCTGGTCGCGCTCTCGTTCCCACGACGAACCACGCCCGGAGAAATCGACAATTTTTAGTTGGCCGAGGGTTAACACGCACAAAGACGATGCATCCGAAGCCAATACCTACGAAACCGGCGTAAAAAAATCACTCCCAGCAGGGACCGATCTTGCGCACCTCGACCTCGCACCATTCAGCAGCCGGGCACGCCGATGCAATCTCGATGGCCTCTTTCTTCGTCGCGCAATCGAGCATGAAGAAACCGCCGATCATCTCCTTCGCCTCCGCGAACGGACCGTCAATCAGGCTAGCCTGGCCGTCGCGCTTTTTGACACGCACACCGCCGGTTGCAAGCGACTCACTCGCGATCAGCAAACCGCGTTCTTTCAGTCCCGCGCCGAACTCGACCATGCTCTGGTAGAGGAGCTTGCCTTCGGCTTGCGAGCGCTCGGCCCGCTGTCCAACAGGTTCGGCGATGAGCAGCATATAAGACATGACATCTCCTGAATTGAGGTTTCAACCGCCCTTCAAGGTATCAACTGTGGCGAAAGCTTTCAATCCCCCATGCACCGTCCGCAAACGGGGCGTTGGCGAAAAACGGCTAAGCTGTCGCCCTCCTTCACGGTTGCCCGCATTTCTCTCATGGTTAATTTATCTGTATATGGCGGACTTTTCGCGGTTGCGCTGATCGCCGCGACACTTTTCCCCCTTCAGTCCGAGGCGTTACTGGCGGGTTTGCTGATCGCCGGCAAGCAGCCGGTCTGGATGCTCGTCGCCGTGGCGAGCGTCGGGAACGTCGTGGGCTCGACCATCAACTGGGCATTGGGACGGTCGATCGAAAAGCTGCGCGAGCGACGCTGGTTCCCGATCAAGCCGCGTGCGCTTGAGCGCGCGGAAAACTGGTACCGGCGCTTCGGGCGCTGGACGCTGCTATTGAGCTGGACGCCGGTGATCGGCGATCCCTTGACCATGATCGCGGGCGTTCTGCGCGAACCTTTGTGGTCGTTCCTGCTGATCGTCGCGATTGCGAAAACGGCGCGTTATGCCGTGATTGCCGCGTTGCTGACCATGTAGCGGCCATGGTTTGCGAACGCCACGGCCTTACTTTGCGTCAGCGCGACTTAACCGGCGCAAACGCGCCTGATGATGCCGCGCGCTCAGGCGCTTCAACAGGCTGCCGGCGTGGGGATCGCCGAAATGAAATAGCGCGGTGCAACGCACACTGGTTGGCAAGCACGGCTCATTGGCGTGCAGCGAACGCATTCCCCAAAAGAAATAAATGTTGCCCGGCCTCATCTGCATCGTGCGTGCCGACATTGCCCGCCGCACCGCGTTGCGTTTCCACAAGCGACAAGCGAGTGGACTTTCGATCACCAGCTTTTCGAGAATATTGAATATCGGCCGCCGACGCACGCGGCGCAAGTTCGGGTACATCACCAGGTCACCAGGCAGCTCTCCGCGGCCATCGGGAATCTGCAGTGGGATCAGTGCGGTGACCACGTACGAATCGTAGTGAAAGAGCCAGGAATGTTTCGCGCCCGTCCCGCCGGACAACACCCGAATAGATGTCGCGATGCGCGATTCAGCGGGCGCTTCCTTCATCGCGCGCCGATACAGGCCCGTAAGTGCAGACTGCAACGAAGCAGACGTGGGAAATGCCGCAAGCGGACTGTCCTGGATCCAATCCGGACCCGCCAAACCCAAGTACTCGACGTTACGCCGCGTCAATTCGCTATCGACATACTCGCGCATGCTGTCGAGCACCTGCGCACCGATCACGTCGTGCAGCACGGCGAAGCCGGAGGTATCCATGGCGTGCGCCAGCGCGTCGATGTCCGCGTCGGACAAACTCGGAAGCGGATCGGCAGTGAATCCGGCGCCCGGATGCGCGACGCGGCGCGAAGGCGTCGTTACGTCGATATTCATTGTGTCCCCGTTAAGCAACCGTGGCAGAGTCCGGGAATCATAAGTGATCCGAATAACACGCTGTGCGCGCTCGCTCACATACCGGAAAAGCAACCTGACAGATTCGTTTCATCAGAGGAAATCAATTGCAATACGGTGTATTCCAATCACTATGCCATCCTGAATAAAATCGCCATCACACAACGTATCTACGTATTAAGCCATCCGGGTCCCGCTCCACCGTCTTTCCTCAAACCAAACGTCTCCGTCCGGCTCACTTGGCAATGTCCGCGGGCCTTTCAGTTTCCACTCTCTGGAACGTGGAACGCGCGATGTCCGGTTCCGCGCAAACGGCGGGTTAGCGGCGCTTCCAAATCAGCACGCGGATACAGCATCGCCAGTGTGATCACGCGGCAGTGCGGCAAGAAGCGCGCATTGGCAATCGCGCCATACAACCGCGTTACCGGCCTGCACGAAAGATACCCGCGATACCCAACGGACATTCTCCCGCCACGCTGGAAGCGGACTGGCCGATATCAGGCAACGCTCGGCTTACTGCAAAGCTGCATCAACCAGGAAGCGCGGCGAATGCGCGTGCGCGGGCAATCATGACGGCCAGCAGCAAACGTCATGCAAGCTCGGAATCCGGGGCCACCGCTTATGCGATATCACCGGCCAGTCAGACTCCCCCTAACTTCGCGACACAAGCGTGAGGCGCAAGATTAAACTGACGAATGAATTGGTGGATTAAACGTTTGCGCTAACAGCCCGGGCACTACATAACTTGGACATAACGGATTTTTTGCCCTCTGTTTGGGGCTTTAACCACAGAACTATTTGCTAATGTGCGTTATGTGGCAAAAACAAATCGCCTTGAAGTAGACTCCCGGCTTAAAGGCAAGCGCTATCAGTATTATTGTCCATCGCACGCTGCCGCAGAGTAAATACTACTGATTACGCCGCATCGCTATTTTCGCGCTCATTTAGCTGGAAGCTTCTCTCTCTAACAATATGGCCATGACCCTCGACTACCTGCTGGACCGGCAAATTTCCTCGCAGTGGCGTGGCGTGCTGGTCGCACTGGCGGAAGAATTCGATACCCAGATCGGCCGCGACGAGTTGCGTCAGCTAATGCAACGGGTAGGACGCCGTTTTGCCGCTGCCCATCCGCTGCCGCCCTGTGCTACCACGCCCGAGCTCGGCGCTGCATTGAACGCGATCTGGAACGACGTCGATTGGGGATTTGTCGAGGTGGGCGACGAACCGGATTATCTGCGCATCGTTCATTGTTGTCCGCCGTTGCTCGCGTTCGGCGCGAACGCCCTTCCCTGGAGCCCGGCGTTTCTCGAAGGCGCGTATCAGGAGTGGCTAAGCGCGCTTGGCGCGCAAGGCTTGTCTGTAGTGCAAGCTGGCGAGTTCGACGAAAGCGCTGCAGTCGAATTCAGACTCGGCCGCTATAGCAACTGAGAGCAACCTAGACGGTAACCAAAGGCACGTCCAACCTCGCTGAACTGAGCTAAGCGAACCTGAAGCTGGACCGGACACTCCCTAGGCTTTTACGAATGCAGTACAGGTCCGGCACCGGATCAGGCAGTCAACCAGGTAGTCAATCAGGCATTGCCCGCATCAGCGCGCAGAAGCGCGCGAGACGTCACTGGCCAGTGGTCGTCGAGGCAAGGCCCTAAGTACAACCGAGAGTACGAGGACGCAGCACATGAACCCTTCGCGCGACATAGAGAAGCTGTTCGCCAAATTTGGCGGCGATGCCGGCAACTACCAGGAAATCGGCCGCGAAAACGAAGCCGTCCACGCCCGCACTCGCTGGCCATTGCTCGCGACCCTTGACCTCTCGCAGCCATCGATCCCGAACATCGCGCCCCGCCGTGATGCTCACCTGCCCCAGACGCATGATCGCTCCGGCGAACATCGCAATGTGCCGAACAGCCTGACGCAACCGTCGGGCGCGACCTCGGTCAACCATGGCAAACCGCCGCTCTTTGCGCGCGCGCATCGGAAGACGGTTCCGCCTGTCGCCAATGTCACGTTGCCGGCTGCGCCGGTCGGCGCAGCGCGTTTCTCCGCGCTGGTAGACGCGATCGAAGAAACGTCGAACGCCGTGGAAACCGAGGCCGTGCAGCCAGTCAACGTGCAACCCCAGCAGCCAGCACGACTGCCGCAGCCGCTGTTTCGGCCGTTCCACACACAACAAGAGCAACTCCTGCCGCAGTCTCAACAACCGCAACCGCGCACGCAACCGCTCGCCACGCCTGCGTCTGCCTCTGCGTCTGCGTCTGCACACGCGCCCACCCAGCCGACGGGTTTCGCAGCGGCACTGCAACGTTCGAACACATCTGCAAAATCGCTTTCGTTGCCACGCGTGCAGGATCCCGAAGCGGCGTCGGCACCCGCACCCGCGGCTGAACCAAAAAGCCAGTCGATCCTCGGCAAGCTGTTCCGTGCGCAAGTGCACGCTCAACCTGCGCCACACGCAAGCGCATCGCCGGATTCGCTGGAGTCGATGTTCCAGCGTCTGCGCGGACCTGCTACGTCAGCGCCAGCACCTGCTCCGGCCCCCGTCAACTCGAGTGCAGGTTCGTGGCTCGCCAAGCGCAACTCGTCGTCATGAAAGTCATCACCGTCGTCTCTGCCAAAGGCGGTGTCGGTAAAACCACGCTCGCGGCAAACCTGGCCTCGGTCCTCGCTGCACGTGGGCGGCGCGTGATCGCGCTCGACCTCGATCCGCAGAACGCGCTGCGCCTGCATTTCGGCATCCCGCTCGACAGCATCGACGGAATTTCGCGCGCCACCCTCGCCGGTGAGCCGTGGCAAACCGTCATGTTCGACGGCGTCGACGGCGTCACGGTCCTGCCCTACGGCGCGGTAGTGGAAGACGATCGCCGCCGCTTCGAAGCGCACATCGACCGCGACCCGCAGTGGCTTGTGCAATCGCTTGAAAGGCTGGGACTCGATGCCGCGGATATCGTGATAGTCGATACCCCGCCGGGTTCGTCGGTCTATACGCGCACGGCGCTGTGCGCGTCGAATTTTGCGCTGAACGTCGTGCTGGCCGATGCCGCTTCGTACGCCGCCATCCCGCAGATGGAACGCATGATCGAGGCTTACGCTACGCCACGGTCCAATTTCGTGGGCACGGGTTACGTGGTGAACCAGGTCGACCAGTCGCGGCAATTGACGAAAGACGTACTCAAGGTGCTGCGTAACCTGCTCGGCGACAAATTGTTCCCGGGTGTTATCCACCTTGACGAAGGCGTGAGCGAGTCGCTCGCCTGCGACACCACGCTGATCCATTACGACCCGTTGAGCCAGGCCGCCGCCGATCTGCGCACG
Organism: Caballeronia sp.; assembly: GCF_028292365.1. Taxonomy (GTDB): domain Bacteria; phylum Pseudomonadota; class Gammaproteobacteria; order Burkholderiales; family Burkholderiaceae; genus Caballeronia. Next base: position 7,942 of record NZ_JAQGMM010000554.1, read on the forward strand.
TGCGGCGAATGGCTCACCAGCGCGGTCGATTCCAAGCAGCTCTCGCCGAGGAACGTCGCATGAGCAAGCCACGCGCACGCGCATTGTCCGAGGCCGACGAAGTTGCGTCGCGGCTGGAGCGTTTTGTCGACTCAGGGATCTGGAGCAGCCGGATCTTTACAACGCTCCTCACACTCTTCGCCCTCTCGGCGATGTATTTCGTCTGGACGGTGCCACTCGAATTCACCCAGCAACTGATTTTCGCGTGCTGCTGTTTCGCTCTCGCCATGGCGTTCCGGCGCCTGCGCGGCCAGTACGCGACGCTGGTCATGATCATGCTGTCTGTTGCGGTCACGGGCCGCTACATGTACTGGCGGCTGACCGAGACAACCTACTGGGAACGTCCGCTCGATGCCGCCTGGGGTTTGCTGCTGGTCGCAGCCGAGGTCTACTCGGCGATCGTGCTGATGCTCGGTTATTTCCAGACTGCCTGGCCGCTGCAGAGAAAGCCGATGCCGTTGCCGGCGAACCGCGATGAATGGCCGACTGTCGACGTCTTCATTCCGACTTACAACGAGCCGCTCGGCGTGGTGAAGCCGACTATCTACGCGGCGCTGGCGATCGACTATCCGGCGGACAAGATATCGATTCATGTACTCGATGATGGCCGCCGTCCCGAGTTCAAGGCGTTCTGCGAAGAGGTTGGCGTTACCTGGACCATCCGCACGCACAACCGGCATGCGAAGGCCGGCAATATCAATGAAGCGCTGAAGATCACGAAGGGCGAATATCTCGCCATCTTCGATTGCGATCACATTCCCACACGCTCGTTCCTGCAAATCGGCCTTGGCTGGTTCCTGCGCGACAAGAAGCTGTCGATGCTGCAAACGCCGCACCACTTCTTCTCGCCCGATCCGTTCGAACGCAACCTGGGCACCTTCCGCAAGGTGCCCAACGAAGGCGAGTTGTTCTACGGGCTGGTCCAGGACGGCAACGACCTCTGGAACGCGACCTTCTTCTGCGGCTCATGCGCGCTCCTGCGCCGCACGATGGTGGAAGAGATTGGCGGCATCGCGGTCGAGACCGTGACGGAAGACGCGCATACGGCGCTCAAGCTGCATCGGCTCGGCTACACCACTGCGTATCTTGCGATCCCGCAGGCGGCAGGCCTCGCCACCGAAAGTTTGTCCGGCCACATCGGCCAGCGGATTCGCTGGGCGCGCGGCATGACGCAGATTTTCCGGATCGATAACCCGCTCACGGGCAAGGGCCTGAAGATCGGTCAGCGGCTCTGTTACCTGAACGGGATGATGCACTTCTTCTACGGCATCCCGCGCCTGGTGTTCCTGACCGCGCCGCTGTCGTACCTGTTTTTCGGGGCACATGTGATCCACGCGGCGGCGGGCACGATCGCCATCTTCGCGCTGCCGCATATGATGCATGCGAGCATCACGAACTCGCGCATGCAGCGCTCGTTCCGGCATTCGTTCTGGGCTGAAGTGTATGAGTCCGTGCTGGCGTCGTACATCACCGCGCCCACTCTGCTCGCGCTGATCAACCCGAAGCTCGGCA
>NZ_JAQGMM010000579.1 GCF_028292365.1 Caballeronia sp.
AAGTTTCTCCAGTGTCGGCCGGAGTTGGCGCTTTAGCGCTTACTCCGGTCCCATGCATTGTTTGCGGTCGGCCGGAGTTGGCGCTTTAGCGCTTACTCCGGTCCGATGCAAATTGTTAGCTGTTATCGGTAGTCGCGTAGCTCGTGCACCAGTGTCTGGTGAACGAGCACGTTGGAACGGTAGTGCGGATCCGGGGAAAGCTTGAGGCGTTGGGGCAAGGCGCGGTCCGGCCGCCCGAGCGTGCAAATAACCTGCTCGGCAAAGCCTCAAACACCCGTCAGGCGTTCACATGCTTCAATCCGCCTGAAGTGTATTAGTCCGGCTGAAGGATCAACTCGCCCGCGCGACCTGGAATCTCGCCCCAGGCGACAGGGTACGTGGGCAGCGTCGCGCGGTCCAGCGTCGCATGATAGTCGCCCATCGTGCAGAAGCTGTGACCCTGCGCGCTCCAGCCAGCCAGCAATTGCTCGAACACCGTGGCCAGCTTTTGTCCTTCCAGCTCGGCATGCAGCGTGTAGACCTGGTCGTGAGCCTGATTCGCCGTGAGACCCAGCAAATGCGCCGCCACGTTGCTCACGTCCACGCCATCCACACCCAGGATTTCATCCAGCGTAGGCAGCGTGGTGGGCATCTGGATGTGATTCAGCGTTCGGCCGTCGAGCACCGGAATGTAGGGCGTATGGCCACGGCCGTCGGACGCGTATTTCATGCCCCAGGCATCGATTTGTTCGAACGCGTAGCCGTTCATCTGCCAGCCCGCCGCGCCGTGCGTAACCGGCGGTGTGCCGAAGATGTCGGTGAAACGTGCGTGACTGCGCTGCATCTGGCTGGCGGTCCATTCACGGTTTCCCGCTCGGACATTGTCCTGCCAATACACGTGATCCCACGTGTGGATGCCGCACTCGAAACCTGCCTCATGAATTGCGCGCATTTCGGCAACCCCGCGGCGGCCGATATCCGGCCCCGGCAGAAGCACGCCGTACATGAGTGTCTTGATGCCGTAATGCTCGACCACCGACGTCCGCGACACCTTCTTGAGAAACCCCGGGCGAAACACGCGGCGCAACGCCCAGCCGGTGTGATCGGGTCCGAGGCTGAACAGGAACGTGGCACGGGCGTGATATTTGTCGAGCAGGCGCGCGAGATTGGGCACGCCTTCGCGCGTGCCACGCAGGGTATCGACATCGATTTTTAGGACAATGCGAGCCACGCGCCGTCCTTAAGACTGATCTTCGACAAGGCGCCGCGCCGTGCCTACATCGCCGCGATAGGCTTCGAAAATCTTGCGCAACGCGTCGTCCATGGTCGCGACCGGTTTCCAGTCGAGTTCCTGGATCGTGTTGTCGATCTTCGGCACGCGGTTCTGCACGTCCTGATAACCCGCGCCGTAGTAATCGCCGGACGACGTTTCCACGAGCTGAACCGTCTTCGCGCTTTCAGCGTACTCGCTGATCTCGTTGGCGAGCTTCAGCATCTTGTGCGCGAGTTCACGAACCGAGAAGTTGTTGCTCGGATTGCCGATGTTATAAATCTTGCCCGTCGCCACGCCGTTCTTGTTCTCGATGATCTTCATCAACGCGCCGATGCCGTCATCAATATCCGTGAACGCACGCTTTTGCGCGCCGCCATCGACCAGGCTGATGTTTTCACCGCGCACGATGTGACCGAGGAATTGCGTCACCACGCGCGAGCTGCCTTCCTTCGGCGTGTAGATCGAGTCGAGGCCCGGGCCGATCCAGTTGAACGGGCGGAACAGCGTGAAGTTCAGGCCTTCCATGCCGTAACCCCAGATCACGCGGTCCATCAACTGCTTCGAACACGCGTAGATCCAGCGCGGCTTGTTGATCGGGCCGTAGCTCAACAGCGATTCTTCGGGGTCGAATTGCTCGTCGGTGCACATGCCGTACACCTCGGACGTGGACGGAAAGACCAGGTGCTTGCCGTATTTCACGGCCGAACGAACGATGGGCAAGTTCGCTTCGAAGTCGAGTTCGAACACCCGCAGCGGCTGTTTCACGTAGGTGGCCGGCGTGGCGATAGCGACGAGCGGCAGGATCACATCGCACTTCTTGATGTGATATTCGACCCATTCCTTGTTGATCGTGATGTCGCCTTCGAAGAAATGCATGCGCTCATGATTGGCGAGGTCGCCGAGACGGTCGCGCTGCATGTCCATACCGAAGACTTCCCAGTCGGTCGTCTCGAGAATGCGCTTGGAGAGGTGGTGGCCAATGAAGCCGTTGACACCCAGGATCAGGACTTTTTTCATGAATGAGGAATTGATTGAGTGAGTCGGCCGAATTCGGCGGGACTGACGACGCGTTCGCCGCCGGCTGGAGTCTGGCTTTCGTCCACGAATGGTTGCCGTAATTCACGGATGGCGACGACGCGGCCATCGCCGCATACGCCAAACAGCGCATTATCCTTCACGTGCAGGCCAGCGGGCAAATTCGAGAGCGCCCGCAGCGTGTCCGCTTCGATGCCGGGCAAGCCGTCGACCGGGACCAGCCGGGCCCGCGCCACGATAAAACGCGCTTGGCCGATGTCCGTGAACGCGCCCGGATACGGGGGCGCCACCGCGCGAATCAGGTTGTAGACCTGCTGCGCCGTTTGCGACCAGTCGATGCGGCCGTCCTCCGGCTTCCTGCCGCCGTAGTAGCTGCCCTTCGTGAGGTCGTTCGGCAGATGCGGAGCTTCGCCCGCAATCAACGCCGGCAATACGCGCCACAAGGTTTGTTCGGCTGCGACGGTGGTCTTGTCGAAGACTTGCGCGGCGGTGTCGTCGGGGAGAATGGGTACGGGCGTCTGGGCGAGGATCGCGCCTGCGTCGGGCTTGGCGGCCATCTCGTGCAACGTCGCGCCGGTTTCCGTTTCGCCGTTCAGCACGGCCCAATTGGTGGGCACGCGTCCGCGATACTTCGGCAACAGCGAACCGTGCATGTTGTACGCGCCGCGCGCGGCGAGCGCGAGCAGATCGACGGGTAACATGTGCCGATAATAGAACGAGAAGATGAAGTCGGGCGCGAGTTTGCTGATTGCGTCGTGCAGGTCCTGTGACTTGGGATCAACCGGTGTGATGACGTCGATACCATGCTCGGCCGCCACCGACTTTACGCTGCCGAACCAGATGTTCTCGGCCGGATTGTCCTC
>NZ_JAQGMM010000584.1 GCF_028292365.1 Caballeronia sp.
AGTCCCTGCTCGAAGACGCGTTGCTTTGCATTCCGCCCGCGCACCTGAAGCTTTGGTTCGTGCGCCTTGCGTACGACATTCGCGCCAACCGGACGGGCTTTCCGGATCTGATCCGTTTCTGGCCCGCGCAGCGACGCTATGAAATGGTCGAGGTCAAGGGACCGGGTGACCGGCTACAGGACAATCAGATCCGGTGGCTCGCGTACTGCGCGGAGCACGGCATGCCGGTGCGCGTGGTCCACGTCCAATGGGCGCTGCAGGCACAAGAAGCGCAAGAAGCGATAGAGATCGCCTGAGCGCGCTGAGGCAACGCCCGTCGCTGCTGCTGTTTAGAAGGCGCATTTGCGGCGTCAATCGAAGCCCGTCAGCACCTGAGAAGGCAGTCGGAATGGCATTCAAGCCTAAATCGTCATCGTCGAAGGAGATATATCAGGGCGTGGCCGCCGTATCAACTGCGCGTACGCGCGCTAGAGGGAATCGCCCCGTCACGGTCCATCCATTGATGGCAAGGAAAACCAGCAGCGTCGCGCCAAAAATGCATTGCCGGCCCGCTTCACCAATCTGCAATGCGGTCAGGAGGCTGGTAAGCACGGTGAGAAAAAGGGCTGCGATCGCCACGGCCACGTAGTCACCGCGTCCGCCGCCCAGCGATACGCCGCCAATGACCGCTACAACCACGCTGGTCAGGACGTAACCTGTGCCTAGCCCAAGGAACGCCTGTCCGACGTAACCGACCAGCAGCAGGCCCGTGATTGCGGCGATCATGGCGCTGAAAAGATACGCCAGCCCGCGTACGAGACGGACGCGGGTGCCGGTCAGAAACGCGGCTGTGGGATTCGCCCCTGTTGCCATGAGCCGACGTCCCCAGGCGGTGCGATCGACGAACCACCAGACCACGGCGGCCGCTACAAACCAGAGAATGGCGATCACAGGTAGCCCCGCCACGCTGTGCCCGGCCAGTCCGATGAGTGCCGGGCTGGCGGCCGTATTCACGTGCATGACTGAAGACCAGACGATCAGACCGCCATCGACGAGGCTGCCCATTGCAAGTGTCATGACCAGCGGCGGAACTTTGAACAGGACAATTCCCACCCCGTTCAATAGTCCTATGACAGCGCCGCACAAGGCCGCCGCACTCAGCGCCAGCAACATGCCCGCCGGACCCTGATTGATTAGCGCTGCGCCGACAATGCCGCCCAATGTTGCCGACGCGCCGACCGACAAGTCGAGTCCTTGGCCGCCCGCCATCATCACGATGGTTTGGGAAATACCGAAAAGGCCGAGGAAGGTGGCAATCTTTAATTGATTGCCAAACTGACTGGCGTTCGTGAATCCCGGAACAACAAGCTGGCCGCCGACCAGCACGAGCACGACCAGCAGGAGGAGTAAAGATCGCCGCGACTGAATGATCGTTTTCATGCTGAATTCCTCGCGCCGACAAACGTAAATCCAAGCGCAACGATAATTACTGCACCCTTGAATAGTTCCTGGTAATTGCTGGGAATGCCCGCGAAATACACCACGTTGCCAATGAGTACCAGCACCAAAGCGCCGCAGATTGCGCCGATCATTGAGCCCCGTCCTCCGGCCAGCGAGATGCCACCGATCACCACAGCCGCGACTGAATTCAACGTATAAGGTAGGCCGAGACGTGCGTCGCCCGATGATGTTTCAGCCGATATGCACAGCGCCGCTCCAAAAACAAACAGCCACGCGAGTACATACGCCAGCAGCTTGATGCGTCTTGTATCGACACCCGATTTGAAGACCGCATCCGCGCTGCTGCCTGTTGCGATCAGCCTCCGTCCAAAGCGGTGCCGCTGCAGCATTGCCCATATACCGGCTGCAATTAACAGAGGCATGGCGGCAAGGGGAAGCGGACCTACGCGCATGGCGAACCATTCGCCCAGCACCTCGGGCACCGTGCCGCCAGGTTGCGGCATCAGCAGGAGCGCACCGCCAAACCAGATGGCGCCGGTCGCGAAGGTAGCAATCAGCGCGCTTTGTTTGAAGTAGCCGACGAGCAAGCCGTTGACCACGCCTGCCACGAGTGCTGCACCAAGCGCGGCGCAGCACGTAGCCACTGCTCCCCAGCCTGCAAGCGCCGGCACGCTCGCGAGTACGCAGTTGATAATCGATATCCCGGCGCCAATCGATAAATCCAGTTCTCCCGAAAGCACGACGACGGCTTGCGCCATGCAGATCAGGATCACGGGAGCGGCGTTCTGTAGATTGCTTGATAAGGAATCCGCACTAAAAAAGTCAGGCTGAAGATAAGCGTTCAAACCGATCGCGACCAACAGCATGACCAGCGCGGGGAGTGCCGTGGGGAGCCGCGTTATCCCGAAAGACAGATGCGCCAGGCGCTTGTTCGACAGCTTATGCGGCTGATGCAGTGCTTCAGCGAGATGGATTTTCATGCGGCGCTCCGCCCGAAGAGAGCACTGGTCACCTGGGATTCGTTCATGTCGTTTCCTTCAAGCTGCGCAACCACGCGGCCTTCGTAGAGCACGATGAGCCTGTCGCATACGGCAAGCAGTTCTGCAGTGTCCGACGCGTAGACGATCACAGCCGCGCCCGCGTCGGCGAGCATGCCGACAGCCTCATAAATTTCTTTTCGAGCGATGACGTCCACACCTTTCGTCGGATCGCTTAGAAGCAAGACCTTCACGTTGACTCGCGCATCGAGCCATCGGCCGATGACGACCTTTTGCTGATTGCCCCCGGACAACGTTCGAACGGGCTGGCGCACGTCGGATGTCTTGATCCGCAGACGTGCTACCACGTCGTCCACGAAGCGTCTTATCGATACCCGCTGCAGTCGCCATGCGTGTTTTTCGAAGTTGACGCCGACCTGCGCGAGATTGAATTCGACGGACTGCTCAAGCCATAAGCCTTGCCGATGCCGATCGTTAGGCACAAGACACACGCCCGCGGCGATCATTTGCCGCGGCGAGCGGGGAATCAGCGGCGCCCCGTGGAGTTTGATATGGCCTTCGTCAAGTTTGCGATATCCGGCGAGCGCGTCGAGTAGTTCTTCCTGGCCGTGTCCCTGCAAACCGGCGATGCCGAGAATTTCTCCCGGCCGGACCTCGAAGTCGACGCCGCGAAGTCGCGCGCCTGCCTGCAACCCGCGGGCGCTTAACGCCGGTTCCGGCGCCGCGTCTCCGGTTGAATTAAGCGCGCCTTCGGGGCGTTTCAATGACGACGCTCGTACTTCTTGCTTATGCGCGTGTTCATGCACATGCGCCGCCGCCGCGCCGCCTCCCGTGCCGCCCATCCATGCAATAACCTGCGCTTCGTCAATCCTCTCGCTTACCGCCATTTCACCGGCAAGCCGGCCATTGCACAATACGACCACGCGGTCACACACCGCTTCGACTTCCGCCATCCGGTGTGAGATGAACACTATCGATGTGCCGCGCGAGGCAAGCACGCCGATTTTCCGCATCAGGCTTTCCACTTCCGCAGCGGCCAACGCCGCCGTGGGCTCGTCAAGAATCAGCACACGCGGTTCCAGCGCCAGCGATTTTGCAATCTCGACCAGTTGCTGGTCTGCCGCAGTCAATTTACCGGCGGGGGCATCCAGATCCCAATGAGGGCGAAGGCTCTCAAGCAGCTCGCCCGCTTTCTTGCGGGCGAGCGCGCGATTCAGGAATTTCCCCGCGCCGCAGATCTCGGCGCCCAGATACACGTTTTCCCATACCGGCAAGTCGGGAGCGAGGCCAGGATGCTGATGCGCGACGGCAATGCCGGCCGTGCGCGCGGCTGCGGGGGAGCCGGGTTCAAGATCAACTCCGCCCACGCGTAACAACCCCGCGTCCGGGCGGTTGTCGCCGGCCAGGATGCTCGACAATGTCGATTTTCCCGAACCGTTCGCACCCAGCAGTCCCAGGACTTGACCGGCGTTCAGTTCAATGCTGACACCCTCGAGCGCAACGACGCCGCCGTAGCGTTTGGTGATCTGGTCAGCGGAGAGGATTGGCATCGTCTGGATTCGACTCAAGGGTTACAGGCACTTGCTGTTTCGACGTTGCGCCAGGACCTATTGCGTGAACAACGCGTCGAGTTCCGGTTCGCTAAGCCACTGACCCAAAAAGTAGCTGTCGGGCTTGTCCTTCATCGACGCAAGCGTCGCGTCCAGCGTCTCCGTCGTGACCGTCTTCGTAATGGGGAAAAAATAGGTGTTCTCCGGCAACGGCTTGAGCTTTCGGCCTTGAGCTACCCGGACTGCAATACCGAGCGCGGTCCGGCTGATGTCGGGCGGATTGACCTGGACGAAAACCTTCATCGGGTTGCCGGCATCGCGCTGCTTTTTCCATTCCTGCAGAAATCCCTTTTGTGCCTCGCCGGTCATGATGCCCACTCGCCGGTTGGCGTTCTCAAAGGCGCGCAGCACGCCCAGCGCCATCGCGTCTTCGGTGAATACCGCGTCAATTTTTGGTTGCGCGGCAATTACCGTTGCCATCACCGACTGCGCCTTGGCTTCGTCCCATTCTCCGTACCCCGACCAGACGACCTTGATGCCGGGGAACTTCGCGAAGGTGTCCATGGCCGCCTTCTTGCGCGCTTCAGCCGCCGGGTGGCCGGGAATGCCGTCGAGGATAACGACGTTGCCTTGCCCGTTGAGTTGTTGCGCGATCCATTCAGCGTAGCGTTGCCCCCACTTGTAGTGATCGACGGTGACGTTGATCGCGTACTTGTTGGAAACAGCCTGATCGAATGACACGATCGGAATCTTGTTGCGCTCCGCCTCCGATATCACCCCGTTAAGCGCGGTCGCCGAGTTTGCATCGACCATGATTGCGCCGACCTTCTGGCGGATCATGTTACGCATGTCCTGGATCTGCTGACCGGTGTTCGCGCCGGACTGCTGCACCACGAGGTCATTCGCGAGTCCTTTGGACTTGTAGGTCTTGAATTGCTCTTTGGCGCCGTCGACCATCTGGTTCCGCCATTCCGTGCCGAAGTACCCGTTTGACAAGCCTATGTTCGGCGCGGCCGCCAGAACCGATACGCACACGAGGCTCGCCGGCAGCGCCGCGAGGAGGGTACTCAGTTTCATACTGTCTCCTAAATACTTTATGGTCGTTACAGCGCTGCTCAGCTTTCAATGCGCCGCATGTGTTTCATGGGCTTGCTCGCTCAACGCTTTTTCAAGCCCCGGATCGACCGGCAGCGGCGTGTTCATGCGCACTTCGCCATGGGGCGGCAAAACATCGTGTGAAGTCTTGAAGATTTCGCCGTCTTTCATGACCAGTGTGATTTTCTTCGGATCCTGCAGGAGCGCCAGGTCCTTGAGTGGATCACCATCGATGAGCAAAATGTCGGCCAGATAACCCTCGCGAACCTGACCGAGTTCGTGTGGCCGCATCATCAATTCGCCGCCAAGCTTCGTGGCCGCAAGCAGAACTTCCATAGGCGTCATTCCGATATATTTGACGAAGTGCTCGAGGTCACGTGCATTGGTGCCGTGCGGCATCCATGCGAAACCATAGTCGCCTCCGGGAAGAATGCGAATGCCGCGCTTGTGCATTTTCTGAAGCGTGTCCGTCGCCACTTCCAGCTCGCGCGCATATCCCATTTTGGTCGCGGCCGCCTGGCTGATTCCCCAGGGCTCTGCGTGATACAGCGTGCTGATCAACCATCCAATGCCGGGCGCGACAAAGTGTTTGTCCTTGTTCGCCTCCAGCATGTCGAGGGCTTCTTCGTCCGCGAAGCTCGCGTGAAACACGAGTTCCAGGCCGTGACGCACGCACTGCTTCACCGACTCGCTGGAGCGCGCATGCGCCGCGACGCGCTTGCCGGCGCGCTTCGCCTCGGAGGCGAGCATCGCGATTTCTTCTTCGGAGAAGGGCGAGGATTCCGCCGACAGTCCCGCAATGTATTCGCCTGACAAGTTGATCTTGAGATGATCGACACCGTACTTGATGAACATCCGCGTCATCGCGCGCATTTCCTCGGGGCCGCTGACGACTGCGCCGAAGTTCAGCTCGGTAAAGGGCATGTGCGGCAAGGTGTTGTCCGCGAGACCGCCAAGAATCGTGATCTCCTGACTTCCCGCCAGATAGCGGGGGCCGGGGAATTCGCCCGCATCCACGGCGTTGCGCAGCACGACGTCGAGCCGCGGCTTGGCCGCTGCTGCGCCGAGGGCCGACGTCCATCCCATCTCAAGGTAGCGCCGCGCAACCCGCACGCACCACAGCATATGTTCCTCGGGCGGCATGAACTGGATTGCCGTAAGCGAGGGCTGGTCGTTCCAGGAGAAGTGCGTATGCGCCTCGGTCATCCCGGGCATCAGGAACGCACCCTTCCCGTCGATGCGGTTTGCCGCCGGCGCGTCGATCTGCGCACCGGTTGACGAACCTTCTGCGGCGACACGCTTGATTCGCTGTCCTTCTACCAGGACCTCGCCCTTGAAAGGCTGTGCCCCACTGCCATCGAAGATCAGTACGTTCGTGAATAAAGTAGAGTCCATTGTCTCCTCCTGAAAGGCGGATCGCGTGGTCGTTGCGTGCACTTACGCGTGATTACGCGCGGCAATTGTTAGTCATGCCCTGATTGTTGTTTGTCTATTCAGGCATCATCTATAGCGCCCATTAAGGGCTCGCAGCCTCAACCCGCTGCTGCGTAAAACGATTTCAGTGCCGCGGTCGACTCTTGCGGCTTCTCGAAAGTCGTCCAATGACCGCAGCCGCTGATAACGACAACATGGCTGCCCGCAATCCGCTCGCCCATCGCCTTGACGGCTTCGGGTTTGCCGACACCATCCTGGTCGCCCGTGACCAGCAGCGTGGGGACCTTTATCTGTTCCACTGCCGCGCCCTGCGCGTTGGCCAGCGCCTCGCAGCTTTGAGCGTAACCCTCGGGGGTTTGGCGCATCACGCTCTCGCGCACTAACGCCAGCGTGACAGGACGTCGCGCTTTCGTTTCATCGCTGGTCGCACCCTTGACAATCGCGTCAGCAATGTCCTGGACCCCGGAAATACCTTTCTCACGCGCCAACGCGGCCCGTTGACGCATTCCGTCACGCCCTGTATCGGGCGGGGCAATCAGCGGACCAAACAACGCGAGGCTTTTCACAAGTTGCGGGTGTTTGATCGCGAGATGCTGCGCGACGATCGTCCCCATGGAATGTGCAACGATGTCCGCCTGCTCCAGCTTCAATTCGCCCATCACCGAAGCGATAACGTCGACATAGGCATCGATGGAAAGCGGTTCGGAAGAGATCAACGGGGACCGCGCGCTGCCGGGCAAGTCAAGGCGAACCACTTTGCGGCCCTCGAACGCCGACATCACCGGCGTCCAGTTGTTGGACGATCCGCCAAGTCCGTGGATACAGACGACCGGCGCGCCATCGCCTTCCGTTTCAATGTAGAGACCCTGAATTTGCGTTGTAGCCATTTACGACACCTCGTTTTCAAGGACGCCGACTTGCGGAATTTCCATCCGCACGACGTCGCCGCTTTGCAGGAATTTGGGGGGGCTAAAGCCAAGGCCGACACCTGCCGGCGTGCCGGTGGCGATTACATCGCCAGGCTGGAGTTCGATGCCCGCCGAGAGAGTTTCGATGAGCGTGGGGATATCGAAGATAAGCAGCTTCGAATTGGACTCCTGACGGAGTTCGCCATTGACCCAGCATCGGATGCTGATGTCGTCGACGTCCAGTTCGTCGGCCGTGACAAGGTACGGACCCATCGGGCAGAACCCGTCGAGTGATTTACCGAGAAACCATTGCCGGTGCAATTTTTGCAGGTCGCGAGCCGTCACGTCGTTGATGATCGTGTAGCCGAAGACATGGCTCATGGCGTCAGCCTTTTTTATTCCGCGTCCCGCTTTTCCAATCACTACGCCGATCTCCGCTTCATAATCGAGTTGCTGCGTGACGTCGGCATGTCGAGGAATCTTGGCGCCGGGTCCGATGATGGTGGTGGCCGGTTTGGTGAACACAACGGGCGCTTCCGGGATGTGTTCGCCGGCCTGAGCGCTTTTGTCGAAGCCCGATTTGCTGAACTCCTCCGCGTGATCGTGATAATTTTTGCCGACGCAAAACACGTTCCGGCGGGGTGCGTCGATGGGCGCGAGCAACGTTGCGGAGGAAAGGGGTCGCCCGTTTTCGCCTTGACGCAGCGCATTCCGGAGTGAGTCGAATTGTAGTACCAATTGGACCATGTCACCGGAGAAGCCGCCGGTCAGTTCGTCGACTGGCCAGTACTGGGCGCTCTCCGCATCGACCAAAGCGATGCTTTTCTTGCCTTTCACCAGCAGATTTGCAAATTTCATGTTGGCCCTTTACTCTAAGTCCAGTTGGTTCGCATTGATGCCACTGTAGAACCAAAAGTGACCAATGCAAACAAGGGTTAACCAAAATAAGTACCAATTGGTTCATCTCTTACTCTCGATTGGAAGGGTTATATGGGCGAAGCGGAATGGACTAAATTCCCGGTCAGGGCGGAAGGCGCTCGAGCGCTCGCGAGGTATCTGGAGGAGGCAATTCGCAGCGGCCACCTGGGCGTAGGCGTAAAGCTTCCTGCCGAAAGAGACTTGAGCGAAGAGTTCGGCGCGTCGCGTGGCGCAGTCCGGCGCGTGCTTGCCGACTTGAAGGGACGAGGACTGATCACTCAGTCGGTCGGCAGCGGCACGTTCGTTCTTCCTGGCGGTGCGCAGCTTCAGCCAACCGAGGCAGTGGAGAAGCGGGACACTGTGCAGACAAGTCCGGCAGAGCTGATGGAAGCGCGTCTGCTGATCGAACCGCTGATGCCCGGGTTGATCGTGCGCTACGCCACGGCCGCCGATTTTGCGAAGATGGTGGAGTGCCTGGAACGCTCGGAAGCCGCCGTGAGCGTCGAAGAATTCGAGCATTGGGACGGGGAGTTGCACAAGACGTTTGCGTTAGCGACGCACAACACGTTTTTCTTGCGCGTTCTTGAGTTGACCAACGAAGTCCGGGAGCAGGGCGAATGGGGACGTCTTAAGCGGATATCGTTGACGCCAGCCCGTCGCACGGAGTATGAAGATCAACATCGTGCCATCGTGGGCGCGCTGCGCGATCGGGATGCCGAACTTGCATGCGAGCTGCTATCCGGACACTTGCGTCAAATCAGGCATAACCTGTTTGGCTCTTAATACCGGAACGCAAATGCGAGGGCCGCGTCGGCGCGCACGAAAATGAGTGCTTTTTTGCAACGGCCAAGCGGCGAGTGCAATGTGGCCCTTTCAAGCCGAAGCGTACCGTGGCCGCGCTTCGGGATTGGCGTTCCGCGTATCCCTGGGTATCGGAAGATTGCTTAGTACGAGCAAGAATAAAGGTTGACGCCTTGGCATTGGCCGCCAGCATGATCCGAGCGCTGCGGGCATGATCACGACGCATTCGTCGCCGATGGACGCAGGCGGTCGTTCAGGGCGAGGGCATAGAGTTGTTCGTTTTTTTATGCCTTTCAGCAACCACCAGCATTCGGCGCGCAAGTGCGGGCCAACAAACCCTGTTGCGCCCGTATTCTCCGTAACGAAAACCGCAAAAATATTTCTCAACAAACGGCGACCAAACGGCCGCTTCTTTTTGCCGTCGTTGGTCGAGCCCAAGAATTCATATTTTCGACAGCTTTCATTGGGAGCACGGGCGGCGGAAATCGCTGACAATCTCGAGTCACAACTCCTTCAATTTGCCGAACGCCGTAACGATGACAGAAGACACTAACGATATCTCGTTGCTCGTCCGTGAGTTTTGGACGCTCACGGGTTCAAACGACTTTGCATCCGTGCAGGCGCCGTTAGCTGAGCAATTCATCCTTGAATGGCCCCAGTCGAACGAACGCATCAGGAAGCCGCGCGGTTCGCACAGATGAACTCGGAGTATCCGGCGCCGGGTTCGTGGCGCTTCGAAGTGGATAGAGTCGTGGCTAATACGGTTAGTGAAGCAGTATCCGATGTGACGGTTACCCCTGGATCTATGACCGCGCGAGCTGTATCGTTTTTCTCAGTCGAAGCCAGCAAAATCACTCGCATTGTTGAATTTTGGCCGGAGTCATATGCTGCCCCGGCCAATCGTGTGCATCGAGTAGGTGACCGCGTATTGTCGGCGTTGTGCCGGCTAGACCGCCGCCGCGAACCGGCCATGAACCGCCGGTCGACTACGCCCTTGAATTGGTGACAATCGCTATCCCGAGCAGGAGCAGCCGATGGCTAGGCTACGGTTTCCAAGCAGTAGGATGACAGACGCTGAATGAACTAGGCCGCACGAACGCGGCGAACCGGAAGATCCTCTGACCATGAAGGAAAGGAGAGACCTTATGCCGAGCCTTGAGCGAGCGCGACCGCCTAAGCTTATCGACTTTGTCTGGCGCATGGTGCTTCGCCTCGGATTCCCGCTCGCTCGCGCCTGGTGGTCCCTTCGACGGCCTCGCCATGAGGGCGCGCTAGTAGCAATCTACGTCGGGCAGGCGCTGTTGTTGGTGAACTCATCGTATCGGGTCGAGTGGAATTTTCCCGGCGGAAGTGTTCGGCCCGGTGAGACGCCTGATGCAGCGGCACAGCGCGAAATGGAAGAGGAAATTGGTCTCTCGTCGTACCCATTGGTCCCCGCTGGCAGCGCCTGCGGCATTTGGGACGGGCGACAAGACCGGGTGCATTTCTTTGAACTGCACCTCGACTGCATACCAGAACTGCAGCTTGATAATCGTGAGATTATCGCCGCGCGTCTGGCATCACCAGAGGAATTGCGTGGCATTGCGCTGACGGGGGCGGTCACTGCGTATCTCGGCAGAGATCTCTGCTGTTAGTTAGCGCTTTCCTTTCGGGACATCTCGACGGGTGACGGGAACGCACGAACGTCAGCGAGGATGCGGAACAAAGGACTGCCATCTATACTACATCGAGCGAAGGTCTCGCGCGGCTCGCTGTTTGAATCCGTACGCACGCTCAAGCCAAGGTTGGTCGTCATGGAAAGCCTGCAGCTAGGCTCACCACTGGGCGCGTCGTTTCCAGTCACTGGGAACAGAAGTCCGGCTAATCAGCCCCCAATACGTCGCACCGTTCGTCAAGACGAACAAGAACGATCGCAACGATGCAGAGGCGATCGTCGAGGCCGCGAGCCGGCCCATCATGCGCTTCGTGCCGGTCAAATCGGTCGAGCAGCAGGACATCCAGGCGGCGCATCGCCTGCGTGCCATCCTGCTGCGCCACCGTACCGCGCTGATCGACCAGATGCGCGACCTTCTTGGAGAACGTGGTTTCGCGATCTCCCGGTCACCGGAAGAGTTCAAGCGTCCGGTCCCGGAACTGCTGCGCGCAAGCGCCGACGAGCTCACCTCGTTTTGCCGGACGCTGCTGACCGAACTCCTTGTGCACCTGCGTGCGATCAAAGAACGCATCCACTTCATCGAGATCTCAATTCACTCGTTTATGAAGCGATCGGCGCTATGCGGGAAGATTGCCCAATACCCGGCATCGGTCCGATTAGCGCGACGGCCATCGTTGCAGCAGTGGGCGACGCCCGACAGTTCCGCAATGGCCGGCATCTGGCTGGCTGGTTGGGCCTGGTGTCGCGGCAGTATTCCTCCGGCGGCAGGTCGCGGCTGTATCACATCAGCCGGCGCGGTGACACCTACCAGCGCACCGCGCGAGCGGTGCTGCGGTTCGTGAAGACCAAGACCGATGTGCACAGCGTTTGGCTCCAGCAGCTCATAGCGCGACGAGGATATAACTGCACCGCGGCTGCGCTGGCCAATCATAATGCGCGCGTTATCCAGGCATTGCCCAGCGGTGACGCAAGCTACGTTGCGCGAGGTATCACTGCATAGTTGACTAACTCCGGATTGACACGCGATATCCCTCCCTCTGGTTTGCGAAGCTTCTGCAAAGCGATGACGAAACTGGTTGAACCAGCACCCTGAAACCTGTTTATTGCGACGGCTGTCGTCGAGACGAGCCGAGGTTTTGTTAAGGCCGGGGTGCGCGGGTCTCATCAAGGCTGCGGGCGTGCTTTGGCAATCGCCCACCGGGCAAGCCGGATACATGTGTGCAGACCGTTTTGACATTGCGAACAAGAACCTGGAAAAAGGCGCCGGGTCCATACACGTCGCAATAAGGACGTTTAGGCGAGCAAAGTTTATATTGATATGGATAACTTATTTGACCAGTGAATAGAACTGCTCGGCGGGAGTCTCGCCGCTCTTGCTGCCTTTCAACTGCCCCTTCCTGTCATGTGCATCAGTTCGATACCGCCCGGCAGGATGCGGGCGCACCGGAAAGTCTTAAACCCGAGCATGGGCCGAGTTCGACGCTTGATTGCCCGGTGATCCTGTTCGATGATGTTGTTCAGATACTTGTCCTGGCTGATCTTGATCGGCGTGTCGCGCTGGGCGTTTAGAGCCTCAAGCGCGGCCAGATTTGAACCACTTTTGTCGATTGTAATCGTCTCGGGCTCGCCGTTCTGATCAATCGATTTTTCGAAATAACGCTGCGCGGCGGCCTTATCACGCTGGGCTCGCAGCAGAAAATCAACCGTTTCTCCAGCCTTGTCCACTGCCCGATACAAGTACTTCCACTTTCCTTTGATCTTGATATACGTCTCATCGACACGCCAGCTTTGGCCCACCGGGCGCTTGCGGCAACGGAACGCTTTTTTTCAAGGATTGGCAGCAGTTTGAGTGTCCAACGGTGCACCGTCGAATGATCGACTCAATGCCTCGCTCAGCCATCATCTCTTCCAGGTTTCGCACACTCAGCCCATAGGCGACATACCAGCGCACGCACATCAGCATCGTCTCAAACGGATAGTGAAGGCGTTTAAATACACGCGCGAGGCCTGGCGTAGGGGTCCGTTTCATCGGGCATCGGAGTCGTCTTATTGGCGCAAAGCATATCGCACCGCTTTATCGCGACAGAACCGTCTAGCGTCGGTTACTTCTCGGCCGAGTGCAACCTGAGGTATGGTAAAAAGTATGGGATTTTTTTAAAAAAGCGCTACCATGTTTGCGAGCCTCCACGCAGAAACCCTTGTAAATAAAGGGTGAAAGAGTGATCAATAGTCATGCGACGCACTGCGCCTGAGACAAGTGCTGGGCAACCTGTTGTCGAATGCGATCAAGTTTACGGATGCGGGACAAGTGACGCTCGAGTATGCGATCGGGGCGGCGAGGAAGGGTCAGCCGCTGAACCCTCCTGGTCGCGATGCACACGTCGCGCATCGCGAACTCTTGCTGGCAGTCTCCGACACCGGCATCGGTATCGCAGCGGATCAGCAAGCGTTGCTGTTCGCACCCTTCGCGCAGGCGCGACAGGAGCGGCCCGGCCGCTTCGGCGGCACCGGTCTCGGCCTCACCATCTGCCGGCGCTTGATGACCATGATGGACGGCACGATCCGGTTGTCCAGCAAGCCCGGGCAGGGAAGCCGCTTTACCGCGCGGGTATGGTTTCCTGTAGCCCACCCGCCGCCGAAGACGCTTGTGTCCGCTCTCACGCTCGCCCTCGATACGCATGACTTGCTCGGTCTGCATGTACTCATTGTCGACGATCATCCGGCTAATCGCATCCTGCTGGCGAGCCAGTTGAAAACGCTCGGCTGCGTCATTGAAACCGCGAATGACGGTGGGGATGCTTTTGCGCGCTGGGAGCGGCAACGGCAACACGGCGCTCCGTTCGACTTGATCCTGACCGATTGTTCGATGCCCACGATGAGCGGGGAGGATCTTGCGCGCGCAATTCGTGAGCGTGAGCATGAGCGTGAACTGACGCTGACGCGCACGAACGCCAAGCCAAAGCCGATACCCATTATCGGCGTGACCGCAAGCGCACAGCCCGAGGCGCTTACTCAAGCGCTCGACGCCGGCATGACGTTGTGCCTCGTCAAGCCGCTTGGGCTCGACGCGCTGGGCCGCGCGCTGGTACTTGTCATGCACGATGAACAGGAGCCGAAGGTCCCCGCGCCGAGTGACGCTTCGGACGTTGCGACGCTTGCTATTCGCGCCGGACGTCCAGCGCCATCATCGGATTCCAGATCCTTTTTTGATCGCGTAGCGGGTGCTTCACCCATGCATGTGTCGACCGCGTCGATTGGTTCTGCAAGGTCCTTCGCGCCAGGCCATGCTCATGCCGATACCTATGGTCCCACTCAAAACTTCCCTGCGAACAGAGCCGTCGGCAGAGCCGTTTCAGCCGCATACAGCATGTCCGTTTCCTGTCCCGGACAACTGGACAGCACATTCGACAGCGCTTCGGATACAGCGTCCGTAGCTGCTCAACCTGTCGATCGCGCCGTTGCCGAACCAGACCCGGCCGCTCTTCCATCCACGGTCGCGCGTTTCAACGCGGACCAGGTCAACGGCTTCGGTGATCAAGCCGCCGCCCTGATCGATGCAATGAAGTCGGCGAACCGGCAGGATCTGGAGGAGGCGCGCCGGGCGTTCGTATTGGGGGATTTCCATCGTCTGCTCGAACTGGCGCATCGGATGAAGGGAGCGGCGTTCGTGATCGGCGCCACGTCTTTCTCCGACGCTTGCCTGAGCCTGCAGCGTGCATGCGCGATCAAGCCAGGACAAGGCTACGACACCGCGGCAATCCGCGCGGCCTATGTGCGTTTCCACGATGAAGCAATAGCGCTCCATACGGCGCTCGAGCAGCACACTGCCTAAGAACGCAAATAAGCGCCCAAAGCGCTTTACCATCGACTGGCGTTGATCGACCCGGGTTATTCCACGGTCGTGATTAATGTCCGATTCCGTTCCCGGAACGCGCATGTGTTTTAATTAGCCCCTCCTCTCGCTCCGACACATGGCCGTCGCGTCTCCGGCGCGGCCCGATCGCCGAATGAATAGAAGGTTTCTTTCGCATCATCGTTACCGCCGCCATAGTCGCCGGCGCGTTGCCATCGTCTGGTTCGTGCTCGCGCTTTCGGCCGGCGGCATGCCGGTTCACGCGCAAAAAGCCGAACTGCTTGATCCGCGCGTGACCCAGACGACCATTGTGGATACGATCTGCCGTCCCGGTTATGCCGACGATGTCTTGCCGCCCTTCGACACCTTGCAGCGCCAAAAGCAACAAATGCTGATTCAACGCCATGTGGACCCGCAGAGCGCTTCGGACTACGCCCTCGATCACCGCATGCCGATCCTGCTCGGTGGCTCCCCGACTGCTGCGGCGAACCTCGACATCCGCCGTTGGGACGGCCGTGCCGGGCAGCGCCGCAAGGAGCGGCTGGCGGTGTTTCTGAAGCGCTGCGTATGTACGGGGGATATGCCGCTGGCAGCGGCACAGGCGGCCATGTCGGGCGACTGGCCGAACCGTTTTCGCAACCTGTCGAGCCCTACCTGCAACGGGCCGTGAGGCGTGTGCCGGGGCGCGCAAGGCGAAGGCACGGCGTTGGCGACCAGAGCGCCATGCTGGTGCGTACGCTGGCCTGCAAGGTGAGCGACTAAACGAACGCAGCGAATTTGGAGAACGAGAGCGATTCCGAAGGGCAGGGCGCTCAGCCCGGCCAGCTATTCCATTGTGAACGTATCGAGCGGCTCGTTCGCCTGCGTCTCGCTTGCGAAACGTCTCGCGAGCTGGGCGTGGAGACGGCGCGCTTCGTCGAGCGTCAGATCGATCCAGTACGGGTCTCCCGCGCCGTCGTTTAGCCGCTCGGGCGGAAACTGGATCTCCAGCACAATGCCTTTCTTGTAGCTCATCGATCAACACCCAGCGCGGTCGCGGAAAAGAACAGATGTCGAGTTTACCGGGCGGGGGCGCCGTCATTGCCGTGCAGCGAGGAAATAGACTCTTGCCGCTGGCTAAATGACGTGGTTGATTGAAGCCCCCTGGTGCTGGGGCCTCATGACGCCTGACCGCGCCGCCAAGGTGTCGTATCTGCGACAAGTTGTCACGCCGTGGGCAGCGCTGCCCCGTCAATCAGATGACTGACGACGCGCTCGCCCAGCGCCGGCCCGACGCTCATCCCGACGCCGCTATGCATGTACACACCGATCACATTGGGCGCGGCCCGCAGAACAGAAAATGGTGCCTCAGACGTCCCGGTGCGCGCGCCATACACGCCTTGCCACCGCTCGACGACCCGCAGCGTACTGCCGACCGTGTCCTCAGCCAGACCGAGCAGGATGTCATCGATAGCCTGCGCATTGAAGGGCGACGGATCATCGCCATAATCGTGCGAGTCGCCGACGATCAGATCACCTCCGGGCGTCGGGCTAGCCAGCAGATGGATACCGTGCTCGAGCAACGCGGGTTCCCGCGCAGCCACTTCTGCTTGCAGCGCGGCGGCGTCGGGCAGGTCCGAGAACGCACCGTAATGCAGGCAGCTCAGTCCAGTCAGCACTGCGTGATCGAGGGCGAAAGGCGTGCTCGGCCGCACGCGCAGCATCTGCAAACGGCACACGCGCGGCTCCAGCGCGGCGAGTTCCGGCGCGAGCAAGGACAAATAGTCATGTCCCGCGCAAACCACCACATGCTCCGCGCGCCACTGGCCGTCGGTCGATTCGATCCGCCCGCCATCCACATCCTGAACGAGCGTCCCGAAGCGAAAATCCACGTTGAACACAAGCCGCAAGTAACTGATTAACGCAGGCACCGCTTCACGCGAAAACACCTGCAAATCGGCACGCCCATGCAATGCAGCGCGATGTTTCCGGAAGCGGCCATCGTAGAGATCATCGAGCGCGGCACGGGAAAGCAACGCGGCGTCGTAACCCCCTGCCTCTGCACGCGTTGCTGCGAACGCCTCCATCACCTGAGCCTCGGCCGCGCTGCGCGCAAACATCAGCGAGCCCGAACGCCTGACATGCAGCGCCGCGCCGGCTGCCCAGTCGAGCCATATTTTCCGCGATGCCTGCGCAAGCGCATGCATCGCGCCCGGCGGCTGGCCGGTCACCAGCACCATGCCGAAATTCCTGATGGACGCACCAACCGGCGTGCCGCTGCGCTCGAATACGGTCACACGTAAGCCGCGTTTAGCGAACGCATAGGCATGCGCCAGCCCGAGAATGCCCGCGCCGATAATCGCGACATCGGTACGAAGGGGAGTAGGTGTTGTTGTCATGGTCATCCGTATAGCGGCCCGTCGCGTACTACAATACGCGCGGTCCCGTGGTTATTCCTTTGCTTGTTCATTCATTGCCGGCATGCCCGGCCGCACTCGATGCTCGCCGAACAACGTCATCAATACATCCTGTCGGAGCTGTCGAAAAACGGCGCGTTGTCGGTCGCCGAACTCGTGCGCGCGCTCGACGTGTCGCGCGAGACCATCCGGCGTGACCTCAACGCACTCGCCGAACGCGGCCTGATTGCGACCACCCACGGCGGCGCGCTGTCCAATGACCGTCGAGAGCCGGACCTCGACGTGCGGGAAGCCGCGAACGCAGCCGCGAAGCGTGCGATCGGCGAGCGGGCCGCGCAACTCGTACCCGACGGCGCGTCGGTGATCATCGACTCGGGCAGCACGACACAAGCCGTCGCGCGCGCACTCGGCGACCGGCACCGGTTGGTGGTCTATACCAACGACTGGCGCATCGCGCTGCTGCTCGGCCGCCGCAACGACAACAAGGTCACGCTGTTCGGCGGCGAGCTCTCGGACCATGAGGACGCGGTATTCGGGCTGGATACCGTGCAGCAACTCTCGCAGTACCACGTGGACTTCGCGTTTGTCGGCGCGGGCGCGATCACGCCGGAAGGCTTTTTGACCGACTACTCGCGCCTGGCCGCTGAAGTACGCAGCCGCATGATATTGGCGGCGAGCGCGGCGGCTATCGTCGCGGACAACTCGAAGTTCGGCAACGTCACGCCGGTGCGTATCCGCGACTTCGAGAAGGCGCGTTACGTGATCACCGAAGTCGCGCCCGATAAAGCCATGCGCCGCGCAATTACCGCGCGCGGGCCGGAACTGGTGATCGCCTGAATGCCGGGGTATCACGTGTTCTTGCGTTGATCTCACGCTGCCGTCAAATCTGCCGGCAAGTCCGTCAAGCCCACTTTCAGCGCGTTCAGCGCCCGCCCGATCGCCGCTACCGCGTTAAACATTTCGTTCGCATCAATAGCCCCAATGCACCCCACGCGGAACGTCTCCACTTCGGTCAGCTTGCCGGGATAGAGCACGTAACCCGCATCGCGGACGGCTTCATAAAAGCGCTTGAAATCGTAGGCCGGATCGCGCGGCGCATGGAACGTAACGATCACAGGGGCTTGCACCGCGGCGTCCAGGAACGGCTTGAAACCGAGCGACGCCATGCCGTCGATCAACGCGGTGCAATTGCGTCGATACCGCGCACCGCGCGCCGGCTGACCGCCTTCCGCGATGAACTGATCGAGCGCCGCGCGCAACGCGGCGACCACATGCGTAGGCGGCGTAAACCGCCATTGCGTGGTCTTCAGCATG
This sequence comes from Caballeronia sp., assembly GCF_028292365.1. GTDB lineage: Bacteria > Pseudomonadota > Gammaproteobacteria > Burkholderiales > Burkholderiaceae > Caballeronia. The sequence continues at coordinate 18,362 of NZ_JAQGMM010000584.1, forward strand.
TACGCGTATTGATCGTGGAGATCGAGTGCGAGCGAGCGCGAAATGCCCGCCGATGCTTCCAGCAATGCGCGCCGTACGATCACGAAACCCATCCCCGGAACGCCTTCGAGACACTTGCCGCTGGCGGAAATCACGGCATCAATTCCGCCCTTCGATACATCGATAGGCAATGCGCCGAACGAACTCATTGCGTCGACGATCAGGCTCTTGCCATGTTGCTTGCACAACGCTGCAATCTCGTCGAGCGGGTTCAGCAAGCCCGCGCTCGTTTCCAGATGCACCTGCGCCACATGCGTGATGCGTGGCTCACGGCGAAATATTTCTTCGATCCGCGCGATGCTGGCCGGTTCGTCATCGCGAAACTTCAGCTCGATCGACGCCACCCCCAGCCGCTCCAGTATCTTCAGTAAGCGCGTGCAGTACGCGCCGTTGTTTGGCACGAGCACGACGGCGTCGCGCGGCACGATCGAACCGAGCGCGGCTTCCACCGAAAATGTGCCGCTGCCTTGCATGGGGACGCACACGAAATCTTTTTGACCGGACACGATGGCAAGCAGGTCGCGGCAGATATCGCTTGTCATCCGGTTGAAAGCTGCGTCCCAGGAACCCCAGTCGCGCAGCATCGCCTGGCGGGTGGCAGGCGACGTAGTCAGTGGGCCGGGAGTCAGCAAAATCGGGTCACTTCCGTTGATCACGGTTTCCTCCATTCATGGCTTCAGGCACCGCTTCGACGGCTGGTCGACGGCTGGTCGACGCTCAGGCATCGTGCGGCAGGTTTGAAATAGTCTACGTCGGAATTTTGGCGAAATGTGGTCTTTGTTGGAAAAATGTGGCATCGTCATGTCGCTGTCATGAAGTTCTGTGATCCTTCGTTCGGGTTACTGGCGGACCGGAAATTTCGGAACGCTGCACCCATGAATCATCGGACGCATCGGACGTAAAAGAGTCGAGCCGATGTTGAAAAAACGTGCGAAACGTGCAAGAAAACGTGCATCTAACCTCACGCCATCTGGTTGTATCCGCCTTCCCGGAGAAACAAGCACCATGACAAAAAATCGCTTCCCCGCATCCCGTTTTGCAAAGCGCGTGTTGCCGGCACTGACCGTGACCGTGGCCGCTTTCGCGAGCGTCGTGACCGTGCCGGCCTTGGCTGCCGATGCAGTCGTGCTGTACAGCGCCGACGGTCTGGAAAACTTGTACAAGGACGTATTGCCGGCCTTTGAAAAGAAGGAAGGCGTGAAGGTCAACATCGTGATCGCGGGTAGCGGGGAAGTCGTGAATCGCGCGACGGTGGAAAAGGATTCGCCGAAGGCGGACGTCCTCGTCACGCTGCCGCCGTTCATCCAGCAGGCGTCGCAAGGCGGCTTGCTGCAGCCTTACCAGAGCGTCAACTACGCGAACGTGCCGGCCATTGCCAAAGCGCCGGACGGCGCCTGGGCGACCTTCGTGAACAACTATTTCTCGTTCGCGATCAACCCTGAAATCACGAAGACCGCACCGAAGACTTTTGCTGACCTTCTGCATCCCGACTTCAGCGGCAAGGTTGCTTATTCGAATCCGGCCACCGCGGGTGACGGCATGGCCGTGATCATCCTGACGAGCGCGCTGATGGGCGAAGACAAGGCGTTCGGCTACCTGAAGGATCTGGAAAAGAGCGCAAAATTCCACACCAAGGGCACGGGTTATCTCGACGTCCTGCTCTCGCGTAACGAGATCGCGTTCGCCAACGGCGACCTGCAGATGGACCTGGACGACGCCACCAACGGCGGCCTGTCGCTCAAGCCGATCTTCCTCTCGGCCAAGCCCGGCGAAGCACCGACCACGTTCCAGTTGCCCTATGCAATCGGCCTGATCAAGGGCGGCCCGAACCAGGCTGAGGGCAAGAAGCTGGTGGACTACCTGATGTCGAAGGAAGTGCAGGCGAAAGTGCCGGATATCTACGGTATTCCGGGCCGTACCGACGTACCGCTGGCGGGAAAGAACGGCGAGACGGTCAAGCAGGCGATCGCGGGCGTGAAGCTGATTCCGGTGGACTGGAACCAGGTGATGGAGAAAAAGGCTGCATGGACCACGCGCTGGAAAAACGACGTGATCGGCAACTCCGACAAACAACTCGAAGTCGTCAAGCCGAAGTCTTAAGCCATTGAGGCCATTGCTTTCTTCGACCTTCGAGCCCGTCCAGTTTCCCCCACGCTCTCAAGGATGCGAACCGTGAACACTTTGACGCTGGCTCCGGCCGCACGTGAAGCTGCCGCCGTGGATTCAAATCAGCACGCGCACGGCGGCGTGCGTATCGACCGCTTGAGCGTGCGCTTCGGCACACGCACGGTGCTCGACGATTTGTCGCTGACCATCGAGCGCGGGGAACTGCTCACCGTGCTCGGTCGTAGCGGCTGCGGCAAGACTACATTGCTGCGGTTTATAGCAGGCTTTATTGAAGCGGACGGGCTGGCCGGAACCTTGACGGTGGCAGGGCGGGACCTCACGCATGTGCCGCCGTTCAAGCGCAATCTCGGCTTGCTGTTCCAGAGTTATGCGCTGTTTCCGCATTTGTCGGTGTACGACAACGTCGCGTTCGGATTGCGGGCGCGGCGCTTGAAAGCGGGCGAGATTGCACGGCGCGTAGCCGATGCACTCAAACTCGTGCAGCTCGGTGATGCGGGGCATGTGATGCCCGCGCAGCTTTCGGGCGGCATGCAGCAGCGCGTCGCGTTGGCTCGGGCGCTGGTGATCGAGCCTGATGTACTGCTGCTGGACGAGCCGCTGTCCGCGCTCGATGCCAACCTGCGCGCCTCAGTTCGTACTGAACTCAAGGCGTTGCACGAGCGTTTGCCGAACCTGACTATTGTCTGCGTTACGCACGATCAGGACGACGCGCTGGTGCTTTCCGACCGCACGTTGCTGATGCGCGATGGCCGGATTGCGCAACTCGGCACGCCGCGCGAACTCTACGACAACCCGAAGGACGCATTCGTCGCGCGCTATCTTGGCGCGGCGAATCTGTTGCCGCCGTCGATCATGTTTCCCATCGGCGATGCCCGTCACGACGATCGTGAGCATGTGGCGTGCGTGCGCCCCGAGTGCATCAAGATCGTGCCGCTCGGCGATGCCCAGCTGCATGGCGCCATCGCCTCCGTGGAGTGGTACGGCGCGGCGTTGTCGGTATCGGTGATGCTCGACGCACTGCCCGATCAACCCGTGCTCGTCACCATGCAGCGCGCGCACGGCCCGATGCCCGTGAAGGGCGCGCGTGTTTCCCTACGCCACGAGGTTGACGATGTCGTCCTTATCAGCGAGTGAACACGTAGTCGA
>NZ_JAQGMM010000394.1 GCF_028292365.1 Caballeronia sp.
AGCATCACGAACTCGCGCATGCAGCGCTCGTTCCGGCATTCGTTCTGGGCTGAAGTGTATGAGTCCGTGCTGGCGTCGTACATCACCGCGCCCACTCTGCTCGCGCTGATCAACCCGAAGCTCGGCAAGTTCAACGTGACGGCAAAGGGCGGCCAGATCTCGAAGGATTATTTCGACTACGCGATCTCGCGCCCGTACCTGATCCTGCTGGTGCTGAACCTGCTCGGGTTTATCGCGGGACTTGTGAACATCTACCTGCACTGGGACGTGAAGAGCGAAGTGAACACGGTCTTGCTGAACCTCGCATGGACCACCTACAACATGCTGATCCTCGGCGCGAGCGTGGCGGCTGCAAGTGAGCGCCGGCAAGTGCGCACGACGCATCGCGTGGAAATGAAGATGCCCGTGATGCTCAAGTTCTCCACCGGCCGCACCCTCGCCTGCGAGACCATGGACTACTCGGAAGGCGGCGTGGGCGTGAAGTTGCCAGGCGACCTGGCAGTGCCGCTGCACGAGAAAGTCACCGTCTCGCTATTTCGTGGCGATGAAGAATATGCGTTCCCTGCGACCGTTGGTTTTACCGCTGTCGGGCGCGTCGGGCTGCGTTTTTCCTCCCTCACGCGCGAGCAGGAATTCGAGTTCGTGAAGACCACCTTCGCCCGCGCCGATGCCTGGACCAACTGGTCTGAAGGACGCACCCCGGACGCGCCGCTGCGCGGCTTGCGGCATGTGCTGGTCGTGGGCATGGGCGGTATCGGCGCGTTGTTCGAACATCTTTTCACCGACGCACGGAACTGGCTGACGACCCGTTCACCCGACGTTAAAAAACTGAAGACCAAAGACTGACATGGGTAAGGGAATTTCGATGCTGCGCCCGGGCAATGGACGAGCTGGACAAGGCGAACCGGACACAACGGTTTTTACTCCGCTCAGCGCCCGCCCCATTCCCCGCGCCCTGATGCGCAGCCTCGCTTGCTGGCTTGCGTTGCAAACGGCACTGGCCGTGCCGCTGGCGTCGCTGGCAAGCGCCGCGGCGGCTAACACCGCGACCAGCGCGTCCGCTACCGGCGTGGGCGCCGTGCCGCCCCCCAGCCCCGCCACGCCGTTCAACCGGGCAACGATCGAGCAACCGCAGCTTGCAGTGCCCGTGCCGGCGTTCGCACAGGCGGCCTCGGGTGCGTTGGGTTCATCAGCCGTGCCCGCCGTACGCACGCTCGCCTCCAGGACACCGACCACGGCCGAGCCCGGCACGCTGGTGCCCGGTGGCCGCCGCCAGACGCTCACATTCTCCGACCTTGGTGCGCTCGATCCGCTGCAACTGCATGGCACAGACGGCCAGAACGGCGTGCCGTTCTCGGTCCGCAGCGACGAAGTCGTGACCGGCGCAGTCCTGCACCTGATCTACAGTTATTCGCCTTCCCTGCTGCCGTCGATCTCGCAACTCAAGGTGCTGGTCAACGGCGAAGTCGCCGCCACGCTGCCCGTGCCGCGCGATCAGGCCGGCATCCTGGTCGCACGCGATGTGTCCATCGACCCTCGCTTCATCACTGAATTCAATCACCTGAACGTGCAGTTGATCGGCCACTACACGCAGCAATGCGAGGACCCGTCGAACTCCACGCTGTGGGCGAGCGTCAGTAACGCGAGCTCGCTCGACCTCACGTATGCATCGCTTGATAGCAAGCCCGACCTGGCCTCGTTGCCCGCACCTTTCTTTGATCGCCGCGACGTGCGCCGCCTCGAACTTCCGTTCGTGTTCGCACAAAAACCCAGCGCGGCCACGCTCGAAGCAGCGGGCGCGGTGGCGTCGTGGTTCGGCTCACTCGCGGGGTATCGTGGCGCTGTGTTTCCGGCGCAGATCGACAACGTGCCGCTGTCTGGCAATGCCGTGGTGTTCGCCACCAGCGACCAGCACCCGGCCGGCGTGAAGATCCCCGATATAACCGGCCCAACCATCGCCGTGCTGGATCGCGCGAGTGATCCCAATAGTCCCTCGCGCGGCCGCTTGCTCCTCGTGATGGGACGCAACGACGCCGAACTGAAGACCGCCGCGAAGGCGCTCGGCATCGGCCAGAACACGCTGTCCGGCACGACCGCGACGATCACGCAACTGAACGACTTCGCGCCGCGCAAACCCTACGACGCGCCGAACTGGCTGCCGACCGACCGGCCGGTGCGTTTCGGCGAACTGGCGGAAGCGCGCGACCTGTCGGTGTCGGGTTATAACGCCGACGCCGTGCGCGTGAACATGCGCGTGCCGCCTGATCTCTTCATGTGGCAAACGAAGGGCGTGCCGATCGATCTGGGGTATCGATACACAGTGCGTCCCACGCTGGACCGGTCCACGCTGAACATCAACGTGAACGACGGTTTCGTGCAGTCGCTGCGGATTCCGGCGGTCGCTACCTCCACCTTCGATCTCGGCCGCTATTTCAACCAGGTGATGCCCGACAAGACGGCCGCCGCGCGTCATGAGATCTACGTGCCGCCGCTGCTGCTCACGCCGCGCTCGCAATTGCGCCTGCACTTCTACTACGACTACCCGAAGACCGGCGAATGCCAGGGCCGCGTGCTGGATAACGTGGTGGGTTCCATCGATCCGAATTCGACCATCGACCTGTCGGGTTTCCCGCACTACATGGCGCTGCCTGACCTCGCGGCCTTTGCTAACGGCGGCTTCCCGTTCACGCGCATGGCCGACCTCTCGGAAACAGCGGTCATCATGCCGAACGACCCGACCTCCGCCGACTTCAGCCTGTACTTGCTGGAGATGGGACGCATGGGGGCATCGACGGGTTATCCGGTGACCGGCGTGACCGTCGCCCAGGCGGATCAGGTCGACAATCTCGCCGATAAAGACCTGCTGATCCTGGGCTCACCCGGCCGCCAGCCGCTGCTGCAAACCTGGGCGAAGCAGATGCCGTTCTCGGGAGATGGAGAGTCACGCAACTTCGAACTCTCCGATGTCGCGTTCAAGGTAGTCGACTGGTGGCACGGCCCGCACGGTGTTGAGCGCCTGCCGGCGCGCGCCGACATGTCACTTGTCAGCGCCAGCGGCGACGCGCTCATCACCGGTTTCGAATCGCCGCTGAAAAGCAATCGCAGCGCGGTGGCGCTCATCAGCGCGGCCGGACAGTCCGATGCAGACCTGTCAGCCGCCTTGCTCGACAACGACATCCTCCCCGAAATCCAGGGCGCCATGGCGGTGATTCATGGACGCGAAGTGACGGTGACATCCAATGGCCAGGCTTATTACGTTGGCCGCCTGTCGCCTTTCGAATACATGCGCTGGGCGTTGTCGTCACATCCGCTCTTGCTGGTGCTCGGCAGCTTGCTCGCAGCCATTATCATCGCGGCATTGTTCTACCGGTCGCTGCGCGCCATTGCCGCGCGCCGTTTGAGGGATTGATATGGAGGCTGGTTTCGGACGTGGATCGAAGACTGCAATTCTGGCGCTGGCGCTGATCGGCGCGGGCATAACTTTCAGCGCTCATGCGTCTTCAACGCCCACGCCGCAATGTACCGACTGGACCGCTTACCGCACGTTCGCCGCACGCTTCGTGCAAGCCGATGGCCGCGTGATCGATTACTCCACGCCGACACAGCAAACAACCTCCGAAGGCCAGTCATACGCGATGTTCTTTGCGCTGGTCGCGAACGACCGCTCGACCTTCGACCGGCTGCTCGCCTGGACCCGTACGAACCTCGCGGCGAACCAGTTCGAACCGGGCAACGTCCGGTTGCCGTCGTGGCAATGGGGCAAGAAGCCCGACGGCTCGTTCGGCGTGCTCGATCCAAATTCCGCCTCCGATTCCGACCTGTGGATCGCTTACGACCTGCTGCAAGCCGGCCGTCTGTGGAACGAGAAGAGTTATACGCAACTGGGCATGGCGCTGGCCTCTCAGATCGTGCGCCACGAAGTGACGAATCTCGCAGGCCTTGGGCCTATGTTGCTGCCCGGTCCGCAAGGTTTCAAAACCGGCGACGTGACGCGTCTCAATCCAAGCTATTCGCCATTGCCGGTGTTGCGCGGCCTCGCTCGCGAGATGCCGGACGGTCCGTGGAACCAGCTTGCCGAGAACAGCTACAAGCTCGTCACAACCACCGCGCCGCACGGCTTCTCTCCTGACTGGGCGGCGTACAAGTCCGGGCAGTTCGTCGTCGATCCGCAGACCGCGGACACTGGCAGCTACGACGCCATTCGCGTGTATCTGTGGGCTGGCCTTGCGTCCAGCGCCGATCCGCTAGCCAAACCGTGGCTCGCGGCGCTCGGCGGCATGCGTCAAGTCGTAGCGCTTAACGGCTATCCGCCGGAGCGCGTGAATGTGGCGACAGGCGTGACCAGTGGCGAAGGCCCGCTTAGCTACTGGGCCGCGCTTGCGCCGTACTTCAAGACCCTCGGCGATGATCGCGGCCTGGGACTTGCCCGCGCGCATCTCGCGGCACTCGACACGCCCGTGGCCGCTTCACTGGCGACTGCGCCCGCAAATCCTAACCGTGAACCGGTTTATTACGACCGGGTGCTGGGCTTGTTCGGCGCCGGATTTATAGAAGGCCGATACCGTTTCGACGAAGCCGGCCGACTCGTGCCGAGCTGGAGAAGTGCATGTTGAAACGGCCCCTGTTCCCCATGAAACCGCACGCTGGCGCACGCGCGATTGCGCTGAGCCTCGCGGCGGGCTGTGCCGCCAATGTGCCGCTGACCGCGTTCGCGCAAGCCGCCAGCAGCGCAGCCACCGCGGGCGCGGTTACCGGTGGTGCCCCTGCCGGTGGTGCCGCTGCCAACTCGCCGCTCGGCGTGCTGATCGATCAGGGCCGCTACTGGCAGTCGCATCGCCGCGGCGATCTGGCCGAACAAGCGTGGCAGAAGGTGTTGCGCATCGACCCGAAGCAGCCCGACGCGCTCTATGGCATGGGCATCATCCTCGCAGACCGCAAGGACGGCAGCGGCGCGCAGCAATACTTGCAGCGCCTGCGGGAAGCTGCGCCGCAGTATCCGAATATCGATGAACTTGGCCGGCGGCTGGGCGAAACCAGCCCGCGCGACCAGACCGTGAACGACGCCCGGCGGCTCGCGCAAAGTGGTCAGAGCGCATCGGCGGTGCAGGAATATCAGCGCGCGATCAACGGCAAGCCCGCTACGCCCGAACTCACGCTCGAGTATTACCAGGCGCTTGCTGCCACGCCGCAAGGCTGGGATCAGGCGCGTCAGGGCCTCACGCAACTCGCGCGCGAGAACCCCAACGACCCGCGCTACGCGCTGGCGCTCGCGCAGCACCTGACCTATCGCGACACCACACGCCGCGACGGCATTGCGCGTCTTGCGCAGTTGAGCACTGACAGCACGGTCGGCGAGCAGGCGAAAAAAAGCTGGCGCCAGGCACTCCTGTGGCTCGGCGCACGCGCGTCCGACGCCCCGCTCTATCAGGCTTATTTGCAGGCATCGCCGGACGATCCTGCGGTTAAAGCGCGTTTCGATTCGATGGTCCAGCAAGACAAGCAGGCTCGCGATCGCGCGCAAGCGGATGCTGCTGTCGATTCCCGCGGCCGTGCGGTCGCCGATGGTTTCACCGCGCTGGATCGTGGCGATATCGTCACGGCGCGCGCCCGTTTTTCTGCAGTGCTGGCGAACAGCCCGAACGACGCCGATGCGCTGGGCGGCATGGGCATCGCCGCATTGAAGCAAGAAAAATTCGACGAGGCACGCACCTACCTGGAGCGTGCATCGCGTGCCGGCAATCCGGCTCGGTGGAAAGATGCGCTCACCAGCGCGACCTACTGGAGTTATACGAGCGCGGGTATTGGCGCGCGCAGCAATGGCGAGATCGCGAAGGCGAAGTCGGATTTCGAGCGTGCGATCGCGCTGAATCCGTCGGACACCACCGCTCAGACCTTGCTCGGCGAAACGCTGCTCAATAGCGGCGACCCGCGCGGCGCGGAACAGGCGTACCGGATGGCGCTGCGCCGCCAGGCCGACAACCCTGACGCGATCCGCGGGCTGGTCGGTGCACTGGCAGCGCAAGGCCGTGGTGACGAAGCGCTTAGCTTTGCGAACCAGTTGAACGCGGAGCAGCAGGCGAAGGCCGGCGGCATCGACAAGCTGCGCGGCGAAGCGCAGGCGGCGCAGGCGCGCGCAGCCGAAGCACGAGGCGACCTGGGCACCGCGCGCAGTCTCTTCGAAGACGCGTTGCTGAACAATCCCGACGATGTCTGGATGCGCCTCGACCTTGCCCGCATCTATGTGCGCCAAGGTGCCGTCGGCAATGCCCGCAGCATGATGGACGGCTTGCTCGCCGCGCACCCCGACATGACCGATGCGCTTTATGCAAGCGCGCTGCTCTCGGCCGAGACGCAAGACTGGGCGACAGGGTTATCGCAGCTGGAACGTATCCCGGTCAACCAGCGCACGACGGCTATGACCGTGCTGCAACATCGCTTATGGGTTCATACGCAGGCGGAACTCGCGAACCGGATGTCGCGTGCCGGGCAGACGCAACAAGCCGAGGCAATTCTGCAAGCCGCCACGCCCACTGCTCAAGGCAGCCCGGAACTGATCGGCGTGCTGGCTTCGTCGTATCTGCAGGCGGGCGACACCATGCGCGCGTTGTCGCTGGTGCGCGGCGCAATGGCAGCCGCTCCCGACGATACCGGCCTGTTGCTGCAATATGCAGGTATCCTGACTGCCGTTCCCGTTGCCGCGGGACAAACGAATCCGCAACAAGAAGCCGAGCTGAGCTCGGTCATGCGACGGCTGGCCGCTTCGCAACTCACGCCGCAGCAACGCATCGACTTCAACAACCTGAACATCGGCATTGTGGTGAAACAGGCCGATACCGTGCGTCAGCGCGGGGACCTGGCCGCCGCCTACGATGTAATCGCGCCCTGGCTTTCCGCCATGCCCGATAACCCCGATCTGCAAGCCGCGCTGGCCCGTTTGTACACCTCCGCAGGCGACGACCGCAGCGCGCTCGCGAGTTATCGCGCGGCGTTGGCCAGGCGTCCCGACGACATCGACTTGCAGGTTGCAACAATTGGCGCGGCGTCTGGCGCCAAGGAATTTTCGTTTGCTGAGGCGACGGCGAATCAGGCGCTGCGCGCGGCTCCCGAGGATCCCCGCGTGCTCGCCGCGACCGGCCGCATGTATCACGCTGAGGGCAAGCTGACGCTGGCATCGCGGTATTTGCAGCAGGCGTTGATCGCTGCCAATACGCCCGTGCGTCAAACGGCACGCACGACTGGTCAGGGCGCGCAACCCAATGTACCGCGCGGCTGGGAATCGGCCATGCAGCGCATCGGGTCGATGCCGCTGCCCGGCACCAATCCCTTTGAAGGCAAGACCGCCGTCGATACGTCAGCGGGCGCATCGGGCGCACCGGCCGGTCCGCTGAGCGGACTGTTCACGCGCTCGACCGCGCCGATGCCCGGGTTGCCCGCTGGGTCGTCCAATTATCCCCAGCCTTCTTCACCGACGCAGAACGTGCCGAACTACTTGCCCCCGCCTCAACCTGCGCCTTATTCGACACCCTATGTTGCACCCTATTCAACGCCGGGTAATCTTGGACGCCCGGTAGCGACAGGCGGTGGATATGGTCCCGACACTTCGGGTTCAAGCCAGTCTGGCGGCCCGGCCGCGGCACCGCTGCAGCCGTATCCGGGGCAAGCGCCGGCTCAGGATTCGGGACAGTATCAGGGGCAATACCAAGGGCAAAATCAGCCGCAGGGGCAGGCTTATCAGCAACCGTATGAGCCGCAATATCAGCAGCCTTATCCGGCCCAGAATCAGCAGCAATATCGGCAACCGTATCAACAGCAAGCTCAGCA
>NZ_JAQGMM010000639.1 GCF_028292365.1 Caballeronia sp.
CCATATGGGTATCGGAAGCGATGGTCGACTTGTATCGATACACGCCGGGGCAAAGGCTCAAGTTATCGATCGGCGCACACGGCGGGACATTCGTCGTAGCCGGCGTATGGCGTGATTACGCTCGGCAGACGGGCGCGATCCAGTTGCGGCTCCTTGACTACCGGCGCCTCACGGGAGACACAGGCGCCACCGATGCGGCGATCACCGTCGACCCAGGCGCAAGCGTGGAAGGCGTCATCGCGAACCTGCGCAAATTGCCCTTCGGCGCCGCGATGCAGTTCGCTGAACCCGGCGACATCCGCGCGCGGACGCTGACCATTTTCGATCGGAGCTTCGCGGTGACCTACCTGCTGGAAGCGGTGGCCATTGTGTTCGGACTGTTCGGCGTCGCGGCAACGTTCTCGGCGCAGACGCTTGCCCGTGCGCGCGAGTTCGGCATGTTGCGGCATGTCGGCGTAACGCGTCATCAGGTGCTCGAGATCCTCGGGGCGGAAGCCGGCATGCTGACTGCGCTCGGCATTGCCATGGGCTTTATCCTGGGCTGGGCAATCAGTCTGATCCTGGTCTTTGTGGTTAATCCACAGTCGTTCCACTGGAGCATGTCGATGCATATTCCATGGCATGTGGTGAGCACGGTGGCCCTCGTCATGCTGATCTCGTCATGTGCAACAGCGGTGGTCGCGGGACGCAAGGCGGTGTCTCTCGATGCCGTGCGCGCGGTGAAGGAGGACTGGTAATGCGTGGTCCTCGACGATACTTAAAGGCGTGGCGATGGGCCTTGATGGCATGCGCTTGCTGCGTGATCAGCACACCTGCCATGGCGATGGAATTCGCTGCGGTCACAGAAGATCATCCGCTTGTTTTCCCGCAAGACGCGGGCGCGCATCCGGCCTTTCGTACCGAGTGGTGGTACGCAACGGGATGGCTCAATCAACCGGATGGCAAGCCGCTCGGTTTCCAGATCACGTTCTTTCGCTCGGCTACAGGGCACGATCCCGCGGACCCGGGTGCGTTCGCGCCGACGCAGTTGATCATCGCTCATGCGGCGCTTAGCGATCCTTCACTGGGTCGGCTTGTTCACGATCAGAAGATTGCGCGTCAGGGCTTTGGTCTTGCTTATGCGAAGACCGACAACACCGACGTCAAGCTAGACGCCTGGCAACTCGTGCGTGCAGCCGATGGTCACTACACCGTCACAGTGAATGCCGCCGATTTCACGCTGAACCTGTCGCTCGCGCCGACTCAGGAACCGCTGCTGCAGGGCAAAAATGGGTACTCGCGAAAAGGTCCGCTGGCGGCGCAAGCGAGTTACTACTACAGCGAACCGCAACTGCGCGTGAGCGGCAAGGTCACACGCGCTTCCAACGCGAACGGCAAGGCCGGCCTGAGCACGACAGTGACCGGCTCGGCGTGGCTGGATCACGAATGGTCAAGCACGGTGCTTAGTAGCGATGCCACGGGATGGGATTGGCTAGGCGCCAATTTGTCGGACGGATCGGCGTTGATGGCTTTCAAGGTGCGCGGACAAAACGGCGGGACAGTCTGGTCACACGCAACGCTTCGCGATGCCAGCGGGCATGTGAGCGCATTCGATGGGGACCAGGTCGATTTCACGCCGCGCAGGACATGGCGCTCGCCACGCACGGGAACTTCCTATCCGGTATCAGAGACGGTCAGGACTGGCGGGCTTACGTGGCAGCTCGATCCATTGATGGAAGATCAGGAGCTCGACTCCAGCCAGTCGACCGGCGCGGTGTATTGGGAGGGAGCGGTACGCGTGAGTCGTGACGGTAAAACCTTAGGTCACGGTTATCTGGAACTGACGGGATATGGGAAGGCGCTGAAGCTGGAACGATAATCACGCTCATCGCACGGCGTAGTGCGTCCAAAAAAATGTGACAAGAGCATGACGTTGCGCAGACCTGACGGTCTGCGTGATCATGCTGGCACGCCTGATTTCCTTGCGATACAACAACCCGTCGCACAGGCGTGCCAGCCGTCGCCGCGAAGGCGACGCGAAGCTTAGCCCTTCAAGCTGTCCGGCACCTTCCCGCCATTGGCTGCGAGCTGTGCCATCACAGCTTTGTGCAACCAGATGTTCATTGATGCGGAATCGTTGGTATCGCCCGAATAGTGCAACTCACCTGCCAGCTCCTTGCGGGCAGAGAGGCTGCTGTCGAGGCCAAGCAATTTCATCAGGTCAACAATCGATGTCCTCCAGTTCAATTGCTCCGACGTATTCGCCTGCATGGCAGTCAGGACTGCTTCGACATCCACTGGTTCTGCTGCAGCCGCAGCCGGTGCTGCGGCTGCAGCAGGCGCCGTGGTTGGGTCTGCCGCAGGGGGCGCCGCAGGCGCTGTAACAGCGGGGTGGCTTGAAGGGAAAATCTTGCTCAAGATCGTGCCAAAAATGCTCATGATGTTTATCCCTTGGTCGACGTAGTCAACGACGTTGTAAAGCAGCGCGTTCGCCGCTTCGTGAAGCCGCCGTGCAAGACACGTTCCCGAAACATTTGATGCTATGTCGCAAGTCCGGCGCACGGCGTCCAAAGACATTGTAGGCGATCGATTATCTCGAAAATGCCCTGACATGGAGAAGCGGCAGCGCGAACAGGATACTGTTCCCACAACGCGCGTATAACTCTGCATTCGTTTCCATTAAATGCGCAACGTTGGACGATCATTCTTGCGCCCAGGGAAACGAAGTTCATTCATGCGATCATTCGCTCACTGCATTCGCCCACGGCATTTGTCCACCCCTACCCCATGCTCCGCCATGACAACAAAACGCCAGGTTGACTCCGCTCGCTTCGTACACGGCTCGACCTTGCGGCATGTCGTGGTCATGGCAGGAACCGGGGCGATTGGATTGATGGCCGTGTTCGCGGTCGATCTGGCGAATCTCTTCTATGTATCGCTGCTCGGCGATACGTCGGTTGCCGCGGCCGTCGGGTTCGCCGGGACCATCAACTTCTTCCACACCGCCATTTCCATCGGCATGACCATAGGCGTCAGCGCAACGGTCGCGCGGCTGCTCGGTGCGGGCCAGCGGACCAAAGCGCGGCAAGTGGCATCGGCGAGTCTCGTGCTCATGATCCTCATCACGATCGTACTGAGCGCCGCCACGCTGCTCTTTCTCGACCCGATTCTCAACGCGCTCGGCGCGGCCGGCGAAACGCGCGTGCTGACCCGCGGCTTCCTGTTGATCACCGCGCCCACATACGTGTTCCTCGCTATCGGCATGTGCACGGCCGCGCTGATGCGTTCTGTCGGCGATGCCCACCGGGCAATGAGCGTCACGCTGACCGCGGCAGTCGTGACTGCGATCCTCGACCCCATCCTGATCTTCGGTTTTCATCTCGGGCTGACGGGTGCGGCCATATCCAACGATATCGCGCGTGTCGCGCTTGCGCTTGTTGGCCTCTATGGCGCGACCCGGGTCAACGATCTCATTGCCCCCGTCCGCTTTGCACGCTTGTGGTCCAACAGTCAGCCGGTCATGAAGGTCGCCCTGCCCGCCGTGCTGACCAACCTCGCCACGCCCGTCGCCAGCGCATACGTCACCCATGCCATGGCGCGTTTCGGTGCTGCCGCCGTGGCGGGGCAAGCCACCATCGACCGCATCACGCCCGTGGCCTTCGCGATGATTTACGCGCTGACCGGCGCGGTCGGCCCGATCATCGCCCAGAACCTTGGCGCGGGTCGCGCGGACCGGATTCGCGAAACGGTTCGCAACAGCCTGGTGTTCGTACTGCTGACGGTTGCAATTGCGTGGATCGTGCTGGCGCTCGCTCAGGGTGGCCTGATCCGCGCGTTCTCGGCCCGTGGCGACACTGCCGTCATTATCACGGCGTTCTGTTCGTGGCTGGTGGCGAGCTATGCGTTCGTCGGCTGCCAGTTCGTGGCAAATGCGACCTTCAACAATCTTGATCGGCCGTTGCTGTCGACCCTGTTTAATTGGGGGCGCGCGACCATCGGCACGATACCGTTCGTCGCGGTCGGGATGCGCAATGGACCGGTCGGCGTGATGATCGGACAGGCCGCCGGTAACGCAATCTTCGGCACAATGGCCATGCTGGTTGCATACGTCGTGGTCAAGCGCTTGCCAATGGGCGATTGCGCCGCGCTGGCGAGCAAAGGCAGCAACCGGCTTGAACAGTCATCAGTCAATGTCCCTGCCGCGGCCGTGGGAAATACCATGGCGCCGGACGTGGAGTTAAAGGAACTGCCGGTGCAAGGCAGCTAGAGCGGGTTAGATCTTGACTAGACCCTGGTTCGTCCCTGGTTCGTCCCTTAGCCGCTTGTGTCATCTAAGCCGCTTGGAGTTTCTTCCATTGGTTATCACGCCCTATTTTCTTAGCGAATTCAGCCAAGTTCAGTGCGCCTGATTGTTCGTTTTGAGTGGATTAACAATTCCCCTCTATCGGTACAATATTTCGATAGTGCGCGCATATACTCCATTCCATCGACGCAGCGCACCAATCAGCAAGACCGCTGCGTAGCCCATGAATGAAGTACCAATACGCATCGGAGCACATCATGAACAAGACCCTTATTGCATCGTTGTTAGTCGCCGTATCCGCCGCCTTTGCAGCACCCGCATTTGCCAGCAGCGGTTATGGCCCGGCGCCCTCCTACAACCCGCAAGTCGGCGCACCCTCGTCACAACGCGGCCAAAGCGCGCAAACCATCGCAGCAGAAAATGCGGCGAACAACCCTGACGCAAGGGCTTACGGTGGCGTGCGAAGCACCACGACCCAATCCGGTGAACGGGATCAGGCTAACGACACACGTTCGCTCTTCTCGCATAACTGATCAACGTTGAAGCTTAAGACGGCGCAGGAAGCCAATGCCCGGCGAACTCAGGTTCGCCGGGCATTGGTGCTTGTGGAGATTACGATCTTGGTGACATGCTTGACATGCAAAGATGTGGACGCAGGCTAGAGCACTTTGATGCATAGTTAATAGATGACGGCCTAACCCACGCCGCCGTTACCGTCCACTACGAAGGAAGATCCTCATGTCAGAGCAAGCGCAATTCGAACTCTTCGCGTTCTGGCGCTCGTCCGCCGCGTTTCGCGTACGTGTCGCCCTAAGTTTGAAGGGCCTGAGCGCGCACGAACAAAACATCGACCTTGACGCAGGCGAGCAACGCAGCGCCGAATTCCTGAAGATCAGTCCGCTAGGGTCCATTCCCGCGTTGGTTTCAGAAGGGCACGAACCGCTGACACAATCGCTGGCTATCCTCGAATTCCTCGACGAATTGCAGCCTTCTCCACCGCTATTGCCGACTGATCTATACGGTCGTGCACGAGTGCGCTCCATTGCATCCATGTGTGCAGCCGATACCCATCCGATGGTCGTGCCGCGCGTGAAAAAGTATCTTCAGACAACGGGTGGATTCGACGATACCGCGTGGCGTGCATGGCAAATCAAGTGGCTCGGCACGGGCTTGGCCGCTGTCGAAGAGCGCCTGGCGGGCGCACCGGAAACGGGCAAGTTCTGTCATGGCGATGAACCCACCATGGCGGATATTTGCCTCGCGAGTATTGTCGCGGTGACGCGCGTCTTCAAGATCGCGATCCCTGATGTGCCGACTATCGACCGGATCATGGCCGCATGTGACCAGCATCCGGCATTCATGAAGGCCGATCCCAAGCGGCAAGCCGGAGCGCCGAAGTAAAGCGCAAGTGGCAAGGTGCGATTGTCAACGAACATCGCACCTTTTCTTTCAATATCCCGCGCCGCGGGTTGCCGCTTGTCCGGTCATTGCACCGGCCTTGTCCGCATACGCTTCAGCCACGGACGCAATGATGCCGATAGCTTCCTGAACCTGCGCTTTCGTGATGTTCAGATACGGAATTGCGCGCACGCCATCGGTACCGGAAGGCAGTACGTACAGGCCCTTCTCGTATAAGCGTTCGACAAACTCACCCGCAGGCAAGGACGTCACCGCGAACCTGACGATATTCGTTTCAACCGTACTCACATCGATCTCGATACCCGGCAGCGAAGCAATTCCTTCTGCGAGCAGACGGGCGTTTTCATGATCTTCAATCAGTCGCGCCCGGTTGTTTTGCAGCGCATAAAGCGCACCGGCCGCGATGATCCCGGCCTGTCTGAAACCACCGCCAATCTGCTGCTTGAAGCGTCTCGCCCGCGTGATGAATTCGCGTGATCCCGCCAGCGCCGATCCAACAGGCGCACCCAGTCCCTTGGAAAAGCAGACGCTGACGCTGTCGAAATGCCGGGCGTATTCGCTCTCCGCAATACCTGTCGTGGCCGTGGCATGCCAAAGCCGTGCGCCATCCAGATGCAGCTTCACATGAACGGGTTCCTGGCACTCGTATCACTTCTCCCGCGCATCACGCACGGAAACGCCGTGCAGATTCCCGCCGACCGACTACATGAATAATCGGCGCCAAGACGAATCGGTGAAACACCTAACCACGAACGCTCAGACTTGTTTCGGCGAAATCTCGCAAACGGGCCGCTTCAATGGCCATCGTTTCGTTGGTGAGATCCAGAAAGGCCTTCACCAGCGGGTTCGGATGCTGTAACTGAGGGCAAACCGTGAAGCCGCGAAACATCACGTCCGGCGAGAACGGCCGGAACACAATGCGCGCGGGATTGGTATCGGACGTGGCCAGCGGATTCACCACGCCCACACCCAGGCCACGCGCGACCATCGCGCAAATAGTGGCGCCGTAAGGCGTTTCAATCGCCGGCACCTGGTTCACGCCGGCTTGCCGCAACGCGCGATCGAGCGACGAGCGGGTATCGTCGGCGTAGGACGGCAGGATGAGCGTCTGATCCCTCAAGTCACGCGCATGAATGCGCTTGCGCGTGGTGAGCGGATGTTGAGCGGGCAGCGCGCAGACGCCCGCCAGCCGATACAACTCCGCGCTGGTCACGCCGAACGCATCGGGCGTCGTAGTGGCAAAACCGACATCGCAATATGCCGACGATGCCCAGCGCTGAATCGTGCCCTCGCTGCGCATTTCCAGCGACACCGCGATGCGCGGATACGCCGCGAGGAAGCGCTCGATCACAAGGGGTACGAAAGATAGTGCCAGCACCGGCGCCGCCACCAGGCGCAACCTGCCACTGCCGAACTGGCGGATTTCCCGCGCTGAATGACCGAGCTTCTCGAGTCCCACGAAACTGCGGTCCACCTCGCGATAGAAGGCCGTGCCCGCGTCGGTGGCCTGGATTCGCCCGCCATTGCGTGTGAAAAGCGCCAGGCCCGTGGACGCCTCCAGCTCCGCAATCAGGCGGCTGACGCTAGGCTGCGACGTGCCGAGTTCTTCGGCCGCTGCAGTCATCGATCCCCGCAGCATCACCAGCCTGAACGCTTCAATTTGCCTCTGGTTCATGTATGCCTCTCTCCCCGATTTGCTCAGTCCACAGGGAAGCTTGTCATATCAAAAATGAATAGAAGACCTTTTTGGCCGTATTTGACCGGATGACGGAAGCGCTTCTAGACTGGTTGCAACTAGTCACTCCCAGCAAACCATGCGAGCCGACGCACTGCTTTTCCACGATGACTTTCGCATCGCCCCGTATTGGTGGGACGCCGCGCCACCCGAAACGTCGCGCGTCGCGCTGCCGTCAAGCGTGGATCTGGTGATCGTGGGAAGCGGCTATTGCGGGTTATCGGCTGCGGCAGAAGCGGCTCGGCAAGGGCAATCCGTCGCTGTGCTGGATGCCGCCGAGATCGGCGCGGGCGGCAGCACGCGCAGCGGCGGCATGGTGTCGAGCGGACAAAAGCTGGCGCTGACCGACGCCATTCGCGGGGTATCGGCGGAGAGGCTTGGCCGCTTGATGTCGGAATCCTCGGCGAGTTTCGACTATCTCAAGCACCTGATAGCCAGCGAATCGCTTGACGCAGACCTGCAGATAACCGGCCGCTTTTTTGGTGCGTTCACCCCCGGGCACTTCGAGCGCTTACGTCAGCAAGGTGAGCTGCTGCGCGAGAAAACCGGGGTGACGGTGCACGTGGTGACGCGTGCGGAGCAACGCGCCGTGGTGGGATCGGACTACTACTACGGCGGCATTCTCGTGGATGAATACGGCGGCCTGCATACGGCGAAATATCATCGTGCGCTACGCGAGCTTGCGCGGCGTTGCGGTGCGAGCCTGCATTCGCACGCGGCAGTGGAACGGATTGAACGGACCGGCGAGCGCTTCGCTGTCCATACAGCGCGCGGCAAGATTGATGCAAAGCAGGTGCTGGTCGCGACCAACGGTTATACAGGGAACCTGCTGCCATTTTTCTCACGTCGCGTGCTGCCGGTGGCGAGTTATCAGATCGCCACGGAACCGCTGCCGCCGGGACTCATGGATGTCTTGAATCCGGGTCGCCGCATGATCAGCGACTCGAAGCGCAACTTGTTCTATACGCGTCCTTCGCCCGACGGCACGCGCATGTTGTTCGGCTCGCGGCCATCATTTCGCGAAGTCGGTGAACGCGAGGCCGCGCGAATCCTGCACAAGAAGATGGTGCAGCTCTGGCCCGCCTTGCGCGACGTGCGTATCACGCATGCATGGAAGGGCTACGTTGCGATGACCGGCGACAAGCTCGCGCATATTGGCCAGCGCGATGGCGTGTTTTACGCACTCGGCTGCAACGGCAATGGCGTCGCGTTGATGAGTTACCTCGGGCAGCGCATTGCACGAACACTACTACATCTCGATGCCGCGCCCGGCGCATTCGGCGAAGGTTCGTTCCCGTTGAGTCCGGGCGGCATGGCGCGCAACTTGAGCGTGCCGGTGGGCGCCGTGCTGTATCAGCTCGACGATTGCTGGAACGGACGCGTGCGCGGCGCGTTGTCCTGACGTTCGTGTTTTAAGCCTGTTTTAAGCCCGATAGTGACGCTGCATCGACCCGTCGTATTTTCATTTCATCGCTGGTTTTCCCTGGAGCAACATCATGCGGTTTCGACACTTTCTCAGTCTTGTTTCCCTCGTCGCTTCCTTCTCGTTGATGGCCGCTACCAGCGCCTATGCCGACGACATCGGCACGCTAGCGCCGGGCAAGCTGATGGCAGGCGTGGATGCTAACAACAAGCCTTACTCCTACATCGATAACGGCAAGATGACCGGCTTCGACGTGGAGTTGCTGCGCGCGATTGGTGCGAAGCTGGGATTGAGCGTCGACTTCCGTGCGCAAGATTTCAGCGGTCTGCTGCCGAGTGTGTCGAACCAGCAGATCGATCTCGCCGCCGGATCGATCTCGATCACGACGGACCGGCTCAAGATGGTCGATTTCTCCGAGGGTTATCTGACTGGGCTGCTTAGCGTAGCGACCTTGCCCGATAGCGCGATCACGAGCGACAAGGCGTCGGTCAAGGACAAGCGCATTGGCGTAGTGCAAGGTACCATTGAAGACACGTATTCGGACAGCTACTTGCCGGGCGCGCAGATCGTGCGCTTCCCTAACGTGAACGCGGGTTTCCTCTCCCTGCGCTCGAAATATATCGATGGTTTCTTCATCGATAAATCGCTCGTCGACGGTCTGCAAAGCAAGTACCCGCAGTTGAATCTTGCCGACCGGCTGGATATTTCGGCGATCAATCTGCCGGCTGGATTTCCGATACGCAAAGGCAACGCGAAGCTCGAGGCGGCGGTCAACAAGACGCTTAACGAGCTGGTGGCGGACGGCACCTGGATGAAGCTCTATACGCAGTTTCATCCAGGTTATCCGAAGCCCGCCAGCCTGCCACCCTACGTAATGAAAACCGGTAGCTGAATTTTCGCCGACATGATCCGGAGAGCGCCATGAACGCATTCCTGCAGAACTTCCTCGACTGGCAGTTGCTCACGGGATCGCTGCCTTCGCTGCTCGAAACCGGGCTCGTCAACACGCTCGTGCTGTCGCTGTTCTCGACCCTGCTCGGGATCATCGCGGGTATGGTCCTGGCGCTGATGGCGGTGTCGCATATGCGCTGGCTCGAAGTGCCTGCGCGAGTGTTCGTGGAGGTTTTTCGCGGTCTGCCGGCGGCGCTCGTGATCCTGCTGGTCGGGCAAGGACTGGCGCCGGTCGGGCTCGCGGTGTTCGGTCCGAACCCGTATCCGCTTGCCATCGTGGCGCTCGGGCTGATTTCATCGGCGTATATAGCGGAGATATTTCGTTCGGGCATTCAGAGCGTGGGCAAAGGGCAACTCTCCGCATGTCAGGCGCTCGGTATGACCTACTGGACTGCCATGCGTCACGTGGTTGTGCCGCAAGGCATCCGGCGCATTTTGCCGGCGCTGGCTAACCAGTTCATTTCGATTGTGAAGGACTCAAGTCTCGTTTATTTTCTCGGGCTCCTGACTTCGCAACGGGACTTGTTCACGATCGGGCAGAACACATCGGTGAATACGGCCAACCTTTCTCCGCTGGTTGCCGCCGGGCTCGTCTACTTGCTGATTACCGTGCCGCTCACGCACGCGATCAATCATATCGACCGCTGGACCAACCGGCATTCGAATCCGCGATACGGCACAAGTACGGCCACCACCCGCAGGCAACTCAAACGTCAAGCGGCAGCGGCACGTGCGGGCATGGCCGAACAACACAACTAAAGGCGGGGAAAAACCACTTTATGGGACCACCAGTCGAGACCGTCACCAACGACACCACCCTGCCGGACGAAGTGGATGTCGTGGTGGTCGGTGGCGGGATTATTGGCGTGAGTACGGCGTTGTATCTAAGCGATAAAGGCCTGCGCGTCGCCGTATGCGAGAAGGGTTATATAGCGGGCGAACAATCCAGCCGCAACTGGGGCTGGGTGCGCGTCACGCATCGCGACATGCGCGAGTTCGAACTGAGTATGGAAAGCCTGAAGCTGTGGCGCACGCTTGATCAAAGGCTTGGCATCGATACCGGCTTCAGGCAATGCGGCATCCTGTACATGGCTAACGACGACGCGAAGATGGAAGGGCATCGCGTATGGCTTGAAAAAGCGCGCGCCTTAGCCGGCAATGATGCGTTCGATACCCGAGAAGTCGATCCCAAGACCGTGGCCGACTTGCTGCCCGGTGCAACGAAATCTTTCAAGGGCGGCTTGTATACCCCCGGCGACGGCCGGGCGGAACCGCAGAAAGCCGCACCGGCCATAGCCAATGCGTTGCGCAAACGCGGCGTGAAAATCCTGACACCCTGCGCGGTACGCGGGATAGAAACAAGCGCCGGACGCGTCAGCGCGGTTGTGACCGAACTGGGAACAATCCGCTGCAAGAGCGTAGTGGTTGCGGGCGGCGCGTGGTCGCGGCTCTTCTGCGGGAACCTGGATGTCAACGTGCCGCAGTTGATGGTGAAGGCTTCCGTGTTGCGGACATCGCCTATTGAAGGCGGTCCAGCGGTCAGCGCCAGCAATAAGGAGTTCGCATTCCGCAAGCGCGCGGACGGCGGTTATACGATTGCGTTCGGCTTTCGCACTTACACGGATATCACGCCTGACAGCTTCCGCCTATTGCCCCAATATATTCCAGCGCTCAAGAGTCAGATGGGCGCGTTGCGGATTGGATTGGGCGCGCGTTTCTTCGATGAACTGCGTCGTCCGCGTCATTGGGCGCTTGATCAGCGGACGGCCTTCGAGGACGTTCGCACGCTCGACCCCGAGCCTATTTCCGCTTATACCGATGCCGGCCTGCGTGAGTTCGTGAAGGTCTTTCCGCACATGAGCGGTGCGCGTATTGCGCAGCGTTGGGCGGGTCTCATGGACGTGACGCCGGATGCCATTCCCGTGATATCGGGCGTTGAAAGCGTACCAGGGCTGTTCATTGGCACAGGGTTTTCAGGGCATGGATTCGGCATTGGTCCGGCCGCGGGAAAACTGATGGCGGACCTGGTCACCAACGACACACCACTCGTCGATCCACACATGTTCCGGCTAAGCCGTTTCAGTGACGGCACGAAGATTGTTATCGACGCGGGCTTTTAAGCAAGGATCTGGACCATGAACAAGGTAGCGATGATTTCCGGTGCGAATCGCGGCATCGGCCTGGCGGTGGCGACGGAATTGCATCGACGAGGTTATCGGCTGTCGCTCGGCATGCGTGACCCTTCGTCGTTGCCCATTCCCTTCGATGCATTCACGTTCGCGTATGAAGCACGCGATCCGCTAAGCGGGCAACGATGGGTGGACGCGACCGTCGAGCATTTTGGCCGCGTCGACGTGCTGATCAACAACGCGGGAATCTGCACGCACATCACGCTTGAGGACGGCACGAGCGAGCAACTCGAGGAAACGCTCGATATCAACGTGAAGGCGCCCTTCCGCCTGATCCAGGCCGCGTTGCCGCATCTGCGCAAACCCGGCGATGCACGCGTCGTGCACATTGCGTCGCTATCGGGCAAGCGTGTGAAAAACCTGAACGCGGGTTACCAGATGTCGAAGCATGCGGTGATCGCCTTGAATCATGCCGTGCGGCGAGCCGGCTGGGATGACGGCATCCGCGCGACTGCGATCTGTCCCGGGTTCGTAAATACCGACATGGCGGCGGGTATAGCCGACCTCGAACCTCAGGCGATGACCCAGCCGGAGGATCTGGCCTTGCTCATCGCGAACACTATTGCGATGCCGAATACGGCGAGCGTCGCGGAGATCCTCGTGAATTGCCGGCACGAGGACTTGTTCTAACCTCTGGACGTTGTCTTACGATCCCTTCTTTACGATTGCGGATAACGCACATTCCATTGCTTGAGCGCCCTTGTTTCGCGATCGAAACCAAGCACGCTGACCGACGCGGTATCGAGCAGCAAATGCGCGCCGAGCGCCGCTGAATCGTTCATCCAGCAAGCGCCAAGTACACGCAGGAAATGCGCGTGCGAAAACAGCGCGATGCGCCCTTTCGTGGCAAGCAGCCTCTCGATCAGAGACTCAGCGCGCGCCTGGATATCTTCTACATTTTCGCCTTCAGGTATCGGCGAAGTCCACACGGCCCAGTCAGGATCTTCAGCGCGAATATCGTGCGTCTTGCGGCCTTCATAGATACCGTAATTCCATTCGCTCAGGCGCGGCTCTTCTTCTGCCTGAGCACCCAGGCCCGCCTCGGCGCAGGTGTCGCGAGCGCGAGACATCGGGCTGCATAACACGAGATCAAAGGGCTGCGCGGCGAGCACCGGCCGGAGCGTTCGCGCCTGTTCGCGCCCGTGTTCCGTCAGCGGAATATCGGTGCGGCCCGTGTGCTGGCCGGACAGGCTCCATTCGGTTTCGCCGTGACGGATCAGCCAGATTTCAGGTTGATTCACGTGGTTCTCGATAGTGGTAGCGTTCATGGGCGTTGGCAGGATGAGGGTCGGAATTCAGCGTTCAGCTTAAGTGGCTTATGTGGCTAAGCTGCTTAAGGCTGAAACGAGCGGGACATGCTTGGGGCGAAGCCCCAATTCTACGGGGCTATCGACAAATTTTCAGAGCAGATCCCGCTTGGCCAGCCTGATCGATCGCGAGCGGCTTCGGCCAAACACGGCCGCCTTCAAATCGATTCGAAGCGGTCAGCCCTGAACGGGGTGACATCGACGAACGGTTCTTCCCCCGTCATCATGGACGCGATCAGCCGGCCCGTAACTGCACCGAGCGTCAACCCGTGATGCGCGTGTCCGAACGCGAACCACATGCTCTTGTGACGCGGCGCGGGACCAATGATCGGCATCATGTCGGGCGTACACGGACGCCGGCCCATCCACGGCTCGTCATCTATCCGCTCGCCGAGGGGGAACAGCGTACGGGCTACAGGTTCGGCGCGCATCAGTTGCACAGGCGTCTTCGGCGCGTCGCGATCCGCCAGTTCAACACCTGTTGTCAGTCGAATGCCGCGCGCCATTGGTGCGAGCAGGAAACCGTTGTCCACATCGAGTACGGGATGGTTCAGCACCGTCCCGGGTTGTGGTGCGTAATGCATGTGATAGCCGCGCTTGACCGCCAACGGCAGCCGGTAGCCCAACGCCGACGTCACATCTTTCGCCCAAGGCCCTAACGCAATCACCGCCGTCGATGCGCTGACCGGACCGTCTTGCGTCGTCACGCGCCAACCGTCGCCTTCAGCTTCCAGCGAGGTTGCATCGCCAGTCAGGAAGCGCCCGCCCAAGCGCTCGAAGTACGCGGCATAACCCGCGACCAGCGCGCCTGGATCGGTGACCGACACGGCATCCGTGTAATGCACACCGCCCACTAGCGAGCGGTCGAGATGCGGCTCGGCAAGTTGCAACGTCGCCGGATCGAGGAGCTTGTGTTGCACGCCATACTCGCGATGCCACCGCTCGGCGTCGCGCAACTCGTCATCCCGAGAATTCTCGCTGTGGAATACCTTGATCCAGCCCGTTGGCCGTAACAACGACTCAACGCCGGCTTCCTGCGCGAGGATCTCGTGCTCGGTCACGCAATGTTCGATCAGCGTAGCGTACTGACGCGCGATAGCGGCATGGCGCGCGGGTTCGGAATTGCGCCAGTACGCCCACAGGAAGGGCGCGAGTGCGGGCAATGCGTCGCGATGGTAATGAACGTCGATGGACGAGTTGCGCGCGTAGTGCATCAGCGTGCCAATGTCGCGAGGAAGCGCATAGGGATAGACTCCCTCGCGCTGCAACAACCCTGCGTTGCCGAACGAAGTTTCGAGTCCGGGATGCCTGCGGTCCACTAGCGCGACCGAGCGGCCGCGCTTTTGCAAATGAATGGCGATCGATACACCCACGATACCCGCGCCCAGCACGACTGTGTCGAACTTCATGCGTCGAATCTCTCCTCTACGTCCAGTGTGTTCGCGGCGGTGAGTGGTGGACGGGTATTCCCCACTCACCGTTCACCGCCCCAGAAACTTCCAGACGTAGATCATACGCGCGCGCTTCCCAGGCTTTCGGAATAAGGTCTCGTTCCGGCACATTACGCCGGGGCCTACACCGCGGGCTTAGCTTCAGCTTCAGTTTTAACCTTAGCGAAGCGCAGGAGCGCCCCATGGCGCGCCGATCGTGCCGCCATCGACCACGATCTCGGCCGCCGTGATCCCGGATGCAGCGTCCGACGCAAGGAACGCCACCGCCGCCGCGACTTCTTCAGCGGCAGCGAAGCGGCCCATTGGAATAGCCGGCGACAACGCTTCTTCCGTGCCGTCGATCGTCGCGCCCGTACGCGCACCGCGGGTCCAGATCGGCGTGCGTGTGCCGCCCGGGATCACCGTGTTCACGCGAATGCCGCGTTGCACAAGCTCGCCGGCGAACACCTTCGCCATGCCGGTGATACCTGCCTTGGACGCCGAATAAGCCGCTGTCCCTGCTCTGCCAAGCTCACGCATGACCGAACCATTAAGGACGATCGATCCTCCCGCCGACATCAACGGCACTGCCGCCTGAACCGTGAGAAATACCCCCGTCAGATTGGTACGAAGAATTGCCTCGAACGCAGCAGCGGTGGTGCCGCCCAATGGCGTTGGCCCTGAAATTCCCGCGTTGGCAAACACGATACCAAGCGAACCGTAAGCGTCGCCAACTTGCTTGATCACCGAATCGATTGCAGCGGGATCGTCCAGATCCGCCTGAATGCCGAGCGCGTTTGCACCCAGTTCCGACACTGCCTCGTCGAGCTTCGCGCGGTCGCGCCCCGTGATTGCCACGCGAGCCCCTTCGCTAATCAACAACTTCGCTGTCGCAAAACCGATACCGCTATTCCCGCCCGTAATCAGAGCAGTTTTGTCAGTGAATCGCATGGGTCCTTCTCCTGTGTTGGTCGCCGTCCGGTCGCGGCTGAACGAATGCATCGCTAAATGATGCGCCATCAATCTGAATGTTGAACATAATCCACAAATTCAGTATTATCCTCATCATGCAGATTGTCAAGCGAGGATTGCGATGGGATTTTCACAGGCACAGAAGGCGGAGAGCAGGCAACGTGTGCTGGACGTAGCCGCGCGGCAGATTCGCGAGCACGGCCTGGAGGCGCTTGGCGTCGCCGATTGCATGCGCAGCGCGGGGCTGACACACGGCGCGTTCTATGGGCATTTTTCATCACGCGATGCGTTGATCGTCGCCGCGCTGGAACAGGCCATGACGCGGGGAGAGACACGCGTGATGTCACGCGCGACCGATGCGGCGGAACATGCAAAGACACCGTTCAAAGCGATCGCCGACGCCTACCTGCACCCCGCTCACGCGGAGAATCCAGGCACGGGATGCGCACTATGTGCACTTGCCGGCGACGCGGTGCATGCAAACGCGGACGTGAAAGCGCTCTACACCACGTACTTGCGGCGGCTTGCAGATCAGTTGACGCAAGCAGCGCGAGGCGGAAATGGAAACGGAGATGAAGCGCTGGGACTAGGCGTGGCGGCCACGATCGTGGGTGCGATCACACTGGCGCGCGCAGTGGACGATCCCGAACTGGCGCTGTCAATTCTCACCGCCGCGCATGCGCTCGTGATGACGCAGGAGGCACTGCCCAGCAATGGGCCAGCGTGAACGACGGCGCATGTGAGTGCAGGTTCAATAGTTCTCAGCGAACTCACGGGTGCAGAATCGATGCAGCTGTTGCAATAACTCGGAGCCTTGCAAAGTCAGACGCGGTGTAGGCCGGCCGATCGTGCTCGCGTCGATGCTGACGAGGTGCTCGTGCTCGAGACTCGCCACATCGGAACATTGAGGTTCCACCTGTGACGGCGAGTGCTGGATCAAGAGCAGTGTCGACAACTCGTGAGGGCTGAGCATGGGAATCTCCTTGCATGAATGAATCGCAACGGTTTGCGTTGATGCATCCTAGAGATCCAAGTCGACATTCACGCTACAGCCATTTTTCACGGCATTACGCGGTTACATTCTCGCAATGAGCAAGTGCCCGGGCAGTGCGTAACCGTTGCCGACAGAAACTTCCCGTTGCAATTGCAAGGTCAACCGAATCTGGCTCAAGTCTTTCAGCGGGTAAGGCAAACTCTGCAAAGGAGTTGTCCTGCTTAGTAAAGTCCCGGAATCAGTCGCGACGTACGGGAACGATAAGCATCGTATTCGGCCCCGAACTGCGTGCGCAGCAGCGTTTCTTCCGAACGAATGCGTGCGACGAGCGGCACAATAGTAAGTACCGTGAGCAATACGCCGACCCCGGAACGAAACGTAAGAGCCCATCCCAGCGAATTGACGAGCAGGCCCAGATAGCTCGGATGGCGAATGACGCTGTACATGCCGGTCGTAACCAGCGCATGACCGGGCTGAATGGCAACGAGCCCGCTGAACCGGTGGCCAAGCACAAAAACGGGCCAGATCCGCAGCACGCCACCGGCGATGAACAAGGCCACGCCTAGCCAGCGGAGGTTGTCACCGTCAAGTATCCAGAATCCGTGGCGGTCCGTATAGGCCGGCAGATACGCTTGCAGGAGTCCAACTATGACCAGGGCTGCGATAACCCAGCGGTTATCGCGGTCCTCGCGCTCACCTGAGCTCAAGTTGACGCGGCTGAAGATCGTCACGCCCGACATCACCAGCGTTGCGATAGCGACAACAGTCAGCGCCGGGTGCGAGAAGAAAGCAGCGAAGCCACCCCATCCAAGGACCGCGAGTCCGAGATAGAGCAGAATCCCCATCACGGTTGCAAAGGCGAGCTTGGGTGTGGGCGTCATGGCTGTCTCGCTGGGTTGAACGCTCGTGCTAGTTTAGGACGCTAATCAAGAACCGACTGGATTGAATATCGTTAAGCAGAACCTGTCCTGTCGCAAGTTTGCGGTGTCACGCCAGGTCCAAACGGGATCATCTGCTCGTTGCAACGCGGCCCCCTACCCTTATCTTTCCTTCGGCGCAAGAAACGCGAATCACGCAAGGGTTATCCAGATTCCGCCCTTGATACAGCGTTATATCCGCATTCAACCTGACGCTCAGTGCGCCAGCCGCGACGCCGGTAGCAGCGTCTTCCAGCGTCACATCGAGATGGTTGAAATTGCGGCCTGCATACTCGTTCTGACCTGCGTCCATTCGCGTGTAAACGAAGCAACCATTGACGCCATTCGCTCGGCCCCACTCCGTGATGCCGTCCAGATCCGGGCGCAGGGAATACAGGACATCTTCGCTAGCCACTTCCACGAGAAGCTTAGGGCTGCCTATGGAATCCACCTCAGGCGACGACATGATCACGCCCGGATCGCAGCGCAATAACTTTGCTGCGTCGGCAATGGAAACATTGGGGAAAACTGCCTGCTGTATGTCGACCGATACGAAGATAGTGTCGCCGGCTCTATCGAACGCCAGCGCTTGCTGTTTCATGCTCGACGTCAGCAACAAAACACCATCCTGCGGCCCACTCTTCCAGATATGGTCGGCAGCAGCCAGCGACGCGTGGAGACACAAAGGGCTCCGTGCATGCGGGTAGTAAAAATCCAGCGCGAGCGGACCGTATGCAGGACCATCTGCGTCGACAAAGACACACGCGTGAGCATGTTGCTCGATGGTGAATTGCTGCCGGTCTTCTGGCGACCAGCCCGAGAGTTCAGGACCCGAGACAACCACAGCATCGTTACCATTCATTGCAGTTGCTCCAAAGCATC
Source organism: Caballeronia sp. (assembly GCF_028292365.1). Lineage (GTDB taxonomy): Bacteria > Pseudomonadota > Gammaproteobacteria > Burkholderiales > Burkholderiaceae > Caballeronia. Next base: position 18,502 of record NZ_JAQGMM010000639.1, read on the forward strand.
TATATCGCTCGATGTTCATTGAATCACCTCGAATTATGGATTGTCGTCATAGTACGGTCATGGTCTGGTTAAAGCCAAGCACGCCCGTCATGAGCCTCAAGCGAACACCTCACGCGATAACAAACGCCCCATAAATTTCGACGTAAAGCCGCCGTCAGGTAAGCTTCGCTTGACCGACGCTCCGCAGGCAAATCCATGTCCTCCGTCTCCGCATTCAAGCTTATCCTGCTCTCGCTAATCGTGATGATCGGCTTGCAGTTGCTAGCCAAGCGTCTTAAGTTGCCGCCCGCTGCCGCGCTATTGATTGGCGGTATTGCCATGGCTTTCGTGCCAGGTCTTCCTCCCGTTCACCTGGACCCGGACCTGATGATTGTCGTATTCCTGCCGCCACTCCTCATGGACGGCGCCTACTTCTCTGTTTGGGAACAGCTCAAACGCAATCTCGGCGCCATCCTGCTGCTAGCTATCGGTGCGGTTGCGTTCACCACACTTGCGGTCGGCGTGGTTGCACATTTGATTGTTCCCGGCCTGCCTTGGGCGGTCTGCTTCGCACTCGGCGCTATTGTGTCGCCGCCCGATGCCATTGCGGCCAAGGCCGTGCTCGAACGCGTCGCGCTGCCCGCCAGGCTGATGGCAATCCTCGAGGGCGAAAGCCTGCTCAACGATGCCGCCGGCCTCGTCCTGGTTCGTTTCGCCGTGGCGGCAGCGCTCACCGGAACATTCAGCATTGAACATGCTGCTGCAAGCTTCGCCCTGCTCGGCCTGGGCGGCGTGGTAGTCGGCGCCGTTGTTGGCTGCGTGATCGTGCAGATCGTCCGCTGCCTCGCTGACGACTATCTCATCATCACCGTCAGCGTATTGACGGGATGGATCAGCTACATTGTCGGCGAAATGCTTGGCGTCTCGGGCGTCATTGCGACCGTGATGGCCGGCTTGACCCTGGGCTGGTATCAACACGAAGTCTTGAGCGCCACTGTTCGCATGCGCGGCACGGCGTTCTGGCAAGTCATTATCTTCCTTCTCGAAGCGCTCGTATTCATCCTGATCGGGCTCTCGCTTCGCGGTGTCATCGCCCGGTCAGGGGGGGCCGATGATGCACTCATGACGCTCGCGCCAGCCGTGGCGGCTGTGCTTGGCGCGGTGGTTTTGTCGCGCTTCGTGTGGGTCTTCGCTACCGAGTTTTTCAACGCGTCGTGGCAGCGGTTAACCGGCCACCGGAACGTGACACTGGATTGGCGAACCGCGACCATAACGAGTTGGGCAGGCATGCGCGGCGTGGTCACCCTCGCGGTTGCGTTGTCGCTTCCAGAAACCTTGCCCGGGCGGGACTTGATCCTTGTCGCTTCGTTTGCCGTCATCCTGGTGACCGTGTTGCTACAAGGCACCACCATTGGCCTTCTCATCGAATGGATCAATCCTGATCGCAGCCCGGATGCCGGCGATCAACATCTGAGCGAGCCACAAGCTTGGGCAAGACTGGAGGCGGCGCAACTCGCTGCTATTGAACCCCTTGTGCACGACAGCGAGGGGAACGTGATCCATCCGCGGCTGCTCGAGCAATACACCTACCGTGCAACGCTCACCAAAGAGTATGGAGACCGGACAGACTTTCCGCATGAGCAGCGTGTCACGCATTACGATGTTGTCCTGGCCGCTATCGCTGCAGGGCGCAAGGAGTTACTCCGTATGCATCGCTCCGGCGCCATTCACGACGAGATGCTGCATATCCTCGAACATGACCTGGACTTGCAAGAGGTGTCCGCCCGGCACGCGCGCGGCTGACACGCACGCGGCTGAGAGGGTGGGATACAACCATGAGCGAACTGTCGAGAGAGCCTGGGTTGGTACAATCGGGACAAGCTCCTCGTCCCTCTTCCCTTCTTCACACAATGTCCGAAACAAACTGGTTGTCCGAACCCAGCACCGCGTCCAAACGCATCCTCTTCGCGCGCCATGGCGAATATCCGTGCAACGTCCGCGGCGTTTGCAACAGTAATCCGCGCACCGGCTTTTACCTGACCGAGAAGGGCGAAGCGCAGGCCAAGGCCTTGGGCGAACGCCTGAAGGACGAAAAAATCGAGCTGATTGTGACCTCGGAATTTCTACGTGCGCGGCAAACGGCATGGTTGGCCAACAAGGTATTGAACGTCCCGCAAGTCGTTAATCGGCTAGCCAACGAAAACCGGGTGGGTGCCGAATTTGAAGGAAAGCATGGCGACGATTTCCAGCGATCCATTGCCCACGCACCGGCTACCACCGCTACGCCCGACGGAGAACCCTTCACGGGAATGCTCGCGCGTGTCCAGGCACTTATTGCCGATCTGAAACTGAGCAGCCCGCAAACCGTGCTGGTTGTCGCACACGGCTGGACGCTTCAGGCTGTGCGCGTCATCCTGAATGAAATCCGTCCGGATGACGCCGCCCGATGCGTGGACATGCCGTCCAATTGCGAAATTGTTGAAGGATGGTTTTAGCATCCGGCAAGTCACTTGAATGCGTAGGCAATGCCAACGCCATAAGTGATTTGATTCCGGTTTCCGCGCTGCGTGACGATCGGGCTGTCGGCCGCCGATCCTGATATCCGCTGGTAGTAAATCATTGCTCCACCGAACCAGTGCTTGTCGATCTGGTAGATCGCGGCAAGCCACCCGGTCATCTGTTCAAGTCCGCCGGAAGGGCTGAACGCAGGCAGGCCGCTGCGCGCGGAATCCTCCTCCGTGACGCCGTAGTACACCTGGTTAAATCCCTGGCTCACCCAGCTCGCGCCCACGCCGGCGCCTACAAAAATGCGCCGCTGCACGGGCAACCAGAGGCTGCCGTTCATCGACACCCGTGCTCCCGTATACACGATTCCCGCGTTGGTCATGACCGTCACGGAGCCCCGCAGGCGATACGGAAAAGCGCCCTCGTGATCGTACTCGTAGCCTAGGAACCCGCCCGCTTCTGCGGTCGTATGCACGTCGTGGACCTGGGAAACGACCGGATCGTCAACATGGTTTCGACCCAGGCGAAGTTCTACAGCCGGACCGTATTGCAGTCCTGTCACTCCCCCAAGATCGAACTGGGCATAAGGTCCGTATAGCTCGAACAGCCGCCCGCCATCAGTGACGTAACGTACTCCAGGCACAGCGCCGACAAAGCGGTCCTTAGCACCGGCATAGTCCGTCGTAGACCCAAGGCCACCACCGACCATGCTTGGCAGCTCGCCCGGAACGTCGAAGGCCGCTGCCCGGCTTCCCTGAGTGATCAGACAGCACGTTGCCAGCAAAACGGCGTGCAGGCATGCTTGGGTCGAGTGGTTTTTCATTAGCCAGCCATTGGAATGGGAGTGCCGTGAATGCAGGTTCAAATCCAGGCTCAAGTCTTAGCGCCAGGCGCTGCCAACTTGAACGTAGAACGCGTTTTGGCCGGGGCCACGTGCAATATCGATACCCATCGTTAAACCGAGTTTGCGGGCGATCAGGTAGCGAAAACCAGTGCCGAAACCATAGGCTGTCGGCGCATCCGAAAATGAGTGAAGGTTGCCGTACGCTTTGCCGGCACCTCCAAAACCGAGCACATACCAGCGCGGCGCCAGGTTCCATCTAAGCTCGACTTCGCCTGTCAGTTGATTCCGGTCTTGATACTTCGCGTCGGACACGCCTCGTAGCGAGACGTAGGGCTGCGCAAAGAACGGGATATTGCCCTGCGAGAATCCGGTGTCGGCGCGCATCCCGAGCACCCACGATGAAGCGAGCGGTATCCAGTGGTAGCCCTTCGCGGTTTCCATCTGGAAATTTGAAGAGCTGCCTAGCCCGCCTCTGGCGATTTCCGCTTCGAGCTCCGCATAAGTTCCTTTGCCCGGGAAAAAGAAATTGTCACGGGTGTCGTAGTCAATGACGACACCACCCTTTGCAACACGCTGCTCGTTCTTGAAGCTGACCAGTCCATTCGGCAGAGTGGCGTCGAACCTTGTGTTGGAATCCAGGAACGTATAGCGAGGGCCGACGTACCAGGGGCTATTGCCCAAGCGAAACAAGACCTGCTGAACAACGGCCACACCACTTAGCTGATACGCGTGCGATCCGCCTTCCGAACCGTAGTAGTTCAGATGCAGGTTGATTTTTCCAACAATGCCGAGATAGCGAATCCGGTCGTCGTCCCAGGTGTGAAAATGCATCAGTCCGACACCCCAGCTATGCGTACCGGTAGCGAAACCGCCCACGCCCGTGATGTTGGGAGGTGCTGCGCTCTTGACCTCGCTCTGCGGTGCATCGGGATCATGCTTGGGCATGGTGAAGTAAAGCAGGCCCAGGCCGAGCCCGTAGCCAACCGCAGGTTCCGTAACAATAGTGGGTACCGGCAGGACTCCGCGATGCGACAGCAGCATATCGCTTAAGTCGAACATGCCGTCTTCGGCGTCTGTAAATCTGCCTTCGGCATGCGCGACATTGGTGAGTGGCGCAGTGAGCACAACGCAGCTTAGTAACAGTAACGGCCCTACCCTTCGTCGTAATTCAAGTGCAGCGCTTAAGTCTCGCTTGCATAATTTCATCAACACGAATCCTGTCATGCAAGGTTTAGCGCATCGCTCGCCCAGGCGAATGCCCGTTTATCAACGCTATTGAGAGGCTGTGTCGGTGCCCGCCAATAATTTAGCAACTCGAACCGTTCCGGTGCTGCGGTTCGAATACGGATTCTGAAAGAGTGGAAACAAGGTCGACCGATATCAGAAACTCAAACGGAACGCAATCATGGTTCGAGCCGCTGCATGAGGATGATTGAGATGGCAGTGCTTGAGCAAGCCTGGATTCGGCCCCTGGCTTTAAGCAGATCCTGGCAAGGACGTGTGCCCGGATAGTGGGCGCGCAATATGTCGCTGAGAAAGAAGCTATCCAGGAGCCGTGCCTAGCCCCGGTTTGCCGGCGAAAGCGCCCGCGGGTCCAGCGGGTTCGCGTTGAAATCGCAGCGCTGCTGCGCCAGTTGCGCGACCTGACTGCTCGGTGAATAAGCATGCTCGGCTCTATGGAGCGCCACGTAATGGACCGGCGGAAGAGCGGGTTTTGTTTTGATAATCTTCAGGATACCCGCCGTAACCATATAGTTGAGACATGTCTTCGGCAGGTAACTCACGCCCATTCCTGAGACCGTTAGCCCGATCTGAGCGACGAGGTTGTTCGC
>NZ_JAQGMM010000667.1 GCF_028292365.1 Caballeronia sp.
TGGTCATCGCAACCGTGCGCACGCCCGGCACCGCGTTCGCGACGCCGTGTTTCGCGGCGCCCCGGCTCGCGACCCAGCGCAACACCCAGACCCATCCAAAACGCAGCCCGTACAACGCGATCACCACCGCGGCAACATAGCCGAGCAGAAGGCCGACTTGCTGAAGACTGTCGTGATGCGCTTCGATCAACGCACGTCCGAGAATATGCGGAAACTGCAGCCCGAGCAGGATGAACACCATGCCGTTGAACACGAACTCGATCATCGTCCACGTACTGGTCATGCGGATGCGGGCCGCGGTGGGAATGCCTTCGCGCAGGCTCTGGAAGTTCATCATCATTCCGGCCGATACCGCCGCGAGAATACCCGAGCAGCCGAACCGCTCGGCAATGAGATACGCCGCGAATGGAATCAGCAGCGTCAGGACGACGCCAGCGGCGGGATCATCGTCTTCGGACATCTTCACAAGTCGCCCGGGAATCGATGTCACGAGCCAACTGATTGCCGCGCCTATCACCAGGCCGCCCACCGCAATCAGCACGAAACTGATCGCGGCCGCGCGCAACGAGAACACGCCGGTGAGCGCCGCCGCGACGGCAAATTTCAGCGCGACCAGGCCGGACGCGTCGTTCATCAGCGCTTCGCCTTCGAGTATGTGCATCAGGTTCGCCGGAATGCGACCCTTGCCGGCGATGCCACTGAGCGCAACGGCGTCTGTCGGCGATAACACCGCGGCCAGCGCGAATGCGACCGGCAGTGGCATGGCGGGGATCATCACGTGCAGGAACCAGCCGAGCGCGCCCACGGTCATGAATACGAGGCCCAGCGCAAGCAGCAGGATCGCGCGGCGTTGCATGAAAAATTCGCGTTTGGGGATGCGCCAGCCGTCGGCGAACAAAAGCGGCGGGATGAAGAGCATCATGAATAGCTCGGGATCGAACGTGACGTGCAGGCGGAATCCCGGCCACGCGAGACACGCGCCTATCGCGATCTGGATAAGAGGCAGCGGCAGCGTGAAGGGCAACGCGTTGGGCAACAGGCTGGTCGCGAATCCGGACAGGGCGACCGCCAGCATCAGGATCAAGACGGTGAATACGATTTCCATAGATTTATGCGATCCGGCAGGAGTGCGGCGAGTCGCTGGCGCCGCTCCCTTTTTTAACAAAGAAGGGGCAAAGTTTAGCTTGGACGAGCTTGGCGGGTCGCCGAACGGTCGTTTTGAAGACTCCGGCGGCTATGGGGGTTGCACTGTCTTGGTGCGTTCGCACGCTGCGCTGTGAACCCGGCGTCTCGCGGCGGTGCACATGCCAGCGAGCGCTCAGGAAACGCGTGGACTTGCGTGAGCACGGAGCTTGCTTTATTGAAGGCCACGGGACGGGTAGATTCCGCTTCAAGATAAACGAGGGCAGTGTATGAAATCAGGACTGAGGGCGCCGGTTACGCGATATCGAGCGCAATCGATTGCGATGATCGACTATGACCGGCTGCGTGAACAAGGAACAGACGCAGGCATCCGGACGGGGAAGGCAAGATGGCAATAGCGAATCCTGACAAGGTGAAGCCGGTCTCGCCGCGGACGTTCGAACTGAGTGTGACGTCGGGGTTCGACCGGTATTCGGTCGAGCACGGCGCCTGGACGCTGTCGAGCGTGTTTCAGCCGGTGTTCAGCCTGTCGCATATGCGGGCAGTCGGCTACGAAGGTTTGCTGCGAGCGCACGATGCGCTTGATCGCGTTGTGTCGCCACTCGATGTATTCGGCCAGGCCGCGCGCGTGGGCGAAGCGATGCAGGTCGATCGGCTGTCGCAGGCGCTGCATCTCGAGAATTTCAATGTGCTCGGCGCGGAGAACGAGTGGTTGTTTCTCAACGTTCATCCGGCTGCGTTGACCGAGCCGTATCACATGGCCGCGCTGCTGGCGAATCTCAAGCGCTTGCAGATCGAGCCGCGCCGCGTGGTGCTGGAGGTGCTGGAGCAACGCGCTGACGATATTGAAACGCTCGCGGATGCCGTGCAGCATTTTCGCGAGCATGGCTTCCTGATCGCGCTCGATGATTTCGGCGCGGGGCATTCCAATATAGAACGGATCTGGCAACTCGATCCGGATATCGTCAAGCTGGATCGCGTGATGTTGTCGCATGCCGCGCACTCGGCACATGCCGTGCATGGGACGAGCCATTTGAAGCATCGGCGCAATATGGAAGCCATTCTGTGCGGCGTGGTGTCGCTGCTGCACGAGGCCGGAAAACTGGTGTTGATCGAAGGCGTGGAGACCGAACACGAGGCGCAACTGGCGCTTTCGAGTGGCGCCGATTTCGTGCAAGGGTTTTTCTTTGGCCGGCCAAATCCGGGTCTCGCCGATGCCGCGCAGGCGCACACGTTGATGAGCGAGTTGACAGACCGTTTTCGGATGCAGACGGAGGCGAAGGAACGGCGCGTAGCGACGCGGCTGCAGCCGTATGTGCGGGCGTTTGAGCGCGCGGCGGAGCGGCTGGCGGCGGGGGAACAACTGGAGGAAGTGTGCTGGAATTTTCTCGCGCTGGATAACGCGGCGCGGTGTTTTCTCCTCGATGCCAACGGGCGTCAGGCCGGGCGCAATGTCGTGCTAAGAGCCGATCGCGCGGCGCATGAAGCGCGGTTGTTACCGCTTATCGATGCACAGGGAGCGAACTGGTTGCGGCGGCCGTATTTCCGGGCGGCGTTGGGCGATCCAGATAGGGTTCATGTGACGAAGCCGTATTTATCGATTAACGAAGCGCTGCCGTGCGTGACGCTGTCGGTCGAGACCCGCATGGGCGGGCAACGGTGCGTGCTTTGCGGGGATATCGATTGGTTCGCGGAGGAGGAAGAGTAGGGGCGTTTCCATGGCTTCACAAAAAAAAGCCCGCGAGCGATTCGCGGGCTTTTCATTCTTGTGAGGCGCGGCCTTGGCTATCCGACCGCCGACGGGACCGTCTTCACTTCGCCACCACCACCGGAATTCCCCTCAACGCTCCGGCGCCTTTGACCTCATCGAGCGATGCTTTCACGTACCGCCCTGTCTCCACCTCAATGCCCAGTTTCGCCCCAAGCTCGCGCTCCCGCCGCTTCACCATCGACAGATTCGCGAGCTTCACGTGTCCATAACCGCGAATGCGTTCGTGCAGCAGCGCAAGCGTTTCGACATCTTTCGCGTTAGCCGGCGTGAGCACTTCAAGCGCACGTCGAATAGTTATTTCGTAATCCGAAGAAAGCTCGCGTTCCATCTTTCGTTCAAGCGACTTGCCGAACGGATCGATGACCGTCCCCCGCAATCCACGCACTTTCGACATCATGCCAAGCACCGGCCACAGCCATTGTCCGAACGTCATCTTGCGTGGTTGGCCACCATTCTTCGCCTTCGATAAAACCGGCGGCGCCATATTGAATTTCACCGCGAAATCCTGGCCCGCCGTGCCTTCGAACTGCGCTTCAAGCGCAGCGCGGAATGCCGGATCAGTATGAAGGCGTGCGACTTCGTATTCATCCTTCACCGCCAGCAGGCGATAAAACGTCGAAGCAACCGCTCGCGTTACTGCATCGTTGTGATGCGCCGCCGCAGTCGAAACCAGCGCCTGATATCGCGTCACATAACTCGACCCGCCGTAAGCCAGTAACCGCGCTTCTCGATCTGCGATCAACCCGTCCAACGGCATCGCAGCCATTTCAACTCGCGGCGTAACTGCCGATTTGCGCAGCGCTTCCAATGCATCCATATCTGCTGCAGCCAGTCGCCCGATAGCAAATGCCAGCTTGTTCATCGGCACGGCGACATTGTTCAATTCAATCGCGCGCATCAACGCGGCGTGCGACACCGGCACCAGTCCAAGCTGCCACGCATAACCCAGCATCAAGATATTCGCGCCGATGGTATCGCCGAGAAAACGCGTCGCCAAAGCCTGCGCGTCGCACGTGTTCATGCGCTCCGCACCCGCCGCGTGCTGCATCTTTTCCAGCAGCGATCCGGCGTGCAGATTCGCATCGGGGTT
>NZ_JAQGMM010000004.1 GCF_028292365.1 Caballeronia sp.
ATTTGCTCGTCCTGCCGAATATTGATGCCGCGAATATCTCGTACAACCTGCTGAAGACCGCGGCCGGCAATAACATCGCTATTGGCCCGATGTTGCTGGGCGCGGCTCAGCCGGTGCATGTGCTGACGGCGTCGGCTACGGTTCGCCGGATCGTCAACATGACGGCGTTGCTGGTGGCGGACGCGACGGCGGTGGCGCGGTAAGCGTCCAAAGCTCGGGTTCAAGGCTCGCGGAGCTAAAAGCCGCGGTCCCCTCAACCCGCACAGGGCGGACGGGTTCGAGTAGAGCTCCGGTAAGAGGAACGGCAAAAGAGGGATTGCGACGAGGAGTCGCAATCCCTCTTTTTATTTCTTCGCTCTGTTGGCTAGCGTGACAGAGGGCCGGTCCGACTTCATGCCTGGAATCTCTTTTGACTTATCGCGTGTGCCTGGACGAAAAAAAGCGTGCCGGATGATCCGGCACGCACGAGGTATGCAAGGGGATTTGCTTTCTCCTCCAAACAGCGATGGTGCCGGTTTTTACGCCGTGGGAGCTTCGCGAGAGAGGCGACACTGGTTCCACTCCCCAAACCATGCATGAAGTCATTATTAGCCAATTGAAGATAAATATATCTCGGATTGGTCCTAAAAACGATCGAGGCCTATTTTTCTTGTCATCGATGAAAAAGCGTTGGCGAGCCGCATACAACGGTCAGATACGAGGGAAAAAGCGCCTGAAAAATGAGCATCTGCCGAACCAACATTGATTCCCGGTGTCATTAGCGATACCCTTACGTCTTTCATGGTCGTCATGTTTTTGGGTTCAAAGCGGGGACAGGTTTCGTGAAGCGCGCGTGGTTTTGTGGATTGATCGTGGCGCTTTCGTGGGTGTTGAGCGGCTGCGGGAAAAGCGGGCCAGATACCCAAAGCCCAGCCGCGAACACCTCTGCAGTAGCGTCGCAGGCGGAACCGCCGCACGTGTTGCAAGACAAGGACAAGCTGAAAAGCGATCCGCGCGCAGAGAGCTGGCGCGATACCGCCTCAGCGGGTTCGGAACCGTCGCAGACTACCGTCGACGCTTCGCAATTGCCGAAACAGGCCATTGTGACGCTGCGGCGGATCGAGGCTGGCGGTCCGTTTCCGTATGAGAAAGACGGCATCGTGTTTGGCAACCGCGAGCGTATGCTGCCGCCGCACCCGCGCGGCTTTTACCACGAATACACCGTTCCTACGCCGCGCGCCCGCGATCGCGGCGCACGTCGGATTGTATGTGGCGGGCCCCGTCGGCAGATCGACAACTGCTTCTATACCGACGACCATTACGTGAGTTTTAAACGCATTGCGGGATTAACTTCGGGATGAACGGCATGAGCGACAACATCTACGCGCACGACAACGGTGTCGCGGGTGATCTTTTCGCCGGCGATGGCAACATGTTCCAGCGAGTTTTGCGACTCCGCACGACAGACGAAAATCGACCCGACGACGAACAGAGCACGGCGCTGTCATCATTGAACGAGGGGTCTATGAGTCTTTTCAAGACGGTACGATCAAATATCGTGCAGTCGATCCGCGCTTTCAGGGTCCAGGATCTCGCCGACGAAGCGAGCAAGCTGGGCCAGCATTTCCTTTACGCGTATTGCGGTCAGGCCCAGAGCAAGCAGGAAGTGCTCGAAACCATCGCCACGTCGTTTTTGTTTCCCAAGCACTTCGGGAAGAACTACGACGCGTTGTACGACAGCCTTACTGACCTCGTGCACAAAGCCGGTTCGCAACCGGGTTTCGTGATCGTGCTGGAAGCGCTGCCCGTTGCGCAGAAATTTGACAAGGAAGGGCGCGAAACCCTGCTCGACGTGTTTCGCGAAGCAGCGGAATTTTGGGCAGAACGGCGCGTGGCGTTCAGGGTGTTTTACTCGTTCGCCTGAGCTATCTGCTTGAGCCGTTTGCCTGAGTCGCTTGCCTGAGTCGCTTGCATGAGCGTAAGTGGTAGCGCCCGAATTCGAGACCCGGCCCCACGGGCAAGGCGCTGCTTCTCCTCGGTGCAAAGAGGTTGGAGAGCCGGTCGTCGTCTGTTCAACACAGGCGCTGACTGGCTTTTTTCGTTTCTTTCGAGATGAATCGCAGCGCTAGGGCGGTTGCTTCGCGATCCGGCTCACATCCCGCTTCACCATCCGCACCACCGCGCGGCGAGCGCCCCTAGGACCGCTATACCCGCCGTTTCGGTGCGCAAGACGCGGGGTCCAAGACCAAGCGTGGCAAAACCCGCATCGACAATAGTCGCTTCCTCTGCCGGCGAAAATCCGGCTTCTGGCCCGATCGCGATGGTCACGGGTGCCGTGGGCGCGCTCACTGGCAAAGAGGCAAACCCAAGCTGCGCACGCGGTGACAACAGCAGCCGCAACTCGCCTTCTTTGGCGGGCGGCAGATTGCCGAGCCATTTATCCAGGTCCTGAGGCGCCGAAACGTCCGGCACCCGATTTCTTCCACATTGCTCACACGCGGCTCGTACCAACGCCTGCCAATGTCCTTGCCGACGGCCAGCGCGTTCACCCGAGAGCCGCACTACGCCGCGCTCGGCCGTGAGCGGAACGACCGACGTGACGCCCAGTTCCACCGCCTTCTCGATCAGCCAATCCATCTTGTCACCGCCCGCCACACCTTGAGCCAGGGTGATTCGATACGGCGGCTCCGCTTCGCGTTCGATGAATTCATCGAGTTGGACGATCGCTGTCCGTTTGCCGATTTCAACCAGACGCGCGCGATATTCACCGCCCAAGCCGTTGAAGAGATGGACAGTGTCGCCCGGTTGCAGGCGCAGGACGTGAACATGGCGGACGACATCGTCCGGCAGGGGCATGATTTCGCCCGCGACGAGCGGACTGGCAACAAAGAAACGTGGCATGAAGTGACTCGCCCGGACGCCGTAAAGCGCGCGGGCAGGGAAGTGATGGGTGCTTGAACGCTATCCGTTCTACCTTCGACCAATAACCTGGAACGCGACGGATCCAGCCTAATTCAAATGCCGGGCGATTGCCCACCGATACCCGTCCGGGTCTTCGAACTGCGCAAAACGATCGCCCCAGTACTGGTCCTGGGGTTCGATCAGCGGTTTCGCGCCGACCGCGACTGCACGTGCGAACGCTGCGTCGACATCGTCTACGTAGAGATAGAACGATTGCGGCGCCATCAGGCCCGTGCTTTTCGGGGTCTTCGCGTGCGATCCATAGGCGCCTTCGGGCGCGAACATCAGGATCAACTGCCCGCGATAGGTCATCTCGACGTGGATCACGGCGCCGTCGTCGTTGACGCTGTCACGCACCGCAAAACCTAACGCCTGTTCGTAGAATCCCGTGGATACACGGGCATCGCGAACGGTCAGGTAGGGCGTGAGCCACGGCACATCGGCGGGGCGGGGGTCGGACATAAGGGCTTCTCCTCGAGCTCGGCTGATGGCTGCATTGTGCCATGGCGCCCTTTGGCAGAAGGGCTGGGCCACGGGGGCTGGGCGGGTTTCTGTTGCTGCGCTACGTCGCGTCGGCCCGATGTGTTGCTGCAGGGAGCGTGCCCGCAGGAAGCATTCGTTATGATTGACGTTTCCGGCGAACAATCGCTCTCTGCGCCGCCCGGTTCCCTGTGGCCCTCGCGCCAGCGTCTCAGAGTCGTCTGCTAGAATAACCGGCTTCCGATCCTCTCCGTTTCTCGTCGCTCCGGGTGTTGAAAACGTAGGTTCATCGTTTGCTCCGGTGCGTCGCTCAGAATCATCCCAGGATCTTTTCAGGACCTACCGGACTCGACATGACGACCCCGACTTCCAGCCAGACCACCCTGATGGCCAACGCAATCCGTGCGCTGGCAATGGACGCCGTTCAACAAGCCAACTCCGGCCATCCGGGCATGCCAATGGGCATGGCGGAAATCGGCGTGGCGCTCTGGTCGCGTCACCTGAAGCACAACCCGAGTAACCCGCATTGGGCCGACCGCGATCGTTTCGTCTTGTCGAACGGTCATGGTTCCATGCTGCTGTACTCGTTGCTGCACCTGACCGGCTACGACCTGCCGATCAACGAACTCAAGAACTTCCGTCAACTGCATTCGAAGACGCCGGGACACCCGGAATACGGCATCACGCCGGGCGTTGAAACGACCACCGGCCCGCTCGGCCAGGGTCTGGCGAACGCGGTCGGCATGGCGCTCGCCGAATCGCTGCTTTCAGCGGAATTCAACAAGGACGGCGCGAAGATCGTCGACCATCACACGTACGTGTTTCTCGGCGACGGCTGCATGATGGAAGGCATCTCGCACGAAGCCTGTTCGTTCGCGGGCACGCTCAAACTGCACAAGCTGATCGCGCTGTACGACGACAACGGTATTTCCATCGACGGTCACGTTGAACACTGGTTCCGCGACGACACCCCGAAGCGTTTCGAAGC
>NZ_JAQGMM010000005.1 GCF_028292365.1 Caballeronia sp.
GCCGCACCGAAATCCCCCATGTCCCCGGCCCGTCGACCTGGGCGATCACAAGCAAATTGCCCCGGTCATAGGCGGCGAGATGACACGATTGCTCCGCGCGATCGGCAAAACGCTGCATGACCGGCAACGCTTCCGCGATCAGACTGTTCATCGGCTGATGCCGGTTTGCGAGCTCTTAGAGTTTCAGGCTCAGGGAATAGCGATCGCCCGCGGGCGATCGCACCACGTACTGTCGCGCGACCAGCCGTTCGAGCATCCGGTACATCTCGCTCGCGTTGCGCCCCAGCGATTTCGTGATCTCGGCTCGCGTGAGTCCATCCTTTTGCTCAGCGAGCAGTTCAAGGATATCGAGACCTTTATCCAGCGCGGGCGCGCGGTACCGGTCGGCGTCGGTGGGATCGTCTGCCTGCATGATGGCCTTCAGTTAGGTCGCTTAAAAGCAAGATGCTAAGGGAAAACACGGACCGCTAAGCGGCGCACTTAGCTTGACTTCAACTTGTCCGCATATGAATAATACGTTCACTGATAAATGATTGTACTGATGCAAACCCGCGGCAATACCGTTTGACCGCCGAATGCTGTCCGTTCTCAAGGAAGTTTCTGTGCAGCAAACTCCTCACAAGTCCACTGACGCCCGGCTCATTCTTCAAAGCCCGCAGGACAATTGCCTGATTGCCGGCGCGCGTTTGCCAGCGGGGGAGCGCGTGGAGATTGAGGGAGAGTTCGTCACGCTGGCGAAGACCATCGACCTTGGACATAAGGTGGCGCGCCGTGCGTTGCGGACCGACGAAAAAGTGTTGCGGTATGGCGCGATCATCGGTCATGTGACCTCGGACGTTCAGCCCGGCGAACATCTGCACACGCACAATCTCGAGAGCGACTATCTCCCGACCTATACCCACGACGCCGGCCACGCGTTCGTGGATCACCGGGACCGTTAAGCCAATGACAGCCACCACCACTCCGTCGCTTCAAGGCTTCCTGCGTGCCGATGGCCGCAAGGGCATCCGCAATGTAATCGCGGTCGCGTATCTCGTCGAATGCGCGCATCACGTGGCGAGGGAAATCGTCACGCAGTTTCGTCCGGCGTTCGACGCCTTCGACGACCCTGCTGCCGAGCAGGAACCGCCCGTGCACTTGATCGGGTTTCCGGGCTGCTATCCGAATGGCTATGCAGAAAAGATGATGGAGCGGCTGACCACGCATCCGAATGTGGGCGCGGTCCTGTTCGTCTCGCTCGGCTGCGAGAGCATGAACAAGCACTATCTGGTCGACGCTGTGCGCGCGAGCGGCCGCCCGGCTGAGGTTCTGACGATCCAGGAAAAAGGCGGGACGCGCAGCACGATCCAGAACGGCATGGACTGGATTCGCGATGTGCGTGCGACGCTCGCGCAGCAACCGAAAGTGCCAATGGGGCTCGATGAATTGATCGTCGGCACCATTTGCGGCGGCTCGGACGGCACCAGCGGCATTACGGCGAATCCCGCTGTGGGCCGCGCCTTCGATGCACTG
Source organism: Caballeronia sp. (assembly GCF_028292365.1). Lineage (GTDB taxonomy): Bacteria > Pseudomonadota > Gammaproteobacteria > Burkholderiales > Burkholderiaceae > Caballeronia. The sequence goes on from NZ_JAQGMM010000005.1 coordinate 1,513, forward strand.
ATCGATGCCGGCGCCGCGTGTATTTTCGAGGAAACCGGCGAACTGGTCGGCTGCGAATTTCACATGGAAAGCCGGGCTGCGCGGCCGGAACTGGGCCGCGAAATTGTCGCGTGCGTGGACAAGGCCGCGCGCTATTACTCCATCATGGGACACGGGTCGTTCGCGGTCGGCAACGCGGATGGCGGTCTTACCACGCAGGAAGAAAAGTCACTCGGGGCCTATGCGAAAAGCGGTGCATCGCCCATTGTTGGGATCGTTAAGCCCGGTGACATTCCGCCGGTTGGTGGTTTGTATCTGCTTGACGTCGTTCCGGATGGCGAACCGCGCTTTGGCTTTCCGAACATCAGCGACAACGCGGAAATCGGCGAACTGATTGCTTGTGGAGCGCACGTGATCCTGTTCACGACCGGACGCGGTTCGGTGGTTGGTTCGGCCATTTCGCCCGTGATCAAGGTGTGCGCGAATCCGGTGACCTATCGAAATCTTTCCGGCGACATGGACGTGGACGCGGGCCGCATTCTGGAAGGCCGCGCCACGCTCGACGAAGTGGGCCGCGAAGTATTCGATGTCACCTTGAGCGTGTCGGCAGGCGCTGCGTCCAAGTCAGAATCGCTGGGTCACCAGGAGTTCATCCTGACCTACAAGACTTTTGAACCGGTTGGCCCCGCGTGTTTGCCGGCGAGCGCGACGCCGCGGCATGCGGTATCGATTACGTCAATTTGAGCCTGACTCGTCAGCCGAACTCATCGACCAAGATCAGCCGAATTGATCAGTCCAACGCACCGGATCCAACGCAATGAACCCAATCACTGGAAATCCCGTTGTGAAAAAGCGCAAGGTGGGCAAGACGTCGCTGGAAGTCACGGCGTTGTCGCTGGGCAGTGCGCCGCTGGGCGGCCTGTATCACGAACTATCCGAGGCAGACGCGCAGGGGACCGTGGACGCCGCGTGGCAAAGCGGCATCCGTTTCTTCGATACCGCTCCGCACTACGGTCACACGAAGGCCGAACACCGGATGGGCGACGCGTTGCGCCGATACCCGCGTGAAGACTACGTGTTGTCGACCAAGGTTGGCCGGCGCTTTGTCCCGCGCACCACGCCTTACGACGGCAGCGAAGGCTGGTCGGACCCGTTGCCGTTTCAGGCGATCTACGACTACACCTACGACGGCATTCTTCGATCGTTCGAAGACAGCCAGCAACGCATGGGTATTGTCGATATCGATATCGTGCTGATTCACGATATCGGCCGCGTCACGCACGGCGAGAACAACCCGCGCTACTGGCGCCAGCTCACGGACGAAGGCGGTTTCCGCGCGCTCGATGAACTGCGTACATCGCGGGGCGTAAAGGCGGTTGGGCTCGGTGTGAACGAAGGCGCCGCTATCCTGGAGGCGATGGCGGAATTCAACATCGATTGCGCGTTGCTGGCGGGACGCTACACGTTGTTGGAGCAGGCGGTACTCGATGACTTGCTGCCGGAATGCGAAAAACGCGGCGTTGGTATTCTGTTGGGTGGCGCGTTCAATTCGGGCATTCTCGCGCGAGGACTGACGTCCGATACAGCGCCGAAGGCGGCCAACCAGAAGTTCAACTACGGCGATGCGCCGCCATTGATTGTCGAACGCGTCGAGGCGCTGGAGCAGATCTGCCGTGCGCATGGTGTCGCCTTGTCGAGCGCGGCCCTGCAATTTCCTTATGCGCATAAAGTTGTGGCCACGGTCGTGATGGGCGCACGAAATCCGGCGGAGGTGCGTTTGAACGCGGCTTCGTTCGCTGATCCGCTGCCCGACGTCTTGTGGGATGCGTTGCGAGCGGCTGGTTTGCTGCATCGTGACGCGCCGGTGCCACGCATCGATCAAGCCGACGTCAATCACGCCGACGCAGGAAAATCATGAACGCTGAACGGATCGATGCGCATCAGCACTTCTGGGACCCATCGCGCGGTGACTACGGCTGGTTGACGCCCGAGTTGCAGACCTTGTACCGCGTCTTCGGTCCCGCTGACCTGAAGCCGCTTCGCGAAGCCGTTCAGGTTGCGCGCACGGTGGTGGTCCAGGCGGCGCCGACTATCGATGAAACGCGCTATCTGCTCGATCTCACTCGCGACGACGGGTCTATCGCCGGCATTGTTGGCTGGGTTCCGCTTGATGCGCCGAACAGTGTTGAGTTGATCGACGAACTGGCGCGCGAACTCAAACTGAAGGGCGTGCGCCCGATGCTGCAGGATCTGCCTGACAACCGTTGGATCGAAAATCCCGCACTCGCACCGGCAATTCACGCGCTGATCAAACACGATCTCGTCTTCGATGCATTGATATTTTCGCGCCATGTGCCTTCGTTGAAAGTGTTTGCCGCGCGCTTTCCTGAACTGCGAATCGTCGTCGATCATGGTGCGAAGCCGCAAATCAGGGATGGTCACGCGGCTTGGCAAAGCTGGGCGGACGGCATAGCCGAATTAGCTGCGCTGCCACAACGGCTGGTTTGCAAACTATCGGGTCTGCCGACGGAAGCCGCGCCCGGTTGGTCTGTGGCAACGCTCAAGCCTTATGTCGATCATCTACTCGACTGTTTTGGGCCTGAACGGCTGATGTGGGGCAGCGACTGGCCGGTGCTGAACCTGAACGGCGGCTACGCACAGTGGTTTGGCGCAGCACGGCAATTGACGGCGCACCTTGATGCATCCGCACAGCAGGCAATCTTCGGCGATAACGCGAGCGAGTTTTACCGGTTGTAGAAGTTGAGAAAACCGCATGAAGAATGAGCGCGACATACCTGGAATTTCTCGACTGCAATCGCAACGAAAGCAGAGAATGGTAAAAAGATTGCTGACAAAATTGTCCGGCACGCCGTGACCCTGCAATGCTGGCGAGGGGTGACGCTTGCGTTCCGGGGCAACACCTAAGCGAAGCGCGAAGGCGGGATCAGAATGCATCGCGATGCTATTGTTTAATCAGCGTCGTAATCCGCATTCGATGCATCGTCGCTTACAACCGGCCCGGCCTGAATCACTGGACCGAAAATTTGACCGAAAGCGATCGAAAGTAAGCTCGAGCGATCTCACCTGAAAAAACGACCGCTCAACCGAACATCTCGAAACCGAATCAAAACCTGCAAACTGAAGGATCACTCACGATGAAACTGCTGCGCTATGGGCCGAAGGGTCAGGAAAAACCGGGTTTGCTGGATCAGAACGGCAAGATTCGCGATTTGTCGAAAGTAGTCGACGACATCGCCGGCGCGGCGCTATCCGACGTCACGCTGGCCAAGTTGCGCGCGCTCGATCCAGCCTCGCTGCCTGAAGTGCCGGGCGAGCCGCGCATTGGCCCGTGCGTGGGAGCCGTGGGCAAGTTTGTCTGTATCGGATTGAATTACGCTGACCACGCGGCCGAATCGAACCTGCCCGTTCCGACGGAACCCGTGCTTTTCGGTAAGTGGACGAGCGCCATTTGTGGTCCGAACGACGACGTCGAAATTCCGCGCAACTCGAAGAAAACGGACTGGGAAGTCGAACTCGGCGTGGTGATCGGCAAGGAAGCGAAATACGTCAGCGAGGCGGACGCGCTGGAATACGTCGCCGGATATTGCGTGATCAATGACGTGTCCGAACGCGAATGGCAGCTTGAGCACGGCACGCAATGGGACAAGGGCAAGGGTTTCGATACCTTCGGCCCGATCGGTCCATGGCTGGTCACGAAAGACGAAATCGCCGATCCGCAGCAACTCGACATGTGGCTCGAAGTGGACGGACATCGTTATCAGAACGGCAGCACGAAGACGATGGTGTTTGGCGTGGCAGCGCTGGTGTCGTATTTGTCGAAGGTGATGAGCCTGCAACCCGGCGATGTCATTTCCACTGGCACGCCGCCGGGCGTGGGCATGGGCGTCAAGCCGTCGCCGGTCTACCTGAAGGCTGGACAGACCATGCGGCTCGGGATCCAGGGCCTGGGCGAGCAACAGCAACGCACAGTCGACGCGAAGTAAGCTGTTCGAAGCAAGTCGTTTATTGCGCCGCAACCAAGCGACCTAACCCGCTAAGCTCGCGAGCAAATTGACGCGGGGCCGGTACGCTTAAAAAAATAAGGTCGTTCCAACGTGAGTTGGAGCGACCTTTTTTACGGCAGCTTCAGGACAGCTGGACTGCCCGAAAGTGTCAACCATGATGTCCCCGGTCTAAACACTCCGGCTGGAGGGATGGTTCAGGGTCGTCATTTGAGCCGCCGACGGTTCAACGAACGTGGCGGCTCCGCCCAAAAACGCGATGTTTTCACCGCGTTAACCTTTAGGCGCATAAAGTCGGCTCCCGACACTATCGCCGTAAAACCATAAAACCACCCCATCGGCGAAGGCATGAAAGGTCCCGCAATCCAAGTCCGGCGAACCAGCGCCCCAATCCCATCCATCCCACTCACTCGTTAAACACCGGCTCAAGTTCCGCAGCCATTTCGCTGATCCGATGAATGGTGCCTTGCGCGACTGCTACGAGCCTTTCGGCGCCGCCATCGGTGACATACACATCGCATTGGCAGGTTGCCTGCGTCATGCCGGCATAGACCACGCGCGCGCGCGCCATCAACGTACCGGAGACCGCCGGTCGCAAGTAATTGATCTTGTACTCGCCCGTGACCACTTTCGGTCCCAGGCGCAATGCACCTGCAAAGGTCAACGCGTTATCGACGAGATAACTCACTACGCCACCGTGCACAAAACCGTGTTGTTGCCTGAGTTCGTCGCGGATAGTCAGACACAGCGTGAGACTCGAGGAGTCGACCTGCATGAGCTTCGTACCCAGCAAGGCGCTAAACGGCTGCGCATTCAATGCGCCCCGTGCGATATCGACAATTTCGGCCATTCGGACACTCCTACACTTGGTTTCGGTCCAGTCAGCGTGAGTCCCACAATCCGCACCGGGGGCAGGAGCCTTCGTCGCGGTCCTGCACAAGACTGTAGGTAGCGTATGGTCACTCCGCAAGGACGATCTCAAAATCGCGGACAAATTACCGGGTTTGCACGAACTTTCTCGGTGATTTGAAACGAAAGGGCGCAAAGCGTTCGTCATCGCGCTGATTTCTCCAGCCGCAATAAACAACGCCTCGCGGCGAAGCGAGGCGTTTGATGCAGTGAGAGCGCCCGGTGTCAGGCGTCATGCGTCAGATAAATGTCAGGGCAACGCGGCGTAGGCGGTGGCAAGGTGATAGGGCGTTGTCGACGGCAATTCCGGGCGCATGACCACGCCTTCTGCCGACTGGCTCTCGATCCACCCCCGCGGTCGAATAAAACGCGCGGAAAACCGCGCGATCTGCGCCGGCAGTAGTGCGCGCACGGACTGGTCCGCATGCGTTGCGAGCGCCCGTAGATATTCGGTCTGAGCCCAGATGCGCTGCGTCGAATCGATCATGCCGCCTTGTTCGTTCAGCGACGCCGCGACGCCGCCCGTCACCGGATCGACTCCGTGCTGTTGCACGAAATCGAATCCGCGCACTAGCGCCCGATTCAGGCCAGCTGCGTCGAAAGCCGGGTGCCGGCTCGCTTCGGCGAGAAACAGCCACTCGAACTGGTGTCCTGGTTCCAGCCAGTTATTGGCGCTGCCGATCGTCAATTCGGCGATACAGCCAGTTTCCTCGTGCACGAAAGCCCGTGCGAAGGCGGCAGCCAGCTTTTCCAGCCGCTGATCGAAGATGGCGTCCCCGGTCGCTTCGCGCGCGGCGAGCCACGCCTCGGTCAAATGCATCAACGGGTTTTGCAACGGCGGCCCGAGCGCGGTGGAAAAATCTTCCGTCATCGCCGAACTGAACAAGCCGTCAACGCCAGCGCCATTGCCACCGGCGCTGATTGCCATCCGCCGTTCAATCACCACCGACGTGTCTTCTAGCACCGCCAGCGCTTCCTTCGCGGCGGCCGAACCGGCCCGTTTCGCATATTCCGCGCACGCAAAAATCACGAACGCGTGCGTATACAGGTCCTTGTGGCGCTCATGCGGCGCGCCGTTTGCGTCGACGCTATAGAACCAACCCCCGTTTTTCGTGTCCTGAAAATAGGTCCGAAGCGAAGCGAACAGCGTGTCGGCGTGATCGATATCGCCTGCTTGCGAGAACACGAATAGCTGCCGCGCGCAGGCCATGGCGCGATATCGCTGGGGTGGCAAGGGTGTGCGGCCGTTCTCGGCAACCGCCTCGAATGCCAGCCGCAGGACCGTATTGAAGCCCGGTCCACGCCAGATCGGCAGCACAACGTGGTTATAGTGCGCACGAAGGGTGGCAGCAGTCGGGGGCGTGGCAGCGGTCTGATCTGGGTCGTGCATACGGCTTTATCGATGTTGGTTGCGCGCGGCGGCGTGCGTGGAATGTGCCGGCGCGCCGCCCGATGCGGGGCACCAAGGATAAATCAAAACACCCGCGTTTCGGCACAACGGCGATTTATCCGTGCTGCGCCAACCGGCGTTTTATGCGCGAGCCTCGCGCCATCATCCCATCACATAACACCTATAAGGAGCAAATCCACTTATGTTAAGCAATGTAGAACTCATTTCCCGGCTGGTCCTGGCCGCGGCCCTCGGCAGCGTGATCGGTTTCGAGCGCGAACGGTTGTCATGGGCTGCCGGGTTGCGCACACATATGCTGGTCTGTGTCGGCTCGACGCTGATCATGATGGTCTCGGCATTCGGTTTCTTCGATGTCCTCAGCCGCGATCACGTCGTGCTCGATCCGTCGCGGATCGCGGCGCAGGTTGTGTCGGGAATCGGTTTTCTCGGCGCTGGCTCAATCTTGCTGCGCGGCGAGATCGTCCGCGGCCTCACTACGGCGGCGAGCCTTTGGTCCGTCGCGGCGATAGGGCTTGCGGTCGGCGGCGGCATGTACACGGCGTCGATCGCTGCAACCGTCATCATTTTGATCATCCTTGCCGGGATCAAGCCGCTGGAACGGCGTTTCATTTCCGTGAAGCAGCGGCGCCAGTTGACCTTGCTCGTCGATCGGGGAACGTTGAATTTTCATGCGTTGCATGAGGCGCTGGGCGTCGGCAGCGTGCGCGTGAAGCAGTTCGTGGTGCAGCAAAGCGATGATTCCCCCGAACTCGATGTAGTGCAAATCGAGCTTTCGCGGATATCGTCGAATGAATACGAGGCGATCTGCACGCGGCTGCGCGCGCTGGAAACCGTGCGGGAATTCAAGGAAGAAGGCTCGGCCTGAAACCGAACACGGCCGTGGCACGGGTGTGCAAGCGTGCGACAATGCGGCCTCGAAAACCCATGCAGCCGCTTTTCTGTTGCGAGGCGTCAAGCCGGACCGCTTCATCGGGCGTGTTTTTAGCCGCTCGGGTCGCGTCTGGCCACGCTGTCAATCATCGACTTATGCCAGATTCCGCCGTCAATCCCGCTCACCAAGTTGCTGATACCGCCGATACCGCTGGTTCGCGTCGTACCGACGCTGCTTCCAAATCCATGTCTGCTGGCCGTCCGGCTGAATCGGATGCCGATGCCAAGCTTGCCCGCGCCGCACGCTCGGCACAGCGTCTCGCTTTGCTGAGCCGGGCGCCCTACGGCGCGCCCACGCTCGATCTGTTCGCCGAAGATGCTGAGCGCGCCACGCTCCAGGCAATGAATACCGATATTCGTCAATCGTCGTTGCCCGGCTTCGAGTTGCCCGAGGTGTTCATGGCGGCTGTGCCGGGCGAGGACGGATCGTCCGGGGCAGTGCGGGCGTGGCGCACCGGGGTGTTATCGGTGGATGGAGCAGTGGTGTCCAGCCTCGCCGTGTCCCGCGATGACGCAGCGGCAGCGCAAACGGATAGCCAGAAAGCCGACGCTGCAACGCTGGACTTGATGTTCGATGACGTCCTCGCGCCTCATGAGGGGGTTGCCGGGCCGGTCCAGCCCGACCCGCTGGACGACGGCGCGCAGGGAGCAACGTTCGCGGCCGCATCGGGAGAAGAGAAAGAGAGCGGGCAGGTTGCCGGCAAGCGCGCATCCGCGGCGCGGGGAAGGGGCGCTGCCCGCAATGTGTCGATGACTGAACCGTCGCCGTCCGCGGCGATGTCAGAAGTTGAGACGGTGGAAGGCAAAGACAAGCCGAGCGATGCCTTTACGCAAGTTCTGACCGGTTCGCCGGACGCATCGAACGCGCCGAGCACACCGAAAGCCGCCGTCAAGCCTGCCCCATCCCCGTCCCTCCGCGACGCCGCACGAGCTGCAGCAACCCCCCATCGCGGCCAGCCGCAATCCTTGGCGGCGGCATTAATCGACGAAGACCGCCCGACGCGCCCGAGCGTTTCACGTGATTCTCAAGCGCCTTCCCGCGAAGCGTCGTCGGAACTCGATACCGCTCGCGCGACCGCCTACGCTGACACCATCGATGCGTTGTATGCCGTGATCGCGGACCAGCGCGGCGCGGCGGCGGCCCTGTCGCGGCGGGTCAAAACGGTCTTGATGATCGTGATCTGCATGTTGATCGTGACTGTCGCGACGGGTGTGGCGCAGAGCATTGCGCTGCTTCGCCTGACACGCGAAAACACGGCGCAGCAGCAGCGCATTGAGCAATTGATGCTGACTCAGCAGGCCACGCTAGCGTCTTTCTTCGATACCGATTCATCGATCGTCGAGGTTCCGGACCGGGGCAATGCGAACGCGGCCGCTGCTAACAAAAATCCGGACGCCGGGCCGCTTGGTCGTGCCGCGAAGCGAGCTCAGAGCAAATCGCATTGATATGGAAATTCGTCCAGGCGAAGCGGCCACGCGCGACCAAAGCGCATTAGTTGTCCGCGCGGCGAACCCCAATTGCTCGACGCATTCGATGATCGTATGACCGGCGGTTTCGGGCGCGACGGCAACGCTGAGCGCTCGCGCAACCAACCTGTTTTCCTCGCGCTTACAAACTACCGAAACGCCTGCATCTGCGACGACATCAACTGCAGCATCTTGTTCGACGCCACCGACAGTTTCCGCCCAACCCGCGTGACAAGATGCGCCTCGGCTTTCATGAGGATCGGATGATCGATCTCGATGGCGAGCAGCGTGCCCGCCTCCACTTCCGTTGTCACGGCGAACGCGGGTAGCACGACCACGCCAAGGCCCGACATGGCGAACTGCTTAAGGAGGCCGATTGAATTGGTTGCCACAACCGGTTCCAGTCGAATCTTCTCCGCGAACTCGACTGCCTGAAGCATCTGGCGCGTGCCATAGGTGGGGTGGGTCGCTGCAATCGGATACGTAGCCAGTTCCTGCACGCTCATGGACTTCGTCTTGCTGCTGCGCAGGAAGTTTGGCTTGACGATCGCCATCATCGGTTGGCGTTTGATCGCGCGAGACACAATTTTTGGATCGCCCGGCGGGTTGTAGACCAGCCCGATTTCGCCTTCGTCTTCGGAGACTCGTCGAATGACATCGTTCGTACTACCAAGGTCCAGATTGAGCTTGATACCGGGATATTGCTTGCAGAAATGCTGAATGGGTCCGGCCAGGATATCTGACACAAAACCTTCCCCAAGAATCACGTTGACGCTCCCGGTTCGCAGCCCGCGCAGTTCCTGCAGCCGCGATATCAAGTCGTCTTTATGCGCGAGTTGTTCACGGAAATATTCGATCAGGTATAGGCCTGCTTCTGTCGGCTTGACACCGCGCGCGTGCCGCTCGATCAGCGCAACGTCGAGTTCCGTTTCCAGCAAGCCGATCTGCCGGCTGACCGCGGACGGCGCGACGTCGAGCCAGTCAGCGGCGGCGCGGATGGTCCCGCAACGCACGGCTTCGAAGAAATAGACGATTCTGCTTTCAGTCAGGTTGTCGGCCATTACATATTACGCAGGGTTTCAGATGGTTCGAGTGTTCTAATAATTAGAACATTCTCAATATTGGCGCTGATTGATTATAGGGGCTCTCGCGCCGAAGATGACAACTCCATAACACGCTCGTCGACCAGTAGAGCCGCTCTATCCGGTCGAGGGTGTATTCGCTACGGAGTGGATTCATGAAGACGGTTGGGGTCATCGGACTCGGAAACATGGGGCGCGGCATGGCCCTTTCGCTCAAGCACGGCGGCTACACCGTGCTTGGTTTCGACGCGGCGCCAGGCGTCGCCGCCAAGCTCGCGTCAGAAGGCGTGTCCGAGCGGGTTTCCATTGCCGACATAACGCGCGATTCGGACGTCCTCATTCTTTCTCTGCCCACATCGGCGATTGTGGAAGAGGTGGTGCTGGGACCTGCCGGCGTAGCGGCAAACGCCAAGCCTGGCCTCATCGTGGTCGATACCACCACGGCCGAGCCCAACAGCACGCGCAAGGTGGCGGCGGCGCTGGCTGAACTGAAGGTGGGATTTGTCGATGGCCCCGTCAGCGGCGGTCCGAAGGGCGCGGCGACCGCGACCATGACCATGGTGCTGGGCGGTTCCGACGAAGACGTCTCGGCTGTCGAGCCAATCCTCGCGGTCATGAGCGCGAAGCGGGTACATGTGGGTCCTGTCGGCGCGGGACACGTCACGAAGATCATCAACAACCTGCTGACGGGTGTGCATCTGCTTGCAACCAGCGAAGCGGTTCGTGCGGCGAAAGCCGCTGGTGTCGATCCCGAGAAGCTGGTCGAAGCGCTCAACGGCGGATCCGGGCGCAACAGCGCGACGCTCACGAATTACCCTACGTGGATCTTCACGGACAAGTTCGATTCCGGCTTCACGATGAAGCTGATGCGCAAGGACGTTCGGCTCGCGATGGACCTGCTGCGCAGTCAGAACATCGACGCGCCCATCGCCGAAGAAGCCGGGCGCTTGTGGGCAGAAAGCGCTCGGTCGATTAGCGATGCGGAAGACTTCAACCGCATCGTTCAATTCATCGAACAGAAGTAACGCAGTCAGCAGAATAACCAGGACATGGAGCCAGATATGGAAAACAACGCGGCAGAAAATTTGTTGGCTGCCTTCGCGCAATTCTTCCCGAAAGCCAGGACGATTGGTTCGTTTGTCGGCGGCGAGTTGATTGAAGGTACGGGCGAACTTATTCAGTTATACGACGCAGCGACGGGCAAGCCGAGCCTCGCGTACAAGGACGGCGGCGCGGCGGTCGTTGAACTCGCCGCCGACGCGGCACAGCGCGCCCAGAAACAATGGTGGGCATTGACGCATGCCGCGCGCGGCCGCGTGATGTTCGAGATTGCGCGCGAACTGCGCAAGGACGCGGAGAGCATTGCCCGCCTCGAGTCGCTCGGTTCGGGCAAGCCGATTCGCGACTGCCGCGGTGAAGTGGCGAAGGTCGCCGAGATGTTCGAGTACTACGGAGGCTGGGCGGATAAATTTTACGGCGATGTCATTCCCGTGCCGACCTCGCATTTGAACTACACGCGTCGCGAGCCGGCTGGAACGGTCCTGCAAATCACGCCCTGGAACGCACCGGTTTTTACGTGCGGATGGCAGGTTGCACCCGCCATCTCGATGGGCAATGCCGTCTTGCTCAAGCCATCGGAACTGACGCCATTCACGTCGTTGGTGGTGGGGTTACTGGCTGAAAAAGCGGGCGCGCCGAAGGGTCTCATCAACGTCCTTGCAGGCCTTGGCCAGACCGTTGCGCAAGCGGCCATCGCGCATAAGGTCGTGAAGAAGGTGGTGTTCGTCGGCTCTCCCGCAACCGGTGTGCGCATTGCCGAAGCCGCCGCGAAACGCGTGCTGCCTTGCGTGCTGGAACTGGGTGGCAAGTCCGCCAACATCATCTTCGCCGATGCCGATCTCAAGCGTGCCGCGCTGACCGCGCAGGCCGCGATTTTTGCCGGCGCGGGCCAGAGTTGCGTGGCGGGTTCGCGCTTGCTCGTGCAGCGTTCGATCTATGACGAGTTCGTCGGCATGATTGCCACGGGCGCCAAAAAGATCAAGGTGGGTGCGCCGCTTGATGACGCAACCGAAGTTGGGCCGATCAACAATCGCACGCAATACGACCACATCATGAAGATGATCGCGAGCGGTGTTCAGGCTGGCGCCACGCTTGCGGCTGGATCGGTTGAGCGCTCTTCGGGCGGCTACTTCGTTTCACCTACTGTGTTGTCTAACGTGACGAACGAGATGGACGTAGCGCGGACTGAAATCTTCGGTCCGGTTGTCGCTGCAATTCCTTTCGATACCGAGGAAGAAGCCCTTAACATCGCGAATGACACCGAGTTCGGTTTGGCCGGTGCAGTGTGGACGAACGACGTGGGCCGGGCTCTCCGAGTGGCGGGGCAGGTCAACGCGGGAACGTTCTGGGTCAATGGCTACAAGACCATTAACGTGGCGTCCCCGTTCGGCGGTTATGGCTTGAGCGGGTATGGACGTTCCAGTGGTGTTGAAGCGTTGTACGAGTACACGCAGACCAAGAGTATCTGGGTGGAAACCGCCAGAGAGCCGGCCACGACGTTCGGCTATTTATAGAGCAACGTGTCCTCTCGCCGCTAATGAAACGCGAGAGGGCAATCGGGAGAGAGCAATGGAAAATACGTTGGCCGCGCAGCATTCAGGTAGTGATGGACTAAGGGGCGCAAAGCTGTTTCTTTACGCGGCGATCATCCTGCTCATCGCCGAGTTCATCGGCTCGTTCACGTTCAAGGTCGGGCCGGGGAAAGTCGTTCTGCTGCCGATGATCTGGGCGCTGCTGCTGGGCGGCGCGCTCGGATTGGCAAGTGAACGGTGGAGGAGCTCTGCACGGCTCGACGTGAAGACTCAGTTTCTGGCCGCCGCCATCTTGCAGCCCGCGCTGTTGCTCTTCGTCGCCAAGCTTGGACTGATGGTCGGCGGCGCGTTGCCCAAGCTTGCCGCCGCTGGCTGGGCGCTGGCGTTTCAGGAACTGGGGCATTTTGTCGGCACGATTCTGTTGGGGCTTCCACTCGCGTTGCTGCTCGGCATCAAGCGCGAAGCAATCGGGGCGACGTTCTCTGTTGGCCGTGAACCGAGCCTTGCGATCATCGGCGAGAAGTACGGTATGGACTCTCCCGAAGGGCGTGGTGTGCTGGCTGAATACTTGACGGGCACTGTATTTGGTGCGGTCTTTATCGCGATCCTGGCGGGCTTCGTGGCGAGCCTGAATATCTTCCATCCCCTGGCACTCGCGATGGGTTCAGGCGTGGGCTCAGGCAGCATGATGGCCGCTGCCTCCGGTGCTATCGCTGCGCAACAAACGCCCGAAATGGCAAAGACGGTCCTTACATTTGCTGCGGCCAGCAATCTCATCACGACGACGATCGGCACGTATTTCACGCTGTTTATTTCGCTGCCGATGGCCGTGTGGGGATATCGCCTGCTTGAGCCTTTGATCGGCCGGACGAGCAAGGCATCGGATGCATCAGAGGCCATCGAAAAGTCCCGTCCGCAACTCGGCGATGTTGAAACAGCCGCGCCTCAATTGGGTTATCGCGGCAAGCTGCTGGCGTGGGGCGTTACCGCCGTATTTGCGCTGGGCTGTGACTGGATCACCCACGGCACTACGCCATTCATGGGCCTTCCGGGCATGCTGATCATGGTGCTGGCGACGATTGTCGGCGATGCCATCTACACCGTGACCGGACGCAAGATTCCGGCGGTTTGCTGGGTGTCGATTGTTGCCATGTTCATGACGTCGCCGCTGTGTCCCTGGGCATCGCAGATATCGGCGTATAGCGCGCAAAACGATTTCCTCGGCATCACCACGCCGATGCTCACGTTCGCAGGCTTGTCCATCGCCAAGGACATTCCAGCATTTCGCCGGCTGGGGTGGCGGATCGTGCTGGTGTCGTTTGTGGCGAATGCCGGGACGTTTCTTGGTGCGACGCTCGTGGCTCAGATTTTCCACGTATAGGACGGTAATGGTTCGTTTGCACCGGCATGCTCGCCGGTGCAAACGCGCCGTTCAACTCTCACCGCGTTTCAGACCATCGGCGTGTTCCATCAGCAGCTTGCGCAACAACACGACCTGATTGACGGCATCGGCCTCAAGCAGCGAGAGGCCGTGTTTGGGAAAGACTTCCTGAGCATCGATGCCCGCGTCACTTCCCGTTCCAATCCGCGCTTCGATGCCCTTGCCGATACGCTCAACCCATGCCGCAAGGTCCCGGTTCGGCGCGGCACTCGCACGGCCAAAACGAGCCCGGGTCGCCGTGCCCGCTACGCGTCGCAGCAGGGCGAGAGCGGTGGAGCCAGTCCGGTCGTCGTTGCTCGTATCGAGCTTTTCCAGCCTCAGGCGAGCCAATACCTCTTCCGCATTGTTACTCGCTAATCCCGCTGCACGCCGTAGCCGCTCCAATTCGATCTCGCTCTCTTCGCCTCGTCCCAGCGATGCGGCAAGGTATCCAAGGTTCGTCGACACCGCCTTCGCCAACCGGTCGCTGAAGCGGCTGGGTTCGCGGCTTGGCCATAGAAGAAATGTCGCGAGCAACGCAATCACGCAGCCGAACACGTTGTTCTCCAATCGCGTCACGGCATAGGCAAGCTCGGCGCCCCCAGGCGCTGCGAAGTCGGCGACCAGCACGAATGCCGGGGTGATGAACAGCACGAACAAGCTGTAGCTGACGGGCCGCAACGCCATCGTCGCGCAGACCAGCGGGAACACCACCAGCGAGATCGCTATGGGCGAATGAACGACCAGCCCGATTGCGGCCGCAAGCAATCCGCCGACAATGCTCCCCGCCGCGCGCTCGATGCTGCGCGGCCAGCTCGTCGCAATAGACGGCTGCAGGATCAGGAGCGTGGCCATCGTTGCCCAGTAACCGAAGGGCAGATGCAGCATCCTGACGGTCAGGAAAGCTGCCGTCGCGGCCACCCCGACGCGAGCGGCGTGACGCGCGCCTATCGATTGCGTCGATGCATTCGCCTTCAAGGTTTCCACGCCACGTCTCAAGGTCGTGAACGCAGCGGACCACACGCTTCTTCGTCGCTGAGCCGGGGATTCGAGCTCGCTGAAGTCGACATCGAAGCTGAGCGGCACGGTCTCGCCCAACGCAACTTCAAGCTGGCGGGCAAGCGCCTGCAACCGGTCGCGCAGGGCGGTGGCCGGCTCCCAGGGTTTATCGGCAATAGATCGTGAAAGCCGCGCGAGGACCTCGGCGAACGCGTCGAGCACGCGTACCGCGCGCGGCAGATTGGGCAAGCGATGATGGCCGCGCTCGCAGGCATCGGTGACGGCAATGAGGTACGCGAAGATCCGTTCGCTGTCGGCGAGCGCGAGCAGCAGCATGTTGTACGTGTCCCGCCGGTCTGTCTTCGATGACGGCACGCGTGCAAGCGCCTTGCGCGCCAATTCGATGTCGCTGCGCGCCTTGCCTCGAAAGCGTGAGGCGTGCGAGGCCCAATCCCCGAAGCCCGCGCTTTCGCGCTTGAGCAGCCGCGCGCTGTCGCTCGCGATGTCCGCGAGGCTCGTATAAGCCGATCGCATGGCCGCCCGGCTCGCGCCGAACGGGTGAATCCGCCACACGGTGAAGCTGAGCGCCGTTGCGAAGAGGCAGCCCACGAAGTAGAGCGCGAGGAAACGCAACTCGCCGCGTGATCCATGGATGGGCCGGTCCACCATCACTACGCAGGCAGTCGCAGCAAGGATGGAGACTTGGGCGGCTGCAGAGCCCCATACGCGCCCGAGCGCGCCGAGAAACGAAAAGACCAAAACGGCAACGGTCGCGGCCACGATGCCCACCCCGGACGCATAGGCGGTCAGTCCGCCGCAAACGGCCGACAGCACCGCGAAGCCGGTCATGGACGCGAATCGCATGCGGTTCGAGC
>NZ_JAQGMM010000039.1 GCF_028292365.1 Caballeronia sp.
AAGTGCTGCACGGCTACGAGTCTGCATGGCTTCCTGCGGCCTTGCTGCAAGATGATCAGCGGCAAGCGCTGGCCGACACGCTGTTTGCCGCAAGCCGGCAATGGGGCGTGTCGCTACACGTCAACAAGGGCTTGGCAGGCGCGCCGGCCGAGGCCGTCGCGGCGTCAAGGGACACCGCCACGAACCCGGCCGCGCTTGATGCGTTTGCGCTGCTTATCGCGGGGATGGAGGGGCCACCCGCTTATCCGGGCATCCCCGGCCACGAGCCGGATATCGAAGCAGCACGGCGCAATGCGCGGGCAATCGGGCGCGCGATGGACGAAGTGCGCAAGCTGGTTCCGGAGCCCGGTTCTTACGTCGGTGAAAGCAATTTCTTCAACGCGAATTGGCAGCGGGCCTTCTGGGGATCGAATTACGGCAGGCTGCTCGCCGTGAAAGATCAGTATGATCCTGAAGGCTTGTTCTTCGTCCATCACGGCGTAGGGAGCGAACGCTGGAGCGCCGACGGTTTCACGAAACTTGTATAAGACCGAGACCGGTTGATCAGTCGCACACATGTTGCACACACGCCGCTCGAGATGCCCTGCCTCCCCCTTTTAAGAGTCACTTCAACGATGCCATCCACTACAACTCGATCGTCATCAGATGAGGCATACGAGCCTGGGGCACCGCACCGGCGCCTTGCGCTGGATGAAAACCGGCACGTCATCACGCATGGCCTCAAGACTTACTTCTGGCAGGACATCTACCACATTGCACTGACGGTCGGCTGGCCGCTGTTCTTTGCGGTCGCAGCACTGCTCTTTCTTCTTCTCAACTTCGGGTTCGCGTTGCTGTACCTGCTAGGACATCACGCTATCGCCAACCAGGCTCCCGCGGGTCTGCTAGGCGCGTTCTTCTTCAGCGTGGAGACGCTTGCAACGGTTGGTTACGGCGACATGCATCCGGATACCATCTACGGCCACAGCGTCGCCACGCTAGAGATCTTCGTCGGCATGTCGGGTATTGCGTTGACGACCGGCATGATTTTCGCGCGGTTTTCGAGGCCCCATGCACGTATCCTGTTTGCGAAGCGCGCGGTGGTGCGCCCCATCGACGGCCGCATGACACTCATGGTCCGCGCCGCCAACGCGCGTCAGAACGTGATTGTGGAAGCGAAGGCGCGCATGCGGCTGATGCGTTCGGAGACCACGCCCGAAGGGTTCTATTTTCGCAAGGTGCTTGATCTTCCACTGATCCGCGAACAGCATCCGATCTTCCTGCTCGGCTGGAGCCTCATGCATGTCATCGATGAAGAAAGCCCGCTCTTTGGCCAGACGCTGGAGTCGCTCAAAGCGAGTAACGCCGAGCTGATGCTCATGGTGGAAGGCCTGGACGAAACCACGGCACAGCCCATGCAAGCACGTTATGCATGGCCGCCTGAATGCATTCTTTGGCAACATCAGTATGTCGACCTGATGTCTGAACGGGACGGTGAGACGCATCTTGACTACGGCAAGTTTCATGATGTCGCGCCGCTTTGACTGGGTCGTTGGTTCGGGGCGCTATGGCTGGAACTGATCCGGCGGTTCTTACAATCACTGTATCTGTCGCGCCGATTTTCTGGCGGTTAAGCTAAAGCACGCTATTCCCCTCGCCATGGAAGGAACCCATGACCGCCGCCAACAAGACCGTTCGAATGTTGACCCGCTATAAAGCGTGGGCCAACGATCTCATCTTCTCCATGCTGAAGGACATGCCGTACGAAGAGGTCGTCCGGGCACGGCAGACACGCTTCGGAAACATGGTCCACACCCTGAACCACATCTACGTCATAGACGCCGTGTTCCAGGCTCATCTTCAGGGACGCGAACATGGTTACCCGGCACGCAATACACCGAGTCATCCGTCCCTGGAAGAACTGTGGCAAGCGGTCCGCACGCTGGACCAGTGGTATGTCGATTTCGCCGAGGGTCTATCGGCTGACGATCTCAACAGGTCAATTCACTTCAAGTTTATTGGCGGTGGCGAGGGTGTCATGACCTGCAACGAAATGATCCTGCATGTGGTGAATCACGGTACTTATCACTGCGGCTTTGTCGGCGACATGATGTATCAGGCGGGAGTCACCCCCTCTGCCACCGATCTTCCCGTGTTCCTGCGTGACGTGGCGCAAGACGCTTAGCATGGTCTATGAGCGGTCGGGACTCATGGTTCCCGCCGTGGCTTGCCGGTCCGCTCGCGGCGAGCGTTCAAAGCGTTTCTTATAGCAGCGCGCAAAATAAGAGGGCGATTCGAACCCGCTTGCAAGGCTGACCTCCATGATGGAAAGGTCAGTTTGTTGCAGCAGTTGACGGCCTCTTTCCAGCCGCAAGTTCAGATAGAACCCGGCGGGCGATTCGCCCATGCTTGCCTGGAAAAGCCGCTCGAGTTGCCGGCGGGTGATATTGACACTCCTGGCCAGCGGATCAATAGCCAAAGGTGTTTCAATGTGCTGCTCCATCTGCGCAATAGCCGATAGCAGCTTGGTGTTGTTCACGCCATAACGCTCAACGGGCGCCGTGCGTTGCAAATTCTTTTGAGGACGAATCTGTCCAAGCACGAACTGGTCTGCCACCCGGATCGCAAGATCACGCCCGTGACGCCGCGCGATCAATTCGAGCATCAGGTCCATCGACGCGGTTCCGCCAGCTGAGGTGATCCGCTGGCCGTCGATCTCGAAGATCTCATGACTGGTGCGTAGCGCTGGATAACGTTCTACGAACGCCGCGATCGTCTCCCAGTGAACGGTTACGCGAAAACCTTGCAGCAACCCCGCTTCCGCTAACACGAAGGCGCCGGTGTCCACGCCGCCAAGAATGATTCCTGCGATTGCCTGTCGCTTCAGCCAATGCTTCAGCGTCCGGTCGAGATAGGCCAGCGGATCGTACGCTGCGACGACGAACAGGATTGAAGCCGTCTCGATCGTTTGTAACGGCCCGTCGACTGCCACTGACATGCCGTTGCTCGCCGCCACCGGATGTCCGTCCGCGCTCAACACCTTCCATCGATACAACTCGCCGCCGAGCCGGTTAGCAGACCGCAAAGGTTCAGCGATGGCTGCAAAATCGAGCAGCGAAAAACCGGGCATCAGCAAAAAAACAATGAGTTCGCTCACGGGGCGGACACCTCAACCAGACCTGATAACGGATTGTCGCAAAATTATCAATCAAGGTCGCATATTTATTGTTCACTCCGGGACAGGAACCGTAAAGTTAGCCGGACGCTGAGTGGCATTCAGCTGCGCTTCCGGCTTCTTGGCGGAGGCTGAAGCCTGAGTTTGAATGAGCCATTCATAGCGTGGTTATCAATTAGGATGACGTATCTAATAAAGAGAGATAACAGCCCGACTGCAACAAGCACACAGCACAACATGGAGATAAAGATGAACGCAATCGCAAGCCCGGCCGACGAGACGTTCTCCGCAGACTGGAGAAGCTTCGAATCGACCCATCGCCTTCGGAGAGTCAATCTCCTGGCCGACAGCCTGGAAACCACATGGGACGATGACCGGATCAGTCACTACCATTTCTTGTGGCTGCGCGACAACTGCCCCTGTTCGAAGTGCATCCATCCGGGGACCCGCGAACAGATGTTCGAAGTAGTGGACGCGCCCGATGACCTTGCCGTCGAGTCCTTTTCCCTGGACGCAACGGGCGCGCTGAGTGTGCGCTGGAGCGACGGCCATCGCAGCGTGTATGAAGCCGGCTGGCTGCGTTCCCACGCCTACGACTTTCTGTCACGAAGCGAACGGGCGGACCGGCTGCGCAGCGTACTTCCGTGGGAAAGCAACCTGCTTATCCCCACGTTCGCCTACTCTTCAGTGATGTCATCCGACTCTGCACTGCTCGACTGGCTGCTTGCCGCGCGCGACGTTGGATTGACCATGCTCATCGGCATGCCTTCAATTAACGAAGCAATAGAAACCGTGGCTAGGCGCATATCGTTTATTCGCGAGAGCAATTTCGGCGTTACCTTCGAAGTCAGGACAAAAGCTGAAGCCGCCGATAGCAATGCCTACACGGCACTGGAATTACCGGCTCACACCGACCTGCCGACCCGAGAGCTTCAACCCGGCTTGCAGTTTCTCCATTGCCTGATCAACGATGCCACTGGCGGAGAAAGTACCTTCGTGGATGGATTCGCGATTGCAGCGACTTTGCGTGCAGAGTCACCCGAAGACTTTCGCCTGCTATGCGAGCATCCGGTTGAGTTCTGGAACAAAGCGCCGCAGAGCGACTATCGAAGCTGTGCCCCTATTATTGGCCTCGACTCGCGCGGCGAGGTGAGTGAAATCCGGCTGGCGAACTGGCTTCGCGCGCCCTTCAACTTGCCGGCGTCCGAGATGGGCGCGTTCTATCGTGCGTACCGGCACTTTTCCGCGCTGACCCGCGATGCGCAATTCATTGTGAGTCGCCGGCTGGAGGCGGGCCAGATGTGGTGCTTCGACAATCGCAGAACCATGCATGCCCGCAAGGCCTTCGATCAGGCGAGCGGGAAGCGTTTTCTGCGAGGGTGTTACATGGATCGGGATGAACTGCTTTCACGCATTCTTGTGCTGCAGCGCGGTGAACCGAGCCGCTCGATCCGAGCCACCTCGTAACTACTCACCTTGCTTCGGAGACGTAACAGCCCAACGCCGCTGCATCGCTTCTACAAGATGCCGCCACAGGAATTCAGCAGCCGGAGAGAGGCGCCGGCCGACCCGCCGTATTGCCTGGCTGCTGAATTCGCGTGCAATCGGATGCTCGAGTTCCAGTGCGACCAGACGGCCCGCTTCAAGGTATTGCCGCGCCGCATCGGTCGACATGAACGCCACGCCTAGTCCCGCCGCGGCAATGGCTTGGGCAGCCGAGAAAAGATCGCAGCGATACGACGGCGTCAGGTTCAGCCGCTCTGCTCGAATGATGGCATCAAGATATTGCTGGGCGCCAAAGCGCTCCGGCATGAAGATAAGCCGCTGATCACGCAATTGCTCAAAACGGATGCGCCGCTCGCCCGCCAACACATGGCGCGGGCTGACGAGCGCACAAAATTGCGCCGCCCGGAACGTGCGAGAACGTATGGCGGGGTCGCTGCCACCGCCCGCGCATAAACCAAGCTCGACGTCGTCGTTGCGGACCATCGCGATGATTTCGGACGTCGCGCCGCTACGCAGCTCCACCACGATGTCAGGAAACTGCAAGCTGAAACCCTCCAGCACGGTGGCCAGCAGATTCTCGACGAACCCCTCACCCACGCCAATGCCCAGCCGTCCGCGCCGCAGGCTCCTGAAATCTTCCAGTTGTGCCAGCATGTCCGCATCGCGTCGGCAACTCTCGCGGAAATGTTCGACGAGGCTTAGCCCGATCTCGGTCAGCACTGCGCGTCTGCCGCGCCGCTCCAGCAGCACGACCCCGTGGTCGCGTTCGAGTTGCGCCACTTGCCGGCTGATCACGGAACCGTTAATGGCTAGCGCGTCGGCCGCGGCACGCACGCCACCGTGCACATCGATTTCATGCAAATAACGCAGGCTCCGGGCGCTAAGCAAATTCTCGCGGGCAGGCGTATTGTTCTTAGCCATATTCTTGTCTGTTGACATTCAGGTCAACATTATCGGTCAGTGAACGTCATTGATTAGCGGATTTTGCAGCAGAATACTCCCTCACTAGATTTCTTACAGAGAGACACCCACGACCATGGAAAATACCAAGGGCTTTTGCTCCCTAGACGACACGACGGATCTGCGCGATGAACTAAGCGAGATCCGTCATCGGCTGCACCAGAATCCGGAGCTTGCGTACAAGGAGTTTCAAACCTCCGACCTCGTTGCGCGAAGCCTGGAAAGCTGGGGTTACAAGGTGACGCGTGGCCTGGGTGGAACTGGCATGGTCGCCTCGCTCACTGCGGGTTCAGGCACCCGCGCCGTGGCCGTGCGCGCCGACATGGACGCGTTGCCGATTGCCGAAGAAACCGGTTTGCCGTACGCCAGCCGCAACGCTGGCCTGATGCACGCGTGCGGCCACGACGGCCACACCACCATGGTCCTGGGCGCAGCGCGCCACCTCGCGCGCACTCGCGCATTCAACGGCACGGTCCACCTCGTGTTCCAGCCCGCCGAGGAGATCGGCGCGGACAGCGGCGCCATGCGAATGATTGCCGACGGCCTGTTCGAGCGCTTTCCCTGCGAGGCAATCTTCGGTTTGCACAATCACCCCGGCTATCCAACGGGCACGTTCATGTTCCGCAGCGGCCCTTTCATGGCGGCATCGGATACGGTCAACATCACCATTCATGGCCGTGGCGGCCACGCAGCGCGCCCGCATCTTGCCGTGGATCCGGTGGTCATCGGCGCGGGACTGGTGATCGCGTTACAGACGGTGGTCGCACGCAGTATTGACCCTATGCAAACAGCCGTGGTCACGGTTGGCGCCTTCAACGCGGGTCATGCCGCCAACGTAATTCCTGAGTCAGCGCGTCTACAGCTCAGTGTTCGGTCGTTCGACCCCGCTGTACGCAAGCTGCTCGAAGCGCGTATTCGCGCGCTGACGGAAGCTCAGGCAAGCGCGTACGGTGCACGCGTTGAGATTGAGTACGTGCCGGGTTATCCGGTCGTGATCAACAGCCAGGCCGAAACGGAACTGGCGTTGCAAGTGGCACGCGAACTGGTTGGCGACGACCGGGTAGTCGATAACTTCGGCCCTATCGCCGGCAGCGAAGATTTCGCTTATTACCTGCAGAAGAAGCCGGGATGTTTCCTGCGCCTGGGCAACGGTGAAGCCGCGCCGATGCTGCATAACGCGTCCTACGACTTCAACGACGACAACCTCACTGTCGGCGCGGCCTACTGGACTCGTCTGGTCGAGCGTTTCCTCGCGCAGTAGGTTTCGTGCGAGCAGGTCAGTAGCACTTCGTTGGCAACACAAAGCTTGCGCACTGCGCGATGTTTCGGCATCGCGCTTAGCCGTGCGCCGGACCCAAGTATTCACGGGACTTTCATGTCAGTCATTACAGCTCAGCCTGCTAAAGCGGTATCGCAAAGCAAGATCGTGATTGCCGCGATCATCGGCAACCTGCTCGAGTTTTACGATTTCACCGTCTATAGCTTTTTCGCACTCACGATCGCGAAGCTATTCTTCCCGGCGCATGACCCCGTTGTCTCCACGTTGCTCGCGCTGTCCGCGTTTGCGATCGGCTTTGTCGCGCGCCCGGTCGGCGGCTTCGTGCTGGGTCACTATGCGGACAAACGCGGCCGGCGTGCTGCGCTGACCCTGACCATCTTCCTGATGGCGATCGGCTCAGCCATGATCGGCCTGGCCCCGAGCTATGCAAGCATTGGCCTCGCCGCACCGGCCCTGATCATCTTCGCCCGACTGTTGCAGGGCTTCGCGCAGGGCGGTGAATTCGGCGCCGCCACCGCGACGCTGCTCGAGACGGGAACGGCAAAGGGGCGCGGTTTTCGGGCTAGCTGGCAGCTCGCGAGCCAAGGTGCTGCTGCACTGATGGGCTCGGGCATTGCGGCACTGCTGACGTACCAGCTAAGCGGCGAGCAGCTGCTCGACTGGGGATGGCGAGTGCCGTTCCTGATCGGTACGCTGATCATGCCGGTCGGCGTGTATTTGCGCCGGCACATTGTGGAAGAGCCGTCGCAGGCCAAGGCGGCCAAGCCGAGTCTGGAACCGGGCCTCGTGCGCAAGTGGTTCCTGACTGTATTCGCCATCATGGGCATGACGGTGGCGACCTACGTCCTCATGTACTACATCCCCACTTATTCGATCCAGTACCTGAAGATGCCGGCCAAGCTTTCCATGCTGGTGTCGATCTGCGCGGCGATCGTTTCGCTGACTTTGTGTCCGCTCTGGGGCGCGCTATCCGACAAGATGCAACGTCGCAAGCCGCTGATCCTCGCGGGACGCATTGTGCTGATCGTGCTGCTTTATCCGGCGTTCTGGCTGATGAACCAGTTTCCCTCGTTGCCGGTCATGGTTGGGTTGATCGTACTGCTGATGTTGTTCTACACAATGGGTTCGGCACCGGCGTATGCACTCATGCCGGAAAACTTTCCGAAGCACGTGCGCGCGGGATATCTTGCGAGTGCGTATGCGGTGGCGGTGTCGGTGTTTGGCGGCTCGGCGCAACTGGTGGTGGCGTGGCTGATCAAGGTGACCGGCAATACGATGGCCCCCGCGTGGTACATGATCGCATGCGTGATCATTTCGCTGATCGCTGTTTCCATGCTCGATGAAACCGGTGGACGTGAGCTTACGTGATGCTTTCGAAATAGCAGCGGGAGTGAATGAAGCCGCGTGATACACGATGCAACTATAAGGCTGGGTGCTCAGGCGCCCAGCCTTTTTTCTTGCGCGTTAGCGAACGCTTCGGTGAGAAGGCCTTCTTAGACTTTGTTCGTCAACATCCTAGTATGTGGTTTCGCTGCGCCGCGGCTTGCACCGTTTCCACTCCCGGCCCTAAGCTCGACTGCACAACATCAGAGCCGGACTGGCCAGAATTAGTTACCACTACTTAGGTAACGAAATCGGTAGGAGACAATCATGACAATGCGAGCATATGGCCTCGTACAAGTTGCATTGGTGTTAGTTTTGCTGGCGAGTTGCGGAGGCAACGGCTCGGACGGAGGCGCGGTTTCTTCCGGGACGCCGGACCCCGGCATCGCAAAAACTACCGTACGCTACGCATTACCACCCATGGGCTGGAATTCATGGAACACATTTGCGTGCAACGTGAACGAGAACGTCATCAAGTCAGTGGCGGACACGATCGCTGCAAGCGGCATGGCCGCGGCGGGTTATCAATACGTGACGCAAGATGACTGCTGGGTAGGCGGACGCGATCCCGCCACCGGTCAGCTCTATGCCAACCCCACCACCTTCCCGAGCGGCATCAAGGCGCTTGCCGATTACGTCCATAGCAAGGGCCTGAAATTCGGGCTCTATACATCCGGCGGCACCAACACCTGCGCCGCACTTGCGCACGGCACGCGCCCGCCGACCTACCCGCCTGGAGTGGGCGCAGGCAGCCTCGGACATGAAAGTGTCGACGCAGCCACGTTCGCGAGCTGGGGTGTCGACTACATCAAGCTCGACTATTGCGGCGGCAATCTCAGCGCATTCCCTGCCATGCGGGCAGGCATCGCCGCGACCGGCCGGGCGATGTACCTAAGCATCAACCCCTACAGCGCGAATCAAACCCTCCCAACCAACTTCGCCTCCGACGGCACGTTGTACGTGCCCGCGTATGCCGATACCTCGCGCATCTCGCAGGACATCACGAATACCTTTACGTCGGTGGTATCCATCATCGATATCAGCGCGAAGGATGCATCGTGGACAATTCCCGGCTACTTCAACGACATGGACATGCTCGAGGTCGGCCGCGGCATGACGCCTGACCAGGACACCGCTCACTTCGCAATGTGGGCAATGATGTCAAGCCCCTTGAATGCCGGTAACGACGTCCGCAGCCAAAGTGCCAGCACGCTCGCGTTGCTCACCAACGCCGGTGCGATCTCGGTGAGTCAGGACGCGCTGGCCTTGCAAGCCGTGCCCGACGCGGCCGATAGTTCCGCCACCCTGCAGGTCTGGACCAAGCCGCTGCAAGCAAGCGGCACGCGTGCCGTGGCCCTGCTCAATCGTGGATCGACCGCTGCGACCGCTACGGTCAACTTTGCCAACCTTGCGCTAAGCGGACCGGTGCAAGTGACGAATCTGCTGACTGGAGCAGTCTTGTCGCCGGCGGTGTCGACGGGAAGTTATAGCGCAAGCGTGCCGGCAACCGGCACGGTGCTGTTGAAGCTGACGGGTACCGATCCACTCGCGTTCAATGCCCCGCTCGCGCTTTCGAACTGGATCTGGGCCAGCACACAGGCCGGAGCAGTCGCCGTCAAAGTCTGGCCCAGCAATGACGTGTTGCCGGTCGGCGCAACCGCGACGGCTGCGATCAGCGTCAATGGGACGTCATACCGCGATGGCCTCACGGTGAACGCACCGGCGCAGATGGTCTATCGACTCGGTGGACACTGCAGCACGTTCCAGAGCGATATCGGTTTGGACGCTGCGGCAAAAGGCGCGGGCACCGTGGACTTCCAGGTCTGGGCCGACAACGTCATGCTCTATGACAGCGGTGTGATCAACGGATCATCGCCGACGAAGACCGTCCGCGTGGGCTTGAACGGCTACCAGACCCTTCGCCTTGTTGTGACCGATGCGCAAGATGGCGTCATCAATGACGTAGCGGACTGGGCAGACCCAACGCTCGTCTGCGGATCGTAAGGGGATAAGCGATCACGTGAATGCCTTGCCGGCATCGAAGCGAATGTTGGCGGTAGCAACTGCCTCTATGGTCGGGCCGAAACTGCCGATCTCCGGCAAGGTCGCATTGTGATGTTCGACGATTCGGGCAGCAGTGGCGTGGGTCTTGTCGTGCGTGGTGTGAGCGTCGGCGACGAGTGTCACGCCGTATCCGAGAGCCGCGGCACGGCGCACCGTTGTATCAACACAGAACTCCGTGGCGTAGCCGCATACGACAACGTTGGATACGCCACCGCTCTCAAGCATCGAGCCAAGGTTCGTCCTCAAAAATGAGTCCGGGGTTGTCTTACGGACTCTCTGGTCAGACGCGTGGACGTCCAGCTCTTTAGCAAGAGCCCAGCCGGGCGAGCCGTATTCAAGGTCACCTGTTGCGGTTTCATGCTGAACAAAAATCACCGGAACGCTAGCGGCACGCGCCCGCGAAGTCAGTTCGTTGATGCGGGCGAAAACATCCCCTGACAACGCCGGTGAAGGAGACAGCCGGAACAGGCCCTCTTGAACATCGATCACAATCAGCGCTGCGACCATATCTTTGCTCCCGGGAAAACCGTAGTCTAGCCGACCGCGTGACGCTGCAAAAAACCGATCCCCTCAGATAAAGAATTCCAGCCGAGTCCTTTATCCGAAGGAAGTTGAGCCCCGCCGTACCGGCTAAGAGCTCGCGCTGTAGAACTGCAGATGCTTAGTTCGATGCTGGTGCCGGAGCGGCTGCCGCAGGCTTATGCTTGCGCGGCCCACCATGCTTCTTCCCGTGGTCATTTCGGAACAGCGGGTCAGCAATCTTCTTCTGCTCGTCGGACAACGTGGCGTAAAGCGCGCTGAACGACGCAGCCAGCTTCTGCATATTGTCTGCGTGCAACTGGGACAACTCAGCGTAGGACTTCATCGCTTCGTCTGCATTCTCCGAAGGCAGTTTGTGCGCACGATCGTGGAAGGCCTGATCGGTCTTGGTCGCGTTGTCACGCATCGTTTGCGCAAAGGCATCCCACTGTGGCGCCTGCTGGCTCGTGATCTTCATCTGCGCATGCAGGTCGTCGATTCGCTTCTCCACGAAGTCTGCGTGCTTCTGTGCATGGCTCATCGGTGCCGAAGCGGCCGAATCGCTTGCCGCCGGGGTCTGCGCCCATGCGGACGTCGTGAAGCAGGCAAGCGCGAACAATGCAGGTGCAACAGCAATACGAATGGATGGTTTCATGTTGGGAGGCTTGAATTGAGTTGTTAGATTCGCGGCGTTTCTATCAGGACGCGTTGTGGTCATGTTGCCGGCCAAGGTACTCGATGAGCTCAATGTACTTTCAGCGAGGTCGGCGGGCTCGGAATGACAAGCTCAGTACTCAGTAACCAGCAGGATAACTATTCGGGTAATACGCGACGCCCGGCGGAGGCGGCGGAGGCGGTGCTGAATAGACCACAGGAGGAGGCGCCTGCGTGGCGGCGCCCGCGATAGCCGCACCCGCTACAACACCCAGCAGCGCGCCGACGAGCAGGCCACCACCGCCTCCGCCACCGCCGCCTCCTCGATAACCGCCATGGTTATCGCCGTGACCACCATGGTATCCACCGTGGCCGCCGCCGTGGTCGTCATGGTGCTGCGCTTGTGCCGGTAGTACGGACGTTGCGGCGGCAATCGCTATAGCGACCGTCGCCAGCCGGCGATACAACAAACTTCGGGAACACTGCGTCATTAAGTGCGTCTCCTTTCGTGTGAGAGGTGGAGTGCCTGCATCGACAACCGCGGCAAGATTACCGATGAAGGACGATCGGGGCCATGACGACCGGCGATCAAATGCAGAGGAGGAGTAACTCCACCGTTATTGCACGACCAGCTTAGCCCCCATTACTTACAGTTCCATGGCAGCACTACCAACGGTCCTCGTGCATCTGCCTCGTGCATCTGATAACCCTCGGTTCAGAAAAGTTTCCAAAGTGAAGACGATTAGCCGAACGAGCGTTCATCCGCTCTATTTATCTCCTCTTTTATCTCCGTTTTTTATCTCGCTAGCGAAATAAAAATTTCCCGCCTGAACCGTGGTGCTTTATATCCTCGGCGTTGCCGTGAATGAGGTCGCAAGCTCCTTGTCAGCGACCTATAATCTTCGCAGGCGCTGATTCGCTGGAAGGTGAGTGGCGCCGCCCGGCCCTTCTTTGTCACTTAACTCCGTACTACGTAATTGAGGGATGATGCCATGACCCGCAAATACATCGACTGTCGCGAGTTTCCTAGCGAGATGAACTGCAGCATCGCGCTGTCCGCAGACTCCGACCAGGAACTCCTGGATGCCGCCGTCCAGCATGCCGTGTCAGTTCATAAACACACCGACTCTCCCGAACTGCGTGCCCAGTTGAGCGCGTTGTTCCACCAAGGCACTCCGCCGGTCGATTCACCGAGAGCCGCATGACTCGCTGTTGAACGATCGAAACGTACCCTCACCAAGTGGCATCGATTAAATAATAAGTATGACGAACCAGGTTAAGCTAAACGCCGCCCATTTCAACCGGAATGCTTTTAAGGGAGCATGTCATGGCAGTCGACCAGTCAAAACTCGATGCATTCATGGGAGGGTTTGTCCACGATCTCGGCGCCGTGATGCATGCGGCCACCGTTGTCGTCGGCGATCAACTCGGGCTTTATAAGGCGCTCGCCGCCAAGCCGCTACGCGCGGAAGAACTCGCACAAGCGACCGAAACAGATGCGCGTTATGTTCGCGAGTGGTTAAGCGCCCAGGCCGCGAGCGGCTACGTCACTTATGATCCTGCGTCGGAATGCTTTGGCCTTAGCGAAGAACAGTCCTTCGCGCTCGCCGAGGAAGGCAGCCCGGCGTTCATACCTGGCGCGTTCCAGATCGCCGTCGCGCAGTTCAAGATCATCCCGAAGATGGTGAAGTCGTTCAAGACCGGACTAGGGGTTGGATGGCATGAGCACGATGTCTCGCTCTTTCACGGCACCGAGCGTTTCTTCCGTCCGGGCTACGCAGCGTATCTTGTGAACGACTGGATTCCGTCGCTTGGCAGCATCGAGGCGAAGCTGAAAAGCGGCGCACGCGTGGCAGATATTGGCTGTGGTCACGGCGCGTCCACCATCATCATGGCGCAGGCTTATCCGCAATCCACATTCGTGGGCTACGACTATCACGAAGGATCTATCGAGCATGCGAGAGAGTCGGCGGCAACGGCAGGCGTAAGTGACCGCGCGAGTTTCGAAGTCGCTTCGGCCAGTGATTACCCGGGAAGCGACTACGACTTCGTCACCATGTTCGACTGTCTTCACGACATGGGCGATCCACTCGGAGCGGCGCGTCACGTGTATGAAACCCTGGCCGAGGATGGCACGTGGATGATCGTCGAACCGTTTGCCAACGACACGCTTGAAGGAAACCTGAATCCTGTTGGGAGGATATTTTACTCAGCATCCACGTTGATTTGTACACCGGCTTCACGAGCGCAGGCCGGCGCCATGTGCCTGGGCGCGCAAGCCGGCGAGCGGCGGATTCACGACGTAGTCACAGAAGGAGGTTTCCGGCAGTTTCGCCGGGCGACGGCAACGCCGTTCAATCTCATCTTTGAAGCCCGCCGATAATACGAGGCTGGATCCCCGGCGTTGCCTGACAGGAGCACGCAACGCCCCGTCTGTTACTTTTTTGCGGCAGCCACAGTGCTCTTACGGGCCGCAGGTTTCTTGAGCGCCGTCTTCACGACAGGCTTCTTGCGCGCGCTCGGTTTCGGCTTCTTGGCCAATCCCTCTCTGCTCCATTGCTCAAGCAGGATCTGCGTCTGCGCGCGCACCGTTGCCTTGAGCAAGTCGCCCTTCTCGGCGTCTATCTCCTTCCATCCAAGCAATGCAAGCGTCGTGCGCGGCGCGACATGGAACATCAACAGTTGACCGTGCAAACTCAGCATCCGAATCATCGTAAGCTGATCGTCGGGTTTCGTGCCCGTGATGCGCGCGATCAAACGCGTGCCAACATCGTTCAAAGGTTGCCGCACACGCCGCATCATGATGTCCGAAGCAATGGTCGGCTCATGTCCTGCCTGTTCGCGCGTAAAGAAAAGCCGCTGGTTGGAAGTACCGCAAGCCTTCACGAACATACGGTCCGCAAGCGCTTCCTGAATGCGAATGAAAGCATCGATCAGCACTGGAATATCGCTGTCCCTGCTCAACACATCGGCGGCGTAAGTCACCACCGGCTCAAGCGTGACCCATGACGAGTCGGCGAGATATTCCGCACACGCCCGGTACACCCCCTCTTTATTCTCGAAGTAATACTGCAGCGCGGGTGCATTGACCCCGGCGCGCGCGGCGATGTCGCGCGTCGACGCGCCCTCGAAACCATGCTCACCAAAGGACTCAATAGCCGCTTCGATGATTCGCAACCTTGTCTCGTCGCCTCGCACGTATCCGCCGGCCGACGGACGGCGTAGCCGTTTTGTGTCGTTCATTCGTGCCTCTCCCGTCAACTAAACAAATATATCACTTGACACAATTTTACCAACTGGAATAATTGTTCCGATTGGAATAATTTGGATCAAAGATGTCAACAACCGCCGGGGCGCCTCCGCATGAAGTACCGCAAGATTCCACCGCTTCGCCCACGCGCCGATCTGGAAAACGCCTGATCCTGGTGGGGCTTGGGATTGTTGCGCTGATCGTTGCGGGAATCTGGCTTGCCCGCTGGTGGACAGTGGGACGGTTTATTGAAAGCACTGACGACGCCTATTTGCAAGCCGACAGTGTCACGGTTGCGCCCAAGGTCAGCGGCTACGTGACCGATGTCTACGTTGGCGATAACGCCACGGTGAAGGCCGGCGACCCGCTGGTCCGGCTCGATACCCGCCAGTATCAGGTCGCACTCGACCAGGCGCAGGCGACCATCGCTGCGCGCGCCGCGGATATCCAGCGCGCTCAAGCTGACATCCTCCAGCAGCACGCCAACATTGAACAGGCCAAAGCGCAACAGCAGGTCGCACGAGTGAGCGCCCAGCATGCCCGCGACGAAGTCCAGCGCTACGCACCGCTCGCTGCCACAGGCGCTGAAACCAGCGAAAGGCTGTCTGAGTTGACCAGCACACGGGATCAGGCACTGGCAACGCTGGCAGCCAACACTGCCGCAGTCGATGCCGCCGAGACACAGATCGCCGCCACCACCGCGCAGATCGCGCAGGCGCGTGCACAGCTCGAGGCAGCGGAAGCAAGCGCGCGGCAAGCGCACCTCGACCTGCAGGACACCGTCGTACGCAGCGTACTGGCCGGCAAGGTGGGCGACCGCTCGGTTCGCGTCGGTCAGTACGTGCAACCGGGCACGCGGATGCTGTCGGTCGTGCCGGTGCAAAGCACTTATCTGACCGCCAACTTCAAGGAAACGCAGGTCGGCCACATGCGCGTCGGCCAGCCCGTGATCCTGCATGTGGATGCGCTGCCAGGCACGGACTTGCACGGCGTAGTCGACAGTTTTGCGCCCGGCACCGGCGCCCAGTTCGCGCTGCTGCCGCCGGAAAACGCCACGGGCAATTTCACCAAGATCGTCCAGCGAATTCCTGTGCGCATTCGCATTGAGACAGGGCCGGAGACACGCAGCGTGCTGCTGCCCGGCTTGTCGGTGACCGCCGATGTCGATACACGCTCCTCCCGCGAGGGCGACGAGCGCATCAAAGCTGAGAACAACCATGGCTGATGTGACCACGGCAGCGGCTCCAGTGCCTGCTGCACCCGCGCCGGAGGAGGAGCGCGCGAGCGCGGCGGACTGGCTCGCGGTTGCGGCCGGCTCGCTGGGCGCACTGATGGCCACGCTGGATATCTCGATCACCAATTCGGCCTTGCCGCAGATCCAGGGCGAGATTGGTGCAACCGGGACCGAGGGTACGTGGATCTCGACCGGCTACCTGATGTCCGAGATCGTGATGATCCCGCTCGCGGCGTGGCTCACGCGCGTGTTCGGCTTGCGTAACTTCTTGCTCGCCAATGCCACGCTGTTTATCGCGTTCTCCATGATGTGCGGATGGTCGCACAGCTTGCCCATGATGATTGCCGGCCGCATTGGCCAGGGCTTCGCGGGCGGCGCCATGATCCCGACGGCGCAGACCATCATTCGCACCCGGTTGCCACGCTCGCAGATGCCCGTTGGCATGACCATGTTCGGCCTGATCGTATTGCTGGGTCCGCTGCTGGGACCAGTGCTCGGTGGCTGGCTGGCAGAGAACATCAGCTGGAGCTGGTGCTTCTTTATCAACCTGCCTGTCTGTATTGCGCTGATCACCTTGCTGATCGTAGGACTGCCGTCGGACCGGCCGCAGTGGAGCACGTTTTTCAAGGCGGACTGGGTCGGCATTATCGGCCTCACGATCGGCCTCAGCTCGTTGACCGTGGTGCTCGAAGAAGGACAACGCGAACGCTGGTTTGAGTCCAGCACGATTATCGCGCTGACCTGCGTGTCGCTGGCGGGCATGGTGCTGATCGCCATTTCGCAACTCACCGCGAAGCGGCCGATCATGCGTCTGAGCCTGATGCGCAATCCGCGTTATGCAAGCGTCATTGTCATTGTGTTTGCGGTCGGGGCAGGGCTGTACGGCGTGTCGTACCTGCTGCCGCAGTTCCTCGGCATAGTGTCCGGATACAACGCGCAGCAATCGGGCGCGATCATGTTGATATCGGGCGTGCCGGCGTTTCTGATCATGCCGATCCTGCCACGCATTCTCGGCAAGCTCGACTTTCGCATGCTCGTGATCGGTGGACTGTTGTTGTTTGCGTTGAGCTGCGTGCTCGATATTGACCTGACTGCGCAGAGCGTCGGCCACGACTTCTTCTGGTCGCAGCTAATACGCGGCTTTGCGCAAATCCTCGCGCTGATGCCGTTGAACCAGGCGTCAATGGCAGCGGTCTCGCGCGAAGACTCCGGCGACGCAGCCGGTCTCTACAACATGGCCCGCAATCTTGGCGGCTCGGTTGGGCTCGCCATCATCGGGACCGTGATTGACCGGCGCACGACCTTCCATACCGCAATGATCCGCGAGTCGCTGACCGCCAACTCGCTGGTGGGCCAGGAGCGCCTGACGTCGAGTGCCGCGAGCTGGTTCGCGCAAACCGGCGACATGGCCTATTCCAAAATGCGTGCGCTCGGCCAGATAGCCGTGCAGATCCATATGCAGGCTACCGTCATTACGTACTCTGAAACGTTCTATCTGCTCGGTCTCGCGCTGCTTGCCTGCGTGCCGCTTGCGCTCCTCCTGAAGACTCCGCGCGGCCCCGTTTCGACATCCGCCGGCCATTGACGGCAAAGACACTATCCACGATGTTCCCTCGCCCTACTGCTCCCTTTTTACTAACGCTGCTGGCGTCTGTCTGCGCATTCTCGGCCTGCACCGTCGGCCCCGACTATGCGGGCGCGCCCCAGGTCGCACCCGACGCGGCCCATGCTTCCAGCTTCGTCCGTACGCCCGCGGCCGGCATGGTCTCGACACGCGCACCGAGTCAATGGTGGCTGTCGCTCGATGATCCGCAACTGAACACGCTGATCGACGCCGCGCTCGCTCATAACCCGGACGTTCACGCAGCGCAAGCGCGTTTGCGCGAAGCACGCGCGCAGTTGCAGCACCAAAAAGCGAACGGCATGCCGACCGCGTCTTTCGACGCCGCCGCGTTGCGCGTGCGCGAGCCCAACCTGAGTTCGCTGTCATCTTCTCAAGGCAGTTCGGGCGGTTCATCTTCATCCGGAGGAGGACCGCTGCAGCTCTATACGGCGGGCTTCGATGCATCGTGGGAAATCGATCTGTTCGGCGGCACGCGACGCGCGGTGGAAGCTGCGACGGCGGAAGCGGATGCAGTCGACGCCGATCTCGCCGACACCCAAGTGTCGCTCGCGGCGGAAGTCGCGCAAGCTTATGTTGACCTGCGTGATGAGCAACAGCGCCTGACGCTTGCACAACACTCCGCGGAACTCGAGCAGCAGATGCTCACGTTGACGCAACAGCGCCGCGCACACGGCACGGCGGCCGACGTCGATGTGGAGCGCCTGACCACGCAGGTCGAGAACACCCGTGCGACGCTGCAGCCGCTAGACGAGCAAGTCGCCGAATCGCTTGATCAGCTCGCGGTATTGACCGGACAGGCACCGGGCGCGCTCGATCAGGCGTTATCTGCGCAGCGGCCGATGCCGACCTTGCCGGTGTCCGTGGCTATCGGTGACCCCGCTTCAATGCTGCAGCAACGGCCCGACATCCGCGCGGCGGAACGACGCCTTGCTTCGAGCAACGCGCAGATCGGCGAGCACAAGGCGGACTTCTTCCCGAAGGTGACGTTGTTCGGTGACATCGGCTATACCGCCGCTGATCCGGGCCACCTTGTCCGCAAGAACAATTTCAGCTGGATTGGTGCGCCTTATCTGCAGTGGAACGTGCTGGACTTCGGCCGCACGCTCTCGAGCGTTCGCGGCGCCGAAGCATCGCGCGACGAGGCCGATGCGAAATACGCGCATACGGTGCTCGCGGCGTTGCAGGACGCGAATACTTCGTTGTCGCGTTATGGGCATCAGCGCGAACATCTGGCTACGCTGCAGCAAGTGCAAGCATCGGCGGACCGCTCGCTTACGTTGGTGCGTCAGCGTTATACAGCGGGTACATCAAGCCTCATCGATCTGCTCGATACCCAACGGACGCAGTTCAGCGCACAGCAGAATGTAGTCTCGGGACAAGCTGAATTGCTGAAGGATTTTGTCTCTTTACAGAAGAGCCTGGGACTCGGCTGGCGCGTGCAAGGGTGACGCGAACGCTAAAGAAGTCGTTGCCGCTTGGGGCGCTCGTCCTATGCGGCTTTGACGCATGGGGATCTAATTCTGGACGATGCCGGGAATGTCGACCTTGAGATTGACATCGGCTTCATAGTTGACTCCGTCGATCTCGAACCCGAACAACCGCAGAAATTCGCGCTTATAGCCGGCGAAATCGGTGAGTTCATAGAGGTTGTCGGTAGTGACCTGATCCCAGAGTTGCTGCACGCGAGCCTGCACTGCCGGACTAAGTTCTTTGGCGTCCGCACGCAACCGGCCCGCCTGATCCATGCACGGCGAATCGCCATACAAGCTGTCTTTGTAGAGGCCGTAAACCTGTTCGATGCAACCCTCGTGCGTCCCCTCTTCTTTCATGACCTTGAACAGCAGGGACAAGTACAACGGCATCATGGGAATGGCTGAACTTGCCTGCGTGACCACCGCTTTCAATACCGAGACGCGCGCGTCGCCTCCGTGACCGGACAGGCTGTCGCGAATCGCAAGGACCTTGTGATCCAGGTCTTTCTTGGCAGCGCCTATGGAACCGTTCCAATATATGTCGTGAGTTATCTTCTCGCCGAGATACGTGAACGCGGTGGTCTTCGCGCCCTCTGCCAGAACACCCGCTGCAAGCAACGCATCAATCCACATCTGCCAGTCTTCACCGCCCATCACGGCCACGGTGTTATCGATCTCGCTTTGCGTCGCCGGTTCCAGGCTGCTTTCCTTGACAACTTCCTTGTCGGTATCGAGGCCGCGCAGCGTAATGGCCTTGCCGACCGGTTTCAGTGTGGAAGTAAAAACCTCCCCCGTCTTCGGGTGCGTCCGTCTCGGTGACGCGAGGCTGTACACGACCAGATCGATCTGCCCGAGATCGCGCTTGATGATATCGATTGTCTTCTGTTTGATCTCGTCAGAGAAAGCGTCGCCGTTGACGCTCTTTGCGTAGAGTCCCTTCGCGGCCGCAAATTTGGTGAATGCTGCGGTGTTGTACCAGCCGGGCGAGCCGGGTTTGCTTTCTTCGCCTGGACGTTCGAAGAAAACACCGAGGGTATCGGCGCCGCATCCAAATGCCGCCGTGATCCGGGCAGCAAGTCCGTACCCGGTCGAAGCGCCGATCACCAGGACTTTTCTGGGTCCCGCAGCAATGGGGCCTTGTGCCGTCACGTAATCGATCTGATTCTCGACGTTGGCCTCGCAGCCGACGGGATGAGTAGTCACGCAAATGAAGCCGCGCACGCGTGGTTTGACGATCATGAAGACCTCGCTTGTGGGAACGCCTGAATTGCATTCAGGCAGCACGAAAAATTTCGAGCATTGTAAATGACCGACGTCATGCCGGTCGCCGCTCGCTTCATTTTCGCGGTGACCCGCCGGGTTAAGATAGCGCCGTCAAAGCGGCGTTAGATGCAGCTTCCCATAGTATCCATGCGTCCGTGAAAGCGTGACGCCTACTTCATGATCTCTACCCAGTACATCAGCCGGATCAGCTTGCAGCGCGACAAGGTCGAGTCATTCGAACGCTATCCGTTCTCGCTGCCCGCAGTCCGGGCGCTGGACACCCTTGAGTTGCATCCAAAGATTACTTTCTTCGTAGGCGAAAACGGCTCCGGGAAATCGACGCTCCTCGAGGCTATCGCTGTATCGATGGGATTCAATCCCGAAGGCGGCACGAAGAATTTCAACTTCGGTACCCGGGCATCGCACTCCGTGCTCGACGAATACCTGCGTATTGCTAAAGGAGTGAAACGGCCAAAAGATGGCTTCTTTCTGCGCGCAGAGAGCTTCTTCAACGTGGCCACCGAGATCGAGAACCTTGATTCGGAGTTTTCGTTCGGTCCTCCCGTCATCAACTCCTACGGAGGAAATTCCCTGCACGAGCGTTCACATGGAGAGTCTTTTTTGGCGCTGCTAATGAACCGCTTCGGCGGCAAGGGTCTTTACCTCCTCGACGAACCGGAAGCCGCGTTGTCGCCACAACGACAACTCACTGCACTGGCGAGATTTCATGACCTGGCCCGCGATGAATCCCAGTTCATCATTGCCACTCACTCGCCTATCCTGATGGCGTATCCGGACGCGTGGATCTACGAGTTCACTACGGAAGGGGTAGCGCGCGTCAGTTACGAAGAGACAGAACACTTCCAGGTCATGCGGTCGTTCCTGGCCAACCCCGAACGCATGCTGCGCACGCTTCTGGGCAACGATGAATAGCGTCGCTCTCCGGACGACCCGCAACCCGACTTGGCACCCTTCAACTACCGCCCTCTGAGGTTCCACCATGGAACACATTGTTTTCCGGACCGCTCTCTTAGCCGATATCCCTGCAATCGTCGCGTTGCTGGCCGACGACGAACTCGGGAGCAAGAGAGAAATCACCAGCACGCCGCTTGACCAACGATATGTCGATGCATTCCGGGCAATAGAAGCCGATGCGAACCAGCGACTAGTGGTTGTTGCCGACGGCAGCGAGATAATCGGCACACTTCAACTTTCGTTCATCCCCGGCATTGCACGCATGGGTTCGTGGAGAGGACAAATCGAGGCGGTTCGAATCGCTACACATCGCCGTGATTCCGGACTGGGCCAGAAGATGTTCGAATGGGCGATCTCCGAATGCAAGTCGCGGGGGTGCAGCCTGGTCCAGCTCACGACCGACAAGAGCCGTACCGACGCCCACCGGTTCTACGAAAAGCTCGGCTTCAAGGCTAGCCACGAGGGTTATAAGCTCGCCTTGTAGAGCCTCTGGCATCCTCGCGCAAACATCTCCGCACTCCTCCAGAACACACGCGCACGGGCATCCGTGCGTCTTCATTTCCGCCAAGAGCGGTCTTATCGCGCATAGGGACGCAACAGAATTTGCTTGCTAAATCGCTGCACGGGATAATATATTGGCATATGCAACTACTTTGAATGGTCTTGCAACGGGTCGATGCGCCCCAGCCCGGCCACCGGTCATCCCATCAAGGCGAAGATATGCAGAAAAGATTTCTGTTGCTGTTATGCGTGTCCGTACCGTCATTCATGATCAACCTGGACGCCAATATTGTGGCGGTGTCGCTCTCGTCGATTGCGCGATCGCTGCATGCGGATTTCGTCGCGATTGAATGGGTGATCTCGGCTTACACGCTCGCATTTGCAACGTTGGTAATGCCTGCCGGCGCACTCGCCGACCGCTTCGGCAGAAAGCGCTTGTTGATCATTGGCTTGCTTGTCTTCACCACCGCGTCTTTCTTCTGCGGCGCTGCTACATCAACGGTTGTGTTGAATGCCGCACGCGCGCTGCAAGGCGTTGGCGCTGCGTTGCAGCTTAGTGCTGCACTGGCAGTTCTTGCGCATGGATTCCAAGGGAAGGAGCGTGCCAAGGCGTTCGCATTCTGGGGTTCGGTGATCGGTGTGGCCATCATGCTGGGGCCTGTGGCGGGCGGATTGATCACGCAGTCGCTGGGCTGGCAGTGGGCTTTCTATGTGAACTTGCCGGTCGGCGTAGTCATGATCGCGCTAACGTATTTCGTAGTCGATGAATCCAAGGATCCGCATGCAATCGCCATCGACATTTGGGGCGTTCTGACGTTCAGTGCATTTCTCGGGCTGCTGACCTGGGCGCTGATTTCAGGCAATCGCGAAGGCTGGCTTAGTACGTCCGTCAGGGCGCGGCTGGCGGGCTCAGCCATTTTCCTCATTGCGTTCGTAATCGTCGAGCTTAAGCAGGCACGACCTATGGTCGAGCTTGGCTATTTCATCAAGCGGACCTACCTGGGTGCGAGTCTGGCCGGCGTGTCGTACGCGGTCGCGTTCCTGACCATGCTGACCTATCTGCCCTTCTTCTTTCAAAGCGCGCTCGGCTATTCTCCGCTGAATGCGGGCTTGCTGATGCTGCCGCTCGCTGTGCCTTTGTTCGGAGTGCCGCGCATTGTGTCGGTGTACCTCGATCATCGAATGTCAGGACGCATGCTGCTCGTTTGCGGCCTGTTGCTGGTCGCAGTTGGTTTGTTCGGAACCGCGCTGGAAATCCAGGCGTTCAGCTATGGTGCGATCTTTCTCCCCATGCTCGTTGCTTCCACCGGTGCCGGAATCCTCAACGGTCAGATCGCCAAGGTCAGCATGACCGTGATTCCTGTGGAACGGGCAGGCATGGCGTCGGGGGTATCAGGGACCATGCGGTTTAGCGGCATTGTGGTGGGGTTCGCGGCACTCGGCGCGTTATTGTTTTATCGGATCCAGGTAAGCATTGGAAGAGAACTGCCGGCAATCAGCGCCCACGACAAGCTCGAGATTACGCGCTCTATCGCGAATGGAAACCTGGCTTCCGCGGCGTCGCTGATTTCATCGCATCAAGGCCTTGGATCCATCGCGCGAACCAGCCTTGGTTACGGGTACGAAGGGGTGCTGCTCGCGGCTTCCGTTGTTGCATTCGTGGCGAGCGCGGTTTGCTGGCTGTTGATAAGCGCCGAGGAAACGGCGCCTCATCACGATCGGCAGTCCGCCATGCGTCTGGATGTGTCAATAGACTAAGATTGCCTGATGATCTTTCGAACCGTCATTTTCACGAGCGCCATGAACATTTCGAATAAGCAGCACTCGTCTGCCGCAATCTCTATATGCAACGGCGCCGCGTTGCGCAAAGCCACGCGCAGGCTCTCACAGCTTTACGACACTGTGCTCGCGCCTTGCGGCCTCAAGCTGTCGCAGCATTCAACACTGGCGCATATCGATCGGGCAGGCACGCCGAACATGAGCGATCTGGCTAGAGACATGGTGCTTGACCGCTCCGCACTTTCACACAATCTCAAGCCGCTTGAGCGCGACGGTTTTATCGAATTGCTTCCCGATGAAACGGATAAACGCGGGCGCCTGGTTGCCTTGACGCCGGCTGGAAAAAACAAGCTGGCCGAGTCCAAAGTGCTTTGGAATGAAGCGCAGAGACGCTTCGAAAACGCCTATGGCGCAGCCAAGGCGTTGAAGCTGCGCACGCTGCTGGCGGACGTTTATTCCGACGAACTGGAGCAGTTGTTCCTGGACGAATGATTTCAACGACCCGCTCGGGCGAAGCGCGATTGCCCCGCCCCCATAAGCAAGTCCGTCTTCGCCGAAAAGTAAAACGAAGTCAGTCGAATCGATTAAACACTCGGCAGATCTTCCAGCGTTTTTTCAATCCGACCCTCTTCAAAAGAGGTTTCAATGCCAATGTGCCCGTTAGCGTAGGGGATCGAGCTAATCTGAGGACCCAGATAGCTTCGCCCGCCGAGCTTGAACACCGTGCGCACCATCTCCCCTTTTTCGAGGACTTTTACGACGTGGTCCACATCGACGACTTTGGGCGCAGACGTCCAGTTGGCCGTCAATTCATCGATGTTTCCCCAACGCACATGAGTGACGCGATCATTGGTCCAACGCACACCATCAATGGCAACAATAGACATGGCTGACTCCGTCTATTAATGAAGCACCTTAGTGAAACAGCGACCTCGTCCAAAGTGCGCTTTTTTGTTCTTGTATTGATCTTGGGAACGAACGGTTCGCGCGACGCAGCTCGCAGGTTTGCAAGCTTCTGCAGGAACCGCTGGGAATCGATTCTTTCAATGCGGACACTGCACGGCGAATGGGAAATAGATTGACATGGTTCCGGCGAATGCACAAGCGAGCGCAGGGCCCGAATGCAATCGCGATCGTGTGTTCAAGTCCGGCTCTTTCTTCGCGTCAGGACATTGAGCGCAAAGTGTCTTCTGCCATTCGAAGGTCGGCTATCAGGTGCTCGATCACCGCACGGCCCGCTGCGCGTGTAGCGCGGCCTAGCGGAAAATAGGCGTGCACGGGAACATCAACGGTTTTCCAGTCCGTGAGCAGCGCAACTAGCGATCCGTCTTCGAGTTCACGTCGGCATGCCCATCCAGTCGTCGACGTAATGCCAAAACCCGCCACCGCGGCAGCAACCGCGCCTTCGTTCTCGTTTGTCGTGAAATGCGGCGAGACTTCCGCCTCCACAGTCTCACCATCACGCTCGAACTTCCACGCCCACGGAACCGATGTCGCAGGGCCACCCACTATTCTGTGCGAAACGAGATCTTCGGGCCTCACCGGTATCCCCGCACGCTCAAGATAGCTCGGCGCCGCGAGGATCATGCGAGGGATCGTTGCGATAAGTTTCGCTGTTGCTCCGGAATCCGCCAGCGGGCCAAGGCGGATCGCAACATCGACGGCGTCGCGAACCAGATCCTGCCTTCGATCCTCCAGGAGAAGCTGGATTTGCAGATGGGAATGTCTGGCAGTGAAAGTCGCAAGGCGCGGGATGACTTCTCGAATCGCCACGCTGGTCGGCATGCTCATTCGCAGCGACCCGCGCAACTCGCGCCCTTCACGAACGCTATGTTCCGCTTCGTCCAGAGCCATAAGAATTGGCTCCATCCGGGCAAGGAATTCGGAACCCGCTTCCGTCGGCACGACGGCGCGTGTGGTGCGCGAGAGCAACCGGGCGCCGAGCCCTGCTTCCAGCTCAGCAATGATGCGCGAGGCCTGTGACTGCGAGAGTCCGCATTCGCGAGCAGCGGCTGAGAAGCTGCCCAGCCGCGCGACGCGGGTATAGAGCTTGAGCGCGAATATGTCTTTCATCAAGGTTCCCATGGAACGAGATAGCTGCGCCGGCACCGGCCTTGGGGCGGTAAGGCAATTAATGTGCGTAAGACATAAAAGATAACCGAAATCAACGGGCGTCTGGCTCTTCTCGCTTGCAGACCCATCAAAACTACCGGGCGCAATGCATATAAATCTTCGACCGAAGCGCGCGGCGCTGACATCATTCATAGAGTTGACTGAACAATCCTCAGACGTTCTTGACCCAAACCCATGTGTAATCCACATAAGTCATAGCTGAAAAGACCGGCTTCCAGTTAGGGGGTGGTCGCTTTAACCTGTGTTCATCGACAACGCGAGCCCACCCCGTCGTACGCGTCGTTTCTATTCACCACCGGAGATTGACCATGAACGACCTGCTCGCCTTTGCCGTTGACGCCCACGGTGGCCTGGACCGCTGGAACACGTTCAGCCGACTCAAGGCCGAGCTATCGGTTAACGGCGCGATCTGGCACCTCAAGCAGCAAACCGGTCTGCTCAATGAAAAGGTCTTCGAACTCGACACGCATCAACAACGGCTGACAATCACGCCCTTCCTGGCCGACGGTCAGCGCAGCGTGTTTGTTCCGGGTCGAGTATCCATCGAAACCCTGGACGGCGCGGTGATCGAGAGCCGTGATGACCCCGAGGCCGCCTACGCCGGTCACGTCCAGGAAACACCGTGGGACAAATTCCACGTCACCTACTTCGCGAGCGAGGCATTGTGGACCTATCTCACGTCGCCCTTCCTCTACACGTATCCCGGGTTCGAGAGCGAAGAGATCGAACCTTGGCACGAAAACGGCGAGGAATGGCGCCGGCTCAAGGTGACGTTCCCTGCTGATATCCATAGCCACACCCGGACGCAGATTACCCACTTTGGTCCGGACGGACTGATGCGGCGCCACGACTACACCGTCGACATTCTGGGCGGCGCAAGCGGCGCCAACTATGTCAGCGATTACGCCGATTTCCAGGGCATCAAGATGCCGACCAAGCGGCGCATCTACGCTTATGACGAGCACATGCAGAAGGTGCCTGAACCGCTGCTCGTTTCCCTCGACTTCGGTCATTTGACTTTCAGCTAAGCGTCAACCCGTCAACCGGGCTCTGATGGCCGCCTACACGTCTTCGGCTCCATACCGCATTCGATTGGGATTCTCACCATGTCTACCGCCCCACTTTTCCTGCCGCTGCAACTGGGCGCGCTGTCGTTGCCGAATCGGATTGTAATGCCTGCCCTTACCCGCATGCGCGCCGGAGCCGGCGGAGTGCCTTTGCCCATGAGCGCCGAATACTATTCACAGCGAGCCACGGCGGGTTTGATCATTAGCGAAGCGACGGCAATCAGCGTCAACGGACACGGTTATCCGCAGATGCCCGGCATCTACTCGCCGGAGCAGGTTGCCGGTTGGCGCGCGGTCACGGAGGCCGTTCATGCGAGGGGCGGGCGGATCATGCTGCAGATCGTGCACCACGGACGCTGGTCGCATTCGAGCTACAACCCCGACGGCAGCCTGCCCGTCGCGCCGTCACCTATAGCAGCGCCGGGCCTCGCGTACACGCCGGTGTTTCAGCAGGTGCCCTACGAGACACCGCACGCGCTGGACACGCTTGAAATATCAGAGATAGTGGTGTCGTTCTGGAGCGCAGCGAGGAATGCGCTCGATGCCGGTTTCGATGGCGTCGAGATCCACGGAGCAAATGGTTTCCTGCTCGACCAGTTCCTGCAGGACGGCAGCAATCATCGCACCGACGAGTACGGCGGTTCGATTGAGAACAGGACGCGACTATTGCTTGAAGTGGTCGACGCGATCACGGACGTTATTGGCTCCGATCGCACCGCCGTGCGCCTGTCGCCGCACGGCAACCTGGGCGGCCTCCATGACAGCGACACGGTGCCTCATTTCACCCACGTGATTCGCGAACTCGGTCAGCGTAAGCTCGCGTATCTTCACTTGATTGAGCCGCGTGCGTCATCGGCGGGCTTCGGCGATGACGCGAGCGTGGACAGCGCGAACAACGCAGCGCTGTTCCGCCCTATATTCGACGGACCGCTGATCACCGCCGGTGGCTACAACCCCGGGACAGCTGTCCATGTGATCGGGTCCGGGCTGGCCGACGCCGTTGCGTTCGGACGGATGTTCATTGCCAACCCCGACTTGCCTGAGCGCATTCGAGCAAGCGCCGCGTTGAATCGGTTCGATCGGGCGACAGCTTACGCCGGGGACGCTCACGGTTTCACGGATTATCCGGCGCTAACGGCCTAGTTCACAAACCCGCTCGCGCCGACGAATACCAACTCGGTGAAGCTTAACTAAACGTAACCCAAGGGAAACGCCATGAGCACTCAAGAGAAGAACAAGAGCATCGTGCTGGAAGCATTCGACACGCTCTTTAACCGGCGCGACTATGCAGCCGCCGAGAAATTCTGGTCTCCTCAGTACATTCAACACAGCGCGCACATTGCACCGGGTCGCGAAGGCCTTTTCGAACTCACCCGAAATTTACCTGACACGCTGGTCTATGAGCACGGCGTCATCATGGCCGAAGGCGACTTCGTCAT
The DNA here is from genome assembly GCF_028292365.1 of Caballeronia sp. GTDB lineage: Bacteria > Pseudomonadota > Gammaproteobacteria > Burkholderiales > Burkholderiaceae > Caballeronia. The sequence continues at coordinate 28,257 of NZ_JAQGMM010000039.1, forward strand.
GGTGCATGGACGCTTCTCGGGCAACGGCGGCCCGGCAGCGCTTATCGCGGTAGACATTGTCCGCCTTGAGAACGGGATACTCGTCGAGCACTGGGACGTACTGCAGGATGAAGCGACCGCTGAAAGTTCTGCCAGCGGCCTGCCGATGTTCGGCGACCGCTTCCCCGGTTAAACCGTTCGGTGGTAGTTCACCACTGCCACCCGCGGATTTCCCGGCCGCCCTCATCATTCAATAGCCTGCTGAAGCTTGAGTCTGACGTTGCGCCCATGTGTCTCCGGCATCTTCAGATAGACGAGCAACGAAATAGCGGACCACGCGCTGACGTACCAGTAAAAATAGTGCTCGTGTCCGATCGACTTGAACTTCAGCGCAACGAATTCCGTGGTGCCGCCGAGGATGGCCGTGGTCAAGGCATACGGCAGGCCCACAGCCAGCGCCCGAATGCGCACGGGAAAGAGTTCAGTCTTAGCCAGCATGTGAACCGACGTAAAGCCGCTCAGCATGAAGAGCCCGCAAAAGGACAAAACAAACGCAACCAGCGGGTCGTGCGTAGTTGCTAACGCGTTGAAAATAGGCACGGAAAACAGCGTGCAACTTAGCCCGAAAAAGATCAGGACGGGCCGGCGTCCCAGGATGTCGGAAGCAAGGCCAAAGAGCGGCTGCAACGGCATGTACAGCAGCAGCGCTAATGCTGAAACAAGCGTGGCCGATTCCTTGCCGAGCCCGACGGTATTCACCAGGAACTTCTGCATATAAACGGTGTAGGTGTAGAAGCCTACCGTCCCGCCCACGGTAATCCCGACGGCCAATAAAAGTTGTCGCCAGTGGAGCAGCATTTCGCGGCTGATGGGGGTACCGTGCCGTGTCCCGCTGTGCTGGAATGCCTCGCTCTCCACTACATTGCGCCGCATGTAGAGCGCGAACAACGCAAGCACGCCGCCAATCACAAACGGTATTCTCCACGCCCACCTGTCGATCTGCCCGGAGGTGAAGAGCACGTGCTGCATGACCAGCAGCAGACCTAACGCCAGCAACTGCCCCGCCACTACGCTCACCTGCAGGAATCCAAGGTAAAAGCCCCGGCGATTCGCCGGCGCAATCTCGCTGAGATAGGTCGCACTCGTGCCGTATTCGCCGCCCATGCTCAAGCCTTGCAACAGCCGCGCGAAGATCAGGATGGCGGGAGCGAAAGCCCCGATCGTCGCGTAGCCCGGCGTAACAGCAATGATCAGCGAACCAATGCACATCACCGACACCGACCCGGTCAGCGCCGACTTACGGCCACGGCGATCCGCATACAAACCGATCAACCAACTGCCGAGCGGACGGGCCACATACCCCACTGCTGCGATTGCTGCCGCGTTCATCAACTGGACCGTGGCGTTATCGCTGGGGAAAAACGCTTTGGCGAAGTAAATGGAAAAGATGCTGTACGCGAGAAAGTCGTACCACTCGATCAGGTTGCCGGCGAGGCCGCCTGCGATGGATCGCAACAGCGCTGGCCGACTCAAAGGTCGTTCCATTCCAGGGGCGCTCATGGTCAGTCTCCTTTTGTTATGCAGCAAGCGATCCGCTTTCTTTACCGCGCAACCGGCTTAGTCATCCTGCGCGGCGTATTTTTCGTCGAGCTGGTCATAGAAGGGTTTGTCGACCAGCCGCTGACGCTCGTTGAACGGCACTACAAGCCCCGGATCTTCGTCGAGCTGACCTCGAGCCTTGAGTACGCTCAAAGCCCGCTGCATGCCGCATACGGCGCTCTGTAGCGATGCGTTTGCGTAGAGCGCGATCCCAAACCCAAGTTCGGCCAGCCTGGATTGCGGTAGCGTCGGCGTCTTTCCGCCTATCACGATGTTGATTAGCTGAGGCGCGTCGAACATCGCGGGCAAGCGTTGGATCTCCTCGATCGTTTCAACCGCCTCAATGAACAGAACGTCCGCACCCGCTTCAGCAAAACGATGTCCGCGCTCAATCGCGGCATCGAATCCATGGGTCGCGCAGGCATCGGTGCGGGCAACGATCAGCAGATTGGGATCCTCGCGCGCATCGACGGCAGCGTGGAGCTTGCCGACCATTTCACTGGTCGATATCACCGCCTTGCCTGCGAAATGCCCGCACTTCTTCGGACTCACCTGGTCTTCCAATTGGATGGCGTCGGCACCTGCGCGTTCCAGGGTACGAACTGCATGACGCACATTGAGCGCGTTGCCGTAGCCGGTGTCCGCATCGACGATGAGCGGCAAGTCCACGGCGTCACGTATACGCGCGGTATGGTCGGCCATTTCGTGCAGGCCGATAAACCCGAGATCCGGAAGGCCGAAAAACATGTTGGTCACGCCGGCGCCGGTGATATACAACGCACCAAAACCGGTATCGGCAACCACGCGCGCACTCAGCGCGTTAAAGGCGCCGGGCACGAGCAACGCGCGCCGGCTTTCAACCAGCGAGCGGAAGGCGCTGCGACGTTCAGCAGATGGAAGCGACATGATTGAACTCTCCGTGTTGACGTTGGTGACTTTGGTGAGGTTGGTGACCAGGGTGCAGCTTATTCGAACCGATACAGCGCGCGGGCCGAGCGAGTAAGGATAAGCTCGCGCTGCGTCGCGTCAGGAACCCATTGGTCGAGCGCACGCCGTGTGGCGTCGTAATCGACCAGTTGCTGATGCTGCGTGTGCGGCCAGTCACTGCCCCAGACCAACCGCTCGTGTGTGTACACGTCCAGAAGCTGGCTGGTGAGTGCGGTCCCCAAGACCGTTCCATCATTGCCGGGCGCACTCCGGTAAGCTGCGGACAGCTTGACCCACACGCGTCCTGTCGAAGCCATCGACAGCAGGCATCCAAAGCCCGGATCGTTTGCGCCGGTGTGCGGATTCGGGCGCCCGAAGTGGTCAACGACCACCGTGCAGCCCTGTTCCAGCAGCGGACTTACTACCGCATGCAAATCCACTGCTTCACGATGGACCTCGACATGCCAGCCAAGCGCATTGACACGCGCGAATAATCGTCGCCATTCAGGCGCACTCAATTGAGGAACCGGCAAACCGATCAGGTTTAATCGGATACCCACCACGCCGGTACTATCGAGCCGTGCGAGCTCGGCGTCGGTGACTGCGCAATCCACGACCGCCACTCCGCGAAAGCGTCGCGGATAACGCTTCGCTACATCGAGGAAAAAACTGTTGTCGGTGCCGAGAAAACTGGGCTGGACCAGCACCGCGTGCGAGATACCGTTCGCCAGCAAGTGGCCAGCATAGCCATCCAGCGTCGCGTCGTAGTCCGGCGCGTGGCGACGCTGCGCCGCAAGCGGCAAGCCGCGCACGAAGACGTGGGCGTGAGCGTCGATAGCCGTGATCCGCGTGTCTTTGATGTTGTTGGCATCGTTGGCGTCAGACCACTGATCCGCCGCTGTCGTGTCTTGTGCCTGCATCGTTTCAATCCGTTCGTCGATCATGGGTCCTCCGTCTCAGGCGCGCGTCACGGCATTGGCCGCCACCGTCGCGATCCGTCGGTTCTTTGTTTCCGGCAGCATGAGTGCGGCCACCACCACGAGGCCGTAAGCAATGCCGGCGTCGATGCCAAGCGCCGAACCAAGCGGCATCGAGTTACCCATGTGTCCGACCAGCACCGGAAAACCAGCCGAGACAATCCGCCCGAAGTTGTAGCAAAAGCCCACGCCGGTGCCGCGGATGCCTTGCGGATAAAGCTCGTTGAAAAGCGCGCCGAGCGTGGCCGGGATGCCTGCCGCAAAGAGACCTAGCGGGAAGCTGAGGAAGAGCATTGCGGTGTCGCCCATTGGCAGGAAGACGTAGAGGTTGACCGTCGCGACACAGCATACGGCGAAGAGGATCACGTTGAGCCTGCGGCCGATCCGGTCCTGAAGCCATGCGCTCACGAAACACCCGCAGATGAACGCCGTAATGACGACAGCAAGATAACCACCCGTGCCGAGCACGGACAGATGCCGCTCGGTCTTGAGGTACGTCGGCAGCCAAGTGGTGATCGCGTGGTAACCGCCGTGTGCACCCACGCCGATCAATGCGCCCACGATCGTAGTACGGATTACTGACCGGTCGAAGATGCTGCTTGCCGCTGGCATCGCCTGTCTGGACGACCCTGCGCTTACAACGGCGCGCGGCGGTTCGACCACATTACGGCGCAGATAAAGCACGAGCCCGGCAGGAATCACGCCGATGCCGAACAGGAGCCGCCACGCCCACTCCGGCGACACGAACGAGAACACCAGCATGTAGAGAAGCACTGCGCCGCCCCAGCCGAAACCCCAGGCGCTTTGCACGATGCCCATTGCTTTGCCACGATGTTCCGCGCGGATGGTTTCGCTCAAGAGCACGGCGCCAGCGGTCCATTCGCCGCCAAAGCCCACGCCTTGCAAAGCCTTGAGGACCAGCAACTGTTCGAAGTTTTGCGCGAAGGCGCTGAGGAAAGTGAAGAGCGAGAACCAGACCACGGTGACCTGTAGTGCACGCACTCGGCCATAGCGGTCCGATAACATACCCGCAAGCAGTCCGCCCAGCGCACCGGCGACGAGCGTCGCGCCGCCGATCAGCCCCGCTTGGCCCTTGCCGATACCCCAAGTTACGAGCAAGGTCGGGATCACGAGGCTGAACAACTGCGTGTCCACGCCGTCGAGTGCCCAGCCGGCGAAGCAACTCCACAAGGTGCGTTTTTCCGTCGCCGATATGTCGCGGTACCAGTTCACTTGTTGTCTCCACATTATATTTTTCACGACGAGCGTCATTCGTGCGCTTCGTCCATGGAGGCATTCTAAGGACGAGCTGGATAAAGATATATGATGCAAACGATCATCTTTCATATCGTTTTAATATGGACACGCGCATCCTGAAATACTTTCTCGCCGTTGCCGATGCAGGCAGCGTCACCCGCGCCGCCGAACGTCTGAACATTGCTCAGCCCGCGCTGAGTCAGGCGCTCACGCGCATGGAGAACGAACTGGGCGTCAAGTTGTTCAGCCGCACGCGGCGTGGCGCCGACCTGACCGCGGCCGGGCTGGCGATCGTTGAGGACGTGCGGATGAGCGTCGCGAGAATCGACGCCGCCTCGCACCGCGCTCGCGAGATCGGCGCGCAGCGCGCTGGGCGGCTGACCGTGGGATTCGCGTCGGCGGCATTGTTCGAGGTGCTGCCGCGTGCGATCGCGGCGCTGCGTGCGTCGGTGCCGGATGTTGAACTGATGCTGCGCGAGATGAGCAATGCCGAGCAGGCGAGTGCGCTTGAGAAGGGTGAAATCGATATTGGCTTGCTGCACACGCCGGTGGCAGTCGCGGGCAAGATGCGCGAAAAGTTGATCGCGCGCGAGCCGTTGATCGCCGTGTTGCCCGAGGCGTTTCCGCTGGCGACGGGCGCGAAGGTGTCGTTACGTGAACTCGCGTCATACGGACTTGTGTGGTTTCCACAGGGCCAGTTACCCGGCGTCCGTGCGGGTATTCTGAGCGCGTTCCGCCAGGCGGGTTGCGAGGTGGAGATCGCGCAGGAGGCGAATCGGTCGCTGACCGTACTCGCTTGCGTGGCCGCCGGGTGCGGTGTGTCGTTACTGCCCCAATCGGTTCGGGCGTTGCAATTTAGCGGAGTGAGGCTGTGCGAGATAGTCGATGGCGCCGCGCTGCCGCGCTTCGAACTCAGCGCAATATGGCCGGCACGGGCAAGACAGACGCTTGCCGGTCGCTTCGCCGGATTGATCGAGCCTTATTCCGCGGCTTGGGTGGTGTAGAGGTGTAGTGGCGTAGTGGTTATGCGCTGCACGACGTCACTCAGTCATGCGCCCATTCTCATGCAACTTCGGGATGTCCGCGAAGCACACGCCCAAGAAACGCCCTCGTGCGTTCATGTTGAGGCGTGTCGAAAAATTGGTCGGGGGCGGCCTCTTCAACAATCCTTCCGCCGTCGATCAAAATGACGCGATCGGCCACTTCTCGCGCGAACCCCATTTCGTGCGTGACGCAAAGCATGGTCATGCCTTCTTTTGCGAGGCTGACCATGGTGGCCAGGACCTCTTGTACGACTTCGGGATCCAGCGCGGAGGTTGGTTCATCGAAGAGCATGATGGACGGCTGCATGCACAGCGCACGCGCGATGGCGACTCGTTGCTGTTGCCCGCCGGATAACTGCCCAGGATACTTGTCTGCCTGATCCAGCACGCGGACTTTCTGCAGAAAATAAAGTGCTTTTTCTCGCGCCGCAGCCTTCTTTACACCGCGCACTTTGATGGGAGCCAACATGCAGTTTTCCAGTACCGACATATGCGGAAACAGGTTGAAGCTCTGAAAGACCATGCCCACTTCGCGACGGATGTCCTTGAGTAACGTCAGGTGGTCGCCGCTACGCCCATCCGTGACACAGATTGTTCCGGACTTGAATGTTTCCAGTCCGTTGATGCACCTGATCAACGTCGACTTGCCGGAACCCGATGGGCCACATATTACGATTCGTTCTCCTCGATTGATGCGAAGATCGATGCCTTTCAGAACAGGAAGCGTTCCATAGCTTTGTTCAAGCCCTTCTATTCGAAGGATTTCATTCCGGGTTGAGAACGCGTCATCCATGATCAGACCTCGAAGCTAACAGTGACTAGGGACGGGCGAGGCCGAACATACGCTTGGCGCGTTCGAGCCTGCCCCGAGTTGAGCGATACCCTTGCTTCTTTCGGAAACGCTCGGACAACTCGGAGCCGATCGAGCAGATCAGAAGATAGACAACCGCGACCGTCGAATAGAATTCCACCAGTTTCGAATCGCGCTGAGCGATCTTTGCCGCCGCACCAAAGAAGTCGGTTAGAGACAATACGTACACGAGCGCTGTGTCCTGAAACAGGATGATTGTCTGCGACACGATGATCGGCGCAGTGACCTGCAAGACCTGGGGTACGACAACGCTCCAGTACATGGTCAAGGTGGAAAGGCCCAGCGCCTTCGCACCCTCATATTGCCCTTTGTCGACCGCCTTGAGCCCGGCACGTACTATCTCTGCGTAGTAGGCGGATTCAAAAAGTGTGAAGGTGATGAAAGCGGTGAATTTCGGGCCGAGCGGGATCGAACGGCCCGCCGGCGTCAAGTGACCCAACAGCAGCGGAACCAGGAAGAAGAACCAAAAGAGAACAAGAATCAGGGGAATAGAGCGCATCAAGGTGACGTATGCACGAATGGCCTCGGCCGCAACGGGCACAGCCATGTGCCTGATGATTGCCATGAACGTCCCTAACAACATTCCGCCGATCATGGCCACCAGCGTGAGCTCGATCGAGAACACAAGTCCCTGCAGCAAGTATGGGGTGGCGTTGATTACAGCAGCAAAATCAAAAGACATGACGCCCCCTATTTTCTAACCGTGTTGTTTGGGCTCACGCCAGGAATACGGAGCGCCCGCTCCACCTGAAATGCGACTTGGTGCAGCACGAGTGCAATCAGCAAGTACAGAACCGTTGCACTCGCGAAGGCGTCGAACGTCCTGAACGTGAATTCATTGATCTGTTCTGCTCGAGCGGTGATCTCAAGCAAACCGATCGTCAACGCAACCGACGTATTTTTAAGGAGGCCCAGCGCTTCGCTGGTTAGCGTCGGAATGGTTATTCGAAGTGCCTGCGGCAACAAGATCAGCAGGTAGGTTTGGATGGCGGACAGGCCGAGTGCGTCGGCTGCTTTTTTCTGGCCATCGGAGAGCGCATTGATACCGGCACGAACTTGTTCTGCGATACGCGATGCCGTGTACAGGCTAAGCCCGGCTACAGCGGGATAGAAGCTCGCCCACGGGGGCGCGATCTGCTTGATCGCGTTTCCCCATGCGGTAGGGATCACCTCTGGCAGGACGAAGTACCAGAGGAATACCTGGACGAGCAGCGGGACATTGCGGAACACCTGAACATAAATCCGCGCCACGATTCGCAATGGAAGATAGCGGACCGTACGAGCTGCACCCACGCTTATGCCGATCGCGAACGCGAACACGCCGGAAACAAACCACAAGAGCAACGTCCAGCATAAGCCGGACATCAACCAACCGAGGTAGGTGCCCCCTTCCGCTGTCTGGTCAAAGAGAACTTGCATTGTTTTTCCGCTCACTGAAAAGGGCGCGCGTGAAAGGACGCCACGTACCGACTTTCAATCGGCCGCTGCCAGGGGAGACTCTTTAAAGCGCTAAGGGGTAAGCGAATCGCTAGGCGCTGCGACTCGTGCCTTGAGCGCTTCGTTCATCGGTAGCGAAAGATTCTGCCCGTGGGGCGGAATGGGTTGCGTGAACCACTTGGCGTAAGTCTTTGAAAATTCCCCCGACGCCATTTGGGCACTTAAGGCGCCGTCGACCACCGACTTGAATCCCGGGTCGTTCTTCGGAATCATCAGGCCGTAGTAATAGACCTGACCGCTTGCATTCGGCAGATATCGGAATGCCTTGGGGTCCGGCGATCCGGCTACAAGCCCTGCTTCCAGGATGTTGTCTTCAAACCAGGCCGACGCGCGTCCTGTGCGCAACAATAAGAGAGACTCGGCTTGTTCCTTCGATTGAAGGATCGTCATGTTGAGCTTGAGATCGCTATTGATCTTCATCGCAAGACCCAGGTTGAGCGACCCCTGCGTCAGCACGACGGTCTTGCCTTGAAGCTCTTTCACGTCGGTAATTCCCGACGATGCCGTGGTCAGCCAGGTCGGGCCGCCGGCGAAAGTGGCGACCGAAAATCCGACCTGTTGCTGACGTTCGGCTGTGTTGGTCGTGCTTCCACATTCAATGTCGATCGTGCCGTTTTGCAGCAACGGTATGCGGTTAGCTGCGCTAACCGCCAGATAAGCCACGTTCAGCTTTGGCAGCTTCAACTCTGCCTTCACTTTTTCCGCGATCGCGGCGCACAGGTCTAGCGAGAAGCCGACCGGCTTTTGACCAGCGCCAAGAAAAGAAAACGGAATCGAGGACTCGCGATAGCCAAGCGTAAGCGTATTGGAGGAACGGATTTTATCCAGCGTTGAACTTTCCGCGTGCGCTGCGGGAGCAGTAAGTCCAACGCCGCTAATGGCCGCAATGAACAGCCAATGTCTCGCCGCAATATGCATCATGGTTTCCCCAATGTTGAAAAATCCGTTCGATATCCACGCCAACTCTCAGGCGGCTTTCGCTACCGCGGTTTCGTCGAGACTGTCGCGCAATGCCTTGTCGAGGATGTCGACCGCGCGATCGATCTCGTCCGTTGAAACCGTCAACGGAGGTGCAATGCGCCACACGGAGCCGCGTTCAGGACGGCGACGAATGTTCATGCTCAGACCGTTTTCAAAGCATTTCCGGGTCGTCATTGCACCAAGCTCATGAGCCGGATTGCGCGATGCCCGGTCGGTCACCAGTTCGACGCCAAGCAGGAGGCCCGCACCCCGGATGTCGCCGATTACCTCATAGCGCTGCTGTAGTTCTTCGAAGCGGCGGCGCAGGTAGCCCCCCATTTCATTCGCTCGCGCAATGAGGTTCTCTTCCTTGATCACCTTCAACACTGCCAGTCCAACTTCCGCTGTGAGCGGGTCCGAAACGTGACTGGTGTAGAACGTGAAGTGCTTCTGGTGGAGGACTTCTTCGATCTTCGCCGTTGTCGATACCGCGGCAAGCGGCAACCCGCCTCCGAGCGTTTTTGACATGGTCATGATGTCGGGGACAACGCCGAAGAATTCGGATCCGGTACGCGTTCCGATCCGGCCAAACGCGGTTTGCGCTTCATCGAAAATGAGCAGCATGCCCCGGTCGTCCGCCGCCTTTCTAAGTGCCTGCATGAACGGCTTCGGTGGCACCAGGACGCCGCCCGCGCTAATGATGGGCTCGACAATGATCGCCGCACCGCGCCCGCTCGACTGCATGTCGAACATCTTCAACGCGAGGTTCAGGTTCGCCAGCGCCGCTTCTTCCGGCGTAGCCGCCTGAATGTACGGGCGATACGAATTCGGCTCGGGGATCAAAAAAACGCCGGGTGCGGGAACGCCATACCCTTTGCGGTCGCTCGCGAAGGACACCGTACTCGCGCCGCCCGTAATGCCGTGCCACGAGCCCCCCAGCGCCAGGACTTCATAGCCGTCGGTGTACATCTTGGCCATGCGCAGCGCGACCTCGGTGGCCTCGGATCCGGTATTGATGAAGATCGTTTTCTTGATGTCGCCGGGCAACCAGTCGCTTGCAAGCGTCTGCCCGAGTTCGGCCACGACCTCAGGGATCATGCCGCTGAACATATGGAAGGCCTTCTCGCCCGCCCGATGAACGGCTTCCACAATCGCAGGATGGTTATGCCCGATCGTGGCGCACATCTGTCCCGATGTGAAGTCCAGGTACTCGCGTCCGTTGCTATCCTTTACGATAGTGCCTTTGGCGGACGTGAACAGGTTCGGGAAGGCATCGCCACCGTATCTGATCAAAAAGTCCCTGGATGCTTGCAGAAGTCCTTCTTTCATCGTTCACTCCGTTGGCTCGTTATGCAGCTGGTTCTGGTCTCTAGCCGCATAACCTGGGTTGCATGACTTCATCGAACGACCGCCTCCGCGCCATGTTCGTCGACGTGCAAAATTCGGCATACCGCTTGCTTCGGCTGGCGGCCGTCAGAAAAGATCTTAGGTAGGCGAAAATGGCAGCGCCAACGCATATAACTCAGCACCCCGTCAAATGAGCTCAACTAGAAGCACGACGAAATCCCGCTTGCCGCCGCTCAAGGCACTCCTTGCGTTCGAAGCCGCAGCACGACGGGGAAGCTTCGCGCTTGGCGCGGAAGAGCTTGCGGTCACACCGTCGGCGGTCAGCCATCACATCCAGCAACTCGAGGATTTCCTGGGCGTGCCGTTGTTTCAACGGCATCCGGGGCGAGCCGCACTGACGGCTGCGGGACGCACCTACGCGCGCGAGCTTGAACGCGCATTCGGTGTGATCGCCGACGCCACCAATCTGGTCGCGCCGCAGTCGCAGCGTGGTTATCTGGTGGTCGCATCGGGTCCAAGTTTCGCGGCGAAATGGCTGCAACCCAGGCTTCCGGAATTCCTGCGCGCCAATCCGGAGGTCAGGATCCGGTTGTCCACGCTTTCAGATCACGATGACCTCGAGACAACTCGATTCGATATTGCGATCGCCTACGGGCATCCGAATACTTCGAAGCTCGACGTCGAGCCCTTGCTGCTGGAGCGACTGCGCCCGTTGTGCAGCCCCGCCCTCGCTGCCACGCTCGCGCTGCGCACGCCGCAGGACCTTTTGCGCGCGACCTTGATCCACTCGTCCAACGGGCTGACGTGGTCGGAGTACTTGCGGCGGGTCTGCGGCGAGGAAGTGCGGCCGGATAACGAACTCTGGCTCGATCGCTCGGTCATGGCGATCGAGGCTGCAGTCGATGGGCTCGGCGTTGTACTCGAAAGCGAGCTTCTGGCCGCAGAAGAATTGAATGACGGACGGCTGATCGCGCCTTTTAATGAGGCTCAGTTCAGCATAGAAGTGACGTCCTATTACCTGGTTCGATCGAGAGGCTATAAAACCAGCTCGCAAGCAGCGGCGACGTTCGAGGCGTGGTTGCGGTCTGCATTTACTGCGGCCAACCTGACGTCGAAATTGGGCGGAATGTAAGTCAGGTGGGATCCCCTCATAGCGGTCCCTATCTGTAAGGAAACACAAGATGACCTGGACGGCTCGTCTCACCGTCATTGCATGGTTTCGTCGATCGAGGCAAATAATTAGCATCGCTGATCATTTACCGTGGCCCGCAAACGTTAGCTCCTGTGCACCACAAGGTGCGCAGCGAGTCCCAATACGTCAGTAGCCGCAAGGGCTCGAACTCCACCTACAATGCTCGAAACCCGTTGACTATATTGTCGAAAAAATGGTAACGGGTACACTAGCGCAGCCTGTGTGTCCGCTCTATGCACCAACTGTTCCGCCCGTTCAATTTTAGTACTGTCTGGTAATCCGCTTTTGTACGTGACCGATGCACGCCACTGCTGCAACCTGACCACTGCAGAGCAACCACTGCAGAGCATTTCGGCGTGACCCAAAGGTGATAAGTTTTTTTGAAAAATGACGGTTGCCTTGCCCCGCAAATGTTTCAAATCATTTTGCTTGAAATCTTAGCGCCCCATTAAAGATTGAGTCAGATTTATGCATGCCAGAAAACTTAAGTTTTATGCAAAAAATGTTATCTTCAATCTTTTTCCATCATTGATTTTTGAAAAAAGATATGACCGCATGTTCAGGAATCTGGACGAACATCAATGGACTTATATTCGCTCGCGCGCCAATTATTACAATAAGCTTGAGCAGCAATTTGTCCTGAACGAAACGGCGAGTCGCAGCAGCGCATTGCCTTTACGCGGCAACCCTAGCGCCTACTACTATGATTTTAAAGAGATATCCCGATACTTCGCGCGCTCCGTAAAATTCAACTATGTTTTTAAGGACATCCGAGAAGCGGTGGACGAACCGACACTTCTTAAAACCAGGCCACTCACCGAATCGAATGAGAATTCAGTCATATTGAAGCTGGACAAAATGAGGCACTTCAACTTCATTGAAGACGCGCGCTCATTCGAAAGCAAAATCAACATGGCCGTCTTTCGAGGGGCGTGCTACCAAGAGCATCGAAAAGCATTTGTCGCCAGATATCACACTTCTGCAATGGCCGATATTGGCGACACGGATGACGCGCGAAAAGGTCAACACGGTCATCGACCTTATATGAGCATTGCTGATCAATTGAAGTTCAAGTTCGTGATCAGTCTGGAAGGTAATGACGTTGCAACCAACCTGAAGTGGATCATGCTTTCGAATTCCGTTTGCTTTATGCGCAAGCCGCGGGTGGAAAGCTGGTTTATGGAAGGCTCCCTGATCCCCAACCATCACTATGTTCTTCTGGACGATGAATTTTCCGATCTGGAAGACAAGATAAATTATTACACCAAGCATACAGACAAGGCCATGGCGATAATTAAAAACGCCAATCAGTACGCCATGCAGTTTCTTGACACGCGCCGGGAAAAGCTTATTTCCCTGCTGGTCCTCAGAAAATATTTCGATCTTTCCGGTCAGTGAAGATCTGTCGTCTCGTAGAACTCTTGTGGAACATCTCGTAGACGTCACGCAGACATTTTCGTTGCACGGCCGTTGCCAAGCATGCGCTCCGCGCCTCAAGGCAGACGTTCCTCCAGTGAGATCCTGAGCCTGCCGGGCGTCACGCCGTAGACTTCCTTAAAGCCGCGGATGAAATGCGCGGAGTCGGCAAAACCGCATTCATAGGCAATTACCGTGATGCGTTTTTCCGTGTTGAGCAATAGCCAGCGCGCGTATCGAAGCCGCATGGTCCGGTAAAACTCCTTGGGGGACACCCCCATTTCAGTCAGGAAGTTACGTTCGAGTTGCCTCACGCTTGTACCGGTCATCTTCGCGATCACCGTAACGTTGAGCGGCGCCTCCAGATTTTCTTCCATCAACACAATAGCGTGCCGTACCAGCAAATCACCGACCGCCAGATATCCCAGTGCCTTGCGGCGCTCCACGAACGACGGATTGCCGTGACGGCTGACTGTCATTTGATGAATCACCTTGGACGCTCTGTCCGAGCCGCAATGCAAGCTGATTAAACGCGTCGCCAACTCGAGGACGGACACGCCACCCGCGCACGTGATGCGGTTGCCGTCGATCAAATAATCTGAATTGGCGATGACCCGCAAGTCCGGGAACATCGTCTTGTAGTCCGCGAGGTGGAACGCGTGGACGCAAGCAACACGGTCCCGCATCAAGCCTGCTTTTGCCAATACGAAACTGCCGGTGCACATGCCGATCAGCGGCACGCCTTCGGCGTCGGCCTCGCGCAAATAGTCCCAGTAACGACGGTCGACCTGTTCAAGTTTGGGCAGCAGGCCACCAATCACCACGAGGTAATCGAATTGCCGCGGCGAACCCTGTACCGCGTGCACGGGAACCGCTACACCGCAGCTCGCTTCCACGGTTTCATCGGCCATGCCGAGCAGCATCCAGGCGCAACGCAGCGGACGGCTCTGGTCGCCGAGATCGGCTGCATGGCGCAACGCATCGCAGAAGCCCGCCAGCGAAAGCAGTGGGAAAGTCGGCCACAGAAGAAAGCCGATGTTGAGCTCGGCCCCCAAGCGCGACGCGTTGCCCTCACGTTTGACGCTGGCGCGATCGAGGCGATCCACCAGCTCCCGGCCCAGGGACGGCTCCCGACCATCGGCTGGTGTGTTTTCGCGTGCCATGACGTTCCCGCTAGACATTGGTGAATTCAAGTATATAAGCCCAAAAAATGCGCTTGCCCGCCATGTCGCATTTCTTCTATTTTTTTACGAGTTGGTGCAATGCCGGCCATTTTTTCGTCACTAAAGTCGCTCCTGTCACCTGCCTCAATCGATCACTGGCAAGCGTCAGTGCACCATCGTCCAGCAAGCTGCATAACCAGGAGAGTCTCATGTCGGCTAAATTTCACGGCGCGCTATGCGCCAATATCGGAGTAAGCCTGATCGTGCTCGGCTCGACCGGCGCGTTCGCAGACGAAGTTGTCAAAATTGGACATGCTGCGCCGTTGACGGGTGCGAATGCCGAGTGGGGAAAAGACACCGAAAATGGCGCCCGGCTAGCGGTGGAGGAAATCAACGCGAAGGGCCTCGTGATCAGCGGCCAGAAGGTAACGCTGGAGCTGGATGCACAAGACGACGCGTCGGACCCGCGCCAGGGCACGCAGGTGGCACAGAAGCTGGTCGACGATAAGGTCGTCGCCGTGGTCGGCCACATGAATTCGGGGACCACGATTCCCGCGTCGAAGATCTACAGCGATGCGGGTGTTGTCGAGGTCTCGCCTTCAGCGACCAATCCGGTTTATACGCAACAGGGCTTCAAGACCGCCTACCGGGTTGTCGCAACCGACGCCCAGCAGGGTCCGGCGCTGGCCGACTATGCGAAGAAGACGCTCGGGGCGAAATCAGTAGCGATCGTGGATGACGCGACGGCATACGGCCAAGGGCTCGCCAATGAGTTCGAGAAGCAGGCGAAGGTGGACGGGTTGACCGTGCTCTCACACGATGCAACCAACGACAAGGCAGTCGACTTCCGTTCGATTCTCACGAAGATCAAGGGCGAGCACCCGGACATCATCATGTACGGGGGGATGGACGCCACGGGCGGTCCATTCGCGAAGCAGGCACAACAGCTCGCCGTAGCAGCGCGCGTGCTGGGTGGTGACGGCCTGTGCGCCGATTCGCTCGCGAAACTGGCCGGCGAGGCGGCGGATAACGTCGTGTGCTCGATCGCCGGCATGCCGCTTCAGGAAATGCCGAACGGCCCCGCTTTCGAGCAACGCTACGAAGCACGCTTTCATCAGCACGTGCAGCTCAATGCTCCGTTCGCTTATGACGCGGTGTACATCATCGTCGACGCAATGAAGCGTGCCAACTCGACCAAAGCGGAGAACATCCTTGCAGCGATGCCGAGCGCAAATTTCGTCGGCGTGCTGGGCCGCACGCAGTTCGACGCACACGGCGATTTGAAGCAAGGTGCGATCTCGCTGTACAACTACAAACGCGGCAAGCAGACGCTGCTCACCGTCGTGAAGATGTAGAGCGCATGAACGTCCCTGTTCCTGGCGTGGTTGGAATCGGCCCTGCTATCCGGCCGAAAGCGCGAATTGTGCTGATTGGCACAGGCGGCACGATCGCGGGCCGTGGTGCATCGCCGGTCAACACGTCGGCGTATGACTGCTCCGTGCTGTCTGTAGACCAGATTCTTGCAGATCTACCCGCCGCGGCATCGGTGGCCGACATCAGCGCCGAGCAGCTATTTCAGTGCGGGTCCGAGAATTTCAGCAGTGGGCAACTGCTGCAGTTGGGCAAGCGGATTTCATCGCTGCTGAAACGCGACGACGTGGACGGTGTTGTTGTCACGCACGGCACCGATACCATCGATGAAACCGCTTATTTCCTGCATCTCACGCTCAAAAGCACCAAACCGGTAGTCGTAGTGGGCGCAATGCGCCCGCCTTCCGCGCTCAGTTCGGACGGACCGCTTAACCTCTACAACGCGATCGTCGTGGCGGCGAGTCAGTCAGCCCACGGCAAAGGCACGCTGGTCGTTGCAAACGACGAGATTCACACCGCGCGCGATGTTGTAAAGACCAATACGTTCAAGCAGGAAGCGTTCAGTTCTCCGTATGGTCCTTTGGGATACATCGTCGAAGGTAGGCCGGTCTTTTATCGACTGCCTGCGCGTCTGCATACGGTGGAAAGCGAATGGTCGATCGACGAGATCGACGAACTGCCGGAGGTCGGTATTGTCTATGCGCACGGCGGTATGAACGACGCGATGGTTCATGCCATGCTCGACTCAGGTGTGAAGGCGCTCATCTATGCGGCGACGGGCAACGGCAATGTGGCGACCTCGGTAGTAGCCGCGCTGGTTCAAGCCCGAGGGCGTGGCATTCATGTCGTCCGCGGTTCGCGCACGGGAAGCGGCGTGGTCATCCGCAATGCCGCGCAGCCCGACGACCGCTACGACTGGCTGGTAACGGACGATCAGGTCCCGCACAAAGCGCGCATCCTGATGATGCTGGCGCTCACCGGGGAGCAGCGCACACGGGAACTTCAGAATGTCTTCTTGACGTACTGACCTGACCTCTCCACGGAGTCACGAAGCCATGGTCGCTGAGCCACGCGGTGGCGCTGTTCACAAAGTCTTGACCCAGCCAAGCGCATCATCCGCAAACTTCCGAAGCAGCCGGGCAAGCTCGCCCACCTCTTTTGCTTCCCAGCCGGCAAGCAATTCTTCGATAATTTTCTGACGCGCCGCGTCCAGCGCGTCCGTCATGACCCGCCCCTGATCCGTAATGACGGCCGCGCGAACCCGGCCGTCGGTCGGGCTTGGACATCGCGCAACCAGTCCCAGGCTTTCCAGTTTGGCGATCTGCCTGCTAACCGTCGTGTAGTCGCGCCCCGCCAGTTCGGCGAGTTCGACAATACCAAGCGGCCCCAGCCGCGCAACCCTTGCGAGCAATGGGAAAAGTGCACGATCCAGATCGACGCCTGCCGCTTCAATAAGAGCCGCATCCGGTTGCGGCCGATTCAGCACACCCGTCAGGTCCAATAGTGCTTCCCGCAATTCGCGTATTTCTTTCCCCATCGCGATTCGATCCTTGTTAATGTCTTTATATGTGTATAATACACATATATTCGATGATCCAGCCCGAGATAAAGCGTACGCTCGGATACTTGGCAAAGGAGAGCATCCATGAAAGCAGCAGTCGTTCAACAAGCCGGCGCGACGCCGGTTTATGCCGACTTCACCGATCCGGCTGTCACCGAAGGCGTGGTCCGCGTCGCGGTTGTAGCATCCGCGCTGAGTCATGTCACGAAGAGCCGGGCATCGGGCAAGCACTATAGCGCCTCTGCGAAGCTCCCTTTCGTGCCAGGGATCGACGGCGCCGGTGTTCTTGAAGACGGCGCGCGTGTCTATTTCGTGCTGCCCGAAGCGCCCTTCGGCGGCATGGCGGAGTACTGTATCGTCCAGAAGGCGCGTTGCATTTCCTTGCCCGCAGGGCTGGATGAGGTGACCGCGGCGGCAATCGCCATTCCGGGCATGTCGTCGTGGGCGGCGTTGACCGAACGTGCAAAGCTGGTGAAGGGCGAGACCGTACTGATCAATGGTGCAACCGGTGTGTCAGGCCGTCTCGCCGTGCAGATTGCCAAGTATCTGGGCGCGGGCAAGATCATCGCGACCGGACGGAATGCAGAAACCCTGCAGTCTCTGAAAGCGCTCGGCGCTGACGAAACCATTAGTCTCGCGCAGGACAACGATGCACTCGAAAGCGCGTTCCGGCAGGAGTTTCAGCAGGGTATTGGCGTCGTGCTCGACTATCTTTGGGGGCAAAGCGCAGAGCTGCTGCTGGCGGCGGGCGCCAAAGCTTCGCCGGACGGCGTGCCACTCCGGTTTGTCCAGATTGGTGCCATGAGCGCGGCAAACATCACACTTCCAAGTGCAGCGCTTCGATCATCGGCTATCGAACTCATGGGCAGTGGTATTGGCAGCATTCCCATGCCGCGCCTCCTGGGTGCAATCGAACACTTGTTGAACGCCACGGTCCCCGGCCGCTTCGAGATCGCGACAAACGCGGTGCCCTTGTCTCAAGTCGAGGATCACTGGGCCAATGAGAACCAGGCACGCACGGTGTTCACAACAGGATTTCAACCGTGAGGCATGTCGGGCCGGCATGAAGTGCTGAGCACAGACCAACTGGTGGATGCGAACCGCCAGATCAACGGGAGCCGACGGCCACGCGCACCCGGCTCAATGCGCCGCGCCAAGACTCTACGCACACAGATTGCCCACGATGGATCAACGCCTTCGCGGCAATGGCAAGCACCGACGGGGTGCTGACCTCGTGCTCGGAAGCCGGCACCACGTTCCGCATCATGTGGCCTTCGGGCAAGCATTTCACGACCAAGATGCGCGTGTTTATCGACATCCTTGGAGAGCGATTGTTTCCTGCGCATGGTGATGATGCAGGGATTGCGCATGGTCGGATCGACGGGTAGGCGAACGCGGTTCGCACGATTCAACGCCGCTTCGAATAGCGGTCGCTGGAGCCACGTTGCTTTGATTGCACTCGGTTGACGTTTCTGATATCGGTCGAATACGGGCCGTCCTGGTGGACCTTGCGATAAGCCATTGACTGCCCGTGCCACCAACCGAAATGGATGACCCGTGAAACGAATTCTGACTACCACCTGCGTCATCGGCGCCACGATCGCCATGCTTGGCCCGGCCCATGCGCAAACCGCCACGACGCCCCCGGCCAGCGCCGCTGTTCCAGTCACTGTCGACAACTTCGTTCGTGCCGAGTCCGACAAGTACGTCTCGGCATTGGCCAAGCAAGGAGGGTTGGGCAAACTCCTGCATCGGAGAGAACCGGCATCGATTGCGCACCAGACTGTCATCCGGCTTAATCGTGACACGCTCTATTCGTCCGCTGTCTTCGACCTCGACGCGGGACCGGTGACAATCACCATGCCCGATCCCGGCAAGCGCTTCATGGCGATGCAGGTCATCAACGAGGACCATTACACGCCGAACGTGTTCTACGGCGCGGGCACGCACATCCTCACCCGGGAGAATGTAGGCACGCGTTACACGGTCGTCGCCATACGCACCCTGGTTGACCCGGCCAGCCCCGACGATATCAAACAGGTCCATGTCCTGCAGGACGGCGTCCAGGTCAGCCAGGCAGGCCCGGGCAAGCTTGAAATGCCCGACTGGGACGCGGCGAGCCAAAAGAAGGTACGCGATGCGCTTCTGATCCTGGCTTCGACAATCCCCGACTTCAAGGGCGCGTTCGGCACCAAGGAAGAAGTCGACCCCGTGCGCCGGTTGGTGGGCGCGGCGGCAGCCTGGGGTGGCAATCCTGATAAGGATGCGACCTATCTCAATTTCACGCCGGCCAGGAACGACGGAAAAACCATCTACAAGCTCAGCGCCAAAGACGTGCCGGTCGATGGATTCTGGTCGGTCAGCGTGTACGACGCCAAAGGCTACTACGAGCCCAACGCAGCTGGCGCCTATTCACTCAACAACGTCACGGCGAAGAAAGGCGCAGACGGGACAATCGAGATCCAGTTCGGCGGCTGCGATGCAAAAACGGCCAACTGCTTGCCGATCACGCCGGGATGGAACTACATGGTTCGCCTTTATCGTCCCCAGCCCGACGTGTTGAACGGCAAGTGGCACTTCCCCGAAGCGCAACCTGCCAGTTAAATAAAGCGGCCGGCGCTTTTCGCATGGCGGCGAGGCGAGCTCATCTAACCGGGCGCCGATCTCGCTGCCTTGCATGCGAAGCAATAGAGTGGGAAGAAGCATGGATTATTATCAAGTATTCCTACTTTTTTAATCTCACTTAGTCCGCTTTTCCCCAACGTCGATCGACACACGTTCGAACTTCGACCTTGAATACAAGCACGCGGCAGATCGATATCGGCGCGCGCCGCGGGCACATTAACTGCTGCTTGATCACGTTACCTCCGCCCTTTGGGGGTACATTCTTTTTGCAGCTCAACGCTTCCATAACTCGCATAATCGTATGAACTAATTTCGTCGAAATATCAGACGAAATGATCGGAGAATGTTGTCATGTCCAATCCTACCGAGTTGCCATCGGAGACCGACGGAACCGATACAGATCCTGACGCCGACCCTGCATTTGCGCGAACACCCGTGAGATTCGGACGGCTTGCGCTTTGGGTTGCCTCGGCGAGCGCGCTGACAATCGGCGTCATGGGAACGGTCGCGTACGGTGTCTGGTTCAATCAGGACCAGCACGTGTACGCCGAAGCCATGGAGCACGCGCGGCAGACGCTCTGGCTTGCAGCGCCAGCGCCAGAACCAATTTCAGCCGTGCAACAAACGGCGTCGTCCGATGACGTCGCGGCGCCCGTGGCCCCTGCTCGGCCGGTCGCCCTCGCCAGCGCCGATCTCAACGGTCCCGTGCCTTCCGCTCAGTCGGATCCTCGCGCGGCGCCGGCTGATTCGGCCGCACCCAAGCTCGCTGTCACTCGTCCTGTTCGAGCAAGTTGTTCTGCGACCGTTGAACGCCGCCGCCCGGTGCCCCGCGTCAAGCCGAACGGCAACGTGTTCACCCGCGTGGGTTCATTTTTTCATCGCGTAAGCTACCGGCAGCATGGCACCGAAAGCCAGCGAGATATCTACGCCCATCCGTGAGCGGCAGCGCGCCTACAAACCTGTCCTTCCGATGCGTTACAGGCCAGGTCCGGCAACGATCGCCTGCGTTTCCTTCCTCTGCCTGCTGATAGGCCTGCTGTTCCTCGCATTCGAAATCCGGACAATTTTCTCCGACCAGTTGAAGCAGGAATACAGCGGGCTCGTTCTCGAAGGAATTGAACGGGCGGAGAGCGCCCGCAATCTTGTCCGCGTGTGGCAACCACAGGCCGACAACAGCGTCGCGAGATCAGGACAAGCGGAACAAGCGGAACAAGCGCAACCATCCGACGACTATCGGCGTGCACGAATTAATCTCATCGACCGCCTCGCGTCGCTCGCGGCGCTGGTGAACGCGAGCCCGTCGGCGGCGCCGCGCATCCCTCAATCCGCCCTGTCGCCCAACGTCAGCCTCGACGATACCGACGCGCTGCTCGCAGTCGAATCCGTGTACTGGCGAACGCAGCGCAAAAATGACAGCGCTGACGCCCGCACCCGCATAGCGCGCGTGGCGAGCACGTTGATCGTACTGTCGGCATGTGTATTCGGCGCGCTGATTACCGCGCTGGGCATGTATGCAAAACGCACGCGCCAACTGGCCGGCGAGTCGCTCAAGTTCGAGCATGCCGCGCTGCACGACGCAATGACCGGCCTGCCCAATCGACGGAAATTGTTCGCTACGCTGGCGGAAACGGCCGCGAGGTCATCGGGCAGTCCAACGCCGCAGAAAATCGCCGTGATTTACATTGACCTGGACGGGTTCAAACAAGTCAACGATTCGCTCGGCCATCGAGTGGGTGATGAATTCCTGATTGCCGTTTCAAAGCGCTTTCGCAAGACCGTGCGTCTGGTTGATGTGGTCGCCCGCTTCGGTGGCGATGAGTTTGTTGTACTGGTCCGAGAGTTTTCAACCAACGCCGAATTGGAAGCGATTGCCCAGCGCTTGATCGACTGCGTGCTCCAGACAGACGAGCAGATGGGCGTTGGATTCGTGCGCGCCAGCATCGGCATAGCGAGCTTTCCACATCCTGTCAGGGACTACCATCAGCTCGTCGCTGCCGCCGACGAAACCATGTACCAGGTGAAGCGCAACGGCAAGAACGGTTACGCGTTCGCGACGCGGGTAAGCTGAATGCATCGCTGTCCTCCGCTTTGCCCGCGGCATCCCCCGCTTATCGGCACGAATACGCAGAATCTGAAGGCGCACATTTACCGATGTCGCCGTTGCGTCGCGTGCTTGAGAATCGCATAACGAGCCCTGTCGACTAGCCTGCCATTTTGGCGATCAGCTTGGCTCGCCTGAGCCGCGACCGGCATCGTTCGCTGTTTATTCAAGAAAACTAAACGATACCGGCCAAAGACCCAACCGAGGAAACCCCACGCGTGCCGTGTTTGCCGCGATCAAGACCATGCTCAAGAACTTTACTATTCGCCGCGGACTCACGATTACCATCGCCGGTTACACGCTCGCGCTCGTGGCGGTGCTGCTTGCAGCCGCTTTGTGCCTGCGCCAGAGCAACCAGGCGCTTGAACAGATGGTCGCCACCGATACCGTTGCCGTCACGCATCTCAAGACCAGTTCGCAACGGCTGTTGCAAGTGCGCCTTGCGCTCGGCAGCTTCGAGACCCTGTTCATGCTCGGTAAGGCGGGCGACGACTTGCTCCCCAACGCGCGCAAGACGCTGAAAGCAAGCGATACCGAGTTCGATGCGTATCTCGCGAAGCCGCGCGATCCACAAGAAGAGCCGCTCGTGCAAGCCGCCAAGGCGGCGCGCGATGCGTTGATTGCGAAGGCGCTCAACCTTGAATTCGATGCCCTCGCGCAGAACGACTTCACGACTTTCCGCACGCTCCAGGTTCAGACGGCCGACAGTTTATATGCCACCTACGAGCACGCGATGTCCGCGCTGGAAGCATTCCAGATCGCGCATCAGCAAGATCGTTATGCGCAGGCACAGGCTCAGTTCCACATGATGGCGACGGCGGCCGTGATTGTCGCGGCGTTGGCGCTGGTGCTGGGGTTCATCGCGCGAGCGGCATTGAGCGCCGCGGTGATGAAGCCGATCGAGTCGGCGATTCACCACTTCGAACAGATTGCGGCGGGCGATCTGACGGCGAGTATCGACGCCTCGCGCGACAACGAAATGGGCCGCTTGTTTGCAGCGCTCGGCAAGATGCAGCAGGGGCTGGTAGGAACGGTTCAGCAAGTGCGCGGCGGCACCGGCGCGATCTCGCACGGTGCGCGTGAGATTGCGGCGGGCAACATCGATTTGTCGCAACGCACGGAAGAACAGGCAGCGTCGTTGCAGCAGACGGCGTCGAGCATGGAGCAGTTGACGGCCACCGTCCGCCAGAACGCCGACAACGCGCGGCAAGCGAGCGAACTCGCTATCGATGCATCGGCAACCGCCGTGCGCGGCGGCACCGTGGTGGGCAAGGTCGTTCATACGATGGACGATATTGCGACGAGTTCGACCCGGATTGCGGACATCATTGGTGTGATTGAAGGGATTGCGTTCCAGACGAATATTCTCGCGCTGAACGCAGCGGTGGAAGCCGCGCGTGCGGGTGAACAAGGGCGCGGTTTTGCGGTGGTCGCGGGCGAAGTGCGCAACCTCGCGCAACGCAGCGCCGGGGCCGCGAAAGAGATCAAGGAATTGATCAATGCGTCAGCGGGCAAGGTGCAGGCTGGCAACGTGCTGGCGGGACAAGCGGGCCAGACCATGAGCGAAGTGGTCGCGGCGGTGAAGCGCGTGTCGGACATCATTAGCGAGATCAGCGCGGCATCGAACGAGCAGACCGGCGGTATCGAACAGATTAATCGCGCGGTCGCGCAGATGGACGAGGTGACGCAGCAGAACGCGGCGCTGGTGGAAGAAGCGGCTGCGGCTGCGGCATCGCTTGAGCAGCAAGCTGAGAAGCTGGATGTCGCGGTGGCGGTGTTTCGGGTTTAGGGGGTCACGCCGGTATTCGCCGCATCGTACGGTCATCGTTCACTGGAACGAGCCCGGATCGCTTCCTCACCCAAATCTGACTCGGCGTTGTGATATCAGTTTATGATATCATTCGACAATGAAAGCCAAGCATAGGAAGACGCTCGAAGCGATATTCAAAAGGCCCACGAACGGCGGTATTGTTTTCGCCGATATTGAATCACTGGTCATCGCGCTTGGTGGCGAGATACGGGAGGGCTCGGGCTCACGCGTCGCATTTGAGTTGAACGATCGCCGCCGGTATCTGCATCGACCACATCCAGGCAAGGACGCGAGGAGGTATCAGGTGGAAGAAGTGCGAGGGTGGTTTATCGAATTGGAGGTGAAGCCGTGATAAACGCAATGAACTATCTGGGATATCTTGCGCGAGTCGAGTTCGATCCGCGTGACAACATTTTCGTCGGACATGTGCTCGGCGTATCGGAACACATCAGCTTCCACGGCGAGACCGTGCTTGAGTTGACCACCGGGTTTCATGAGGCAGTCGATCACTATCTTGAGGATTGCGCCAAGACCGGCCGCGATCCTCAAAAGCCGGCATCAGGCAAACTCATGTTGCGAATAAGACCGGAGGTCCACGCTGCCGTGGGCATAGCAGCCGCAGCCGCGGGCAAAAGCATCAGCCAGTGGGCTGACGAAGTATTGGCGCGCGCTTCACATGCGTAATAACCTCGGCTCTCGGGGCATCCGTGATGGGTCAAAGATTCTTCCGTATCAGCCAGGTTGAAAAAATAAAACGCCCGATGTCCATTGATCGGGCGTTTCGTCTTTCCATCTGGCAGAAGCTGCGTGCTACCGCTTCTCGATTCTGCCAGGATAAGTTTCGATCGAGCTCACAAAGCTTCACCATCTCCCGCCGGCACCGCCGCAAACACCGTCCGGTAATAAGCACGCCCTTCGCGCATGTGCGATTCAAAACCAAATCCACGGCTGAGCATGTCGTTCATATCGGCACGGGTGATTTTCATCACGTAGCTATGCTCAGTCGTGACCAACCGGCAGTCCCCTGATGCCTCCGATGCGCTGAACCACTTGCCCGCATCGGCATGACCGGCCGGGTAGGTGTGGCCATCGTGTTCGACTTGCCAGCGGCCATCGAGCAGGATCCAGAAGTCATCGCTCTTATCCGCCGCCGAACAGCTCGCGACCACCGTGCCCGCCTGCGCTTCCCACTCGCGCGAATGACCTATGGTCCAGCGCAACTGCCCGGTATCCAGTGTCGTAAAAAATGGCGTCTTCCTGAGCAGATACAAATACGTCGTCGATGCTTTCATGGTCTTGCCCTCCTGCTGCGCATAGCCCTGCTGACCGCACGCCGCGGTCAGCATGAGAAGGCCAAGCCAGACGCCGCGAACGATACGCCCGGTCTTTGTCATCCTCGTCACCGCGACACCCTGGCTTCGAGCAGATCGCCCATGCCGATGCGCTTCGCGAATTCAATCCGCACCCGCTCCGATACCTCCAGCACCTGCGCCGCACCGTCACCGACGAAATCAATCACCGAGCGCATCGGCCGCGTGCCCTTCTCCATCCCGACAATGCGCACCACCTCATCGGCGACCGCCTTGGGATCGGCGTCAGGCGGCGTCAATGCGCTCAGGCGCTCGCCAATCTGGTCCATCACGCCGTCGTATCGGGCATAGGATGCAGCCCTCGCCGAGTCCGCTGGTTTGCCTGCGCTCGGGAAGTGATCGGTGCCGCTGGTGAATGCACCCGGGACCACAATGGATGTCTCCACGCCAAAGCGTGCCAGCTCATAAGCCAATGTGACGGCAAGCGAATCCATCGCCGCCTTGGCCGCGCCGTAAGGGCCCATGAACGGCGGGAAACCACCCTTGGTCGTAGTGCTGCTGATCCACAGGACAAGCCCGGATTCCTGCTTGCGCATATAAGGCAGCACTGCACGGTTGACGCGCTGCGCGCCGAACAGATTGGTGTCGAACACCTTCATCATTTCTTCCGGCGTGAACGCTTCCGACGGACCGACCACCAGATGCCCCGCGTTCTGCATCACCACGTCAATCCTGCCCTGCTCGCGGACGATGATCTCGGCAGCGGCATCGGCGGAATCCTGCGAGAGGACATCGAGTTCCAGCGGCATCAACGCGATCCCCTTCTGCGCTGATATAGCCCACAACTCATCAGCGCGTGCGCGATTGCGGCCTTCCACGTCGCGCATGCTCGCGTACACGATGTGCCCCGCTTCGGCCAGCGCCAACGCGCTCAACTTGCCAATGCCCGTCCCTGCGCCCGTGACCAATATGACTGATTTCATGATGACTCTCCAACATGTTTAGCTAAGCTAATGTTCTTGGTTTATTAAGCGATACCGCCATTGGCGCGCAGGATCTGGCCGTTGACCCAACCCGCATCCGGGCCGGCGAGGAACGACACGACCGAGGCAATATCTTCGGGCTGGCCGAGGCGTTGCAGCGGCGGCATTTTCGCGAAGGTCTGGATCTGTTCTTCGGTCTTGCCATCGAGGAAAAGCGAGGTGGCGATCGGACCGGGAGCGACCGCGTTCACCGTGATGTTGCGGCCGCGCAGCTCCTTCGCGAACACATGAGTGAACGCTTCAACGGCGGCTTTCGTCGCGTTGTAGACAGCGTAGCCGGGCATGTTCAGGGCGAGCGTGGTGCTCGAGAAATTAACGATTCGGCCCCCTTCGTTCATCCGCGCCGCCGCTTCGCGCAGCGTGTTGAAGGTGCCGCGAACGTTGATGCCGAAGGTCTGGTCGTAGAGGGCGTCCGAGGTGTCCGCCAGCGGCAGCGTCTTCAGCACGCCTGCGTTATTCACCAGCACGTCGATCTTGCCGAGCTGCTGCTCGACCGCTTCGAACATGTCGCGGACTTCGCTGGGGTTCGCTACATCGGCTTTGATCGCGATGGCTTTCGCGCCCTGCGCGGCGAGTTCCGCGACTAGCGCGTCGGCTTCTTTCGAACTCGATGCGTAGTTGACCACTACTGCAAAACCGTCGCTGGCGAGACGACGCGCGACTGCCGCGCCAATACCGCGCGATGCGCCCGTGACAATCGCTACCTGGCTGTTCTTGACCGTGTTCATGATTCGCTCCTTTTAGGGTGGTGACGTGCGTGATTGAAGTGCGTGGAATGAAGTATTGATCATTCACGTCAATTGATAATTAGCCTCGATTTAGCAATATAATTCCATTCACTTTAACAATCCAAGCCCGCGAGTCACCCATGGACCGGTTTCAGGAAATGCAGGTGTTTATTCGTATCGCCGAGCGCAGCAGCTTTACGCAAGCCGCGGAGGACTTGCAGATACCGCGCGCCACGGTCACCAACCTGCTGAAGCGCATGGAGGAGCGGCTCGGAACGCGGCTGCTTGAGCGCACTACGCGCACGGTGCGGCTCACGCACGATGGCGAGGCGTTCTACCGCCGCTGCGTGAGGCTGGTCGCGGACATGGAGGAAGCGGAGGGATCGTTCCGCAATGTCGCGCCGAAGGGGCTGCTACGCGTGAATTTGCAGGGGACGCTTGCCCGGCATTTCGTGGTGCCGGCGCTGCCTGAGTTCATCGCGCAGTATCCGGACATCGAATTGCAGATTGGCGAGGACGACCGGCTGGTGGATCTGGTGCGCGAGGGGATCGACTGCGTGCTGCGGGCGGGGACGCTGCAGGATTCATCAATGGTCGGACGCCGCGTCGCGTTAATGGAGCAGGTGACGGTGGCGAGTCCCGCCTATTTGCAGCAGTTCGGGGAGCCGGAGACGCTCGAGGCGCTGGGTACGCATCGGGCGGTGAATTATTTGTCGAGCGGATCGGGGCGAGTCTTGCCGATGGAATGCACCGTCGATGGAAACGTGGTCGAGATTCAGCTTGCCGCAGTGGTCTCGGTTACAGGCGCGGATTTGTATGCCGGATCCGCGGTGGCGGGATTGGGGCTGGTGCAGGTGCCGCGGTATCGGGTGATGGGGGAATTATCGGCGGGGAAACTGAAGGTCGTGCTTGATGGCTTTCCGCCTCCGCCCATGCCGGTTTCGGTCTTGTATCCGCAGAACCGGCAGTTATCGGCGAGAGTCCGCGTGTTTGCGCAATGGGTTCGGGAAATTTTTGAAGCGGTGGCGTGAGGGATTGACCTAACCCGGACTAAAACGATCGCACAAGCGGGCAGTACGGGCAGTACGGGCAGTACGGGCAGTACGGGCCGGTCGGGACAGACATCCAGATCGTTGAGAATCCGTCGGCATCGAGACCGAAAAAAGCGCGGGCGCCGGGGCCTCGCTGAGCTACCAGGCATGGCAGCGCGCTTCTGTCACAATAGCGTTCTGCCATTTCGCTGACGTGCCGCTGGCAGCGCACTCCAACTTACTTTTTCGTAAATGCGCATATTCGGAATAAGCCTTTACGTCATCATCGCCCTGTTCTTTGCGGTGCATGCCGTGCGCACCCAGCAGAACATGTACTGGCTGCTGATCCTGTTTCTTTTCCCTGGCCTTGGCAGCGCGGTCTACTTCTTTGTCATTTACTTGCCGTCCCTGCGCCAGTCGCATGGGGCAAGGGCGGCAACGAGGGCCATCTCGCAGCTTGTCGATCCCAACCGGGCGGTGCGTGAGGCGCGCACGGATTTCGACCGCGCGCCGACCGTCGCGCATCGCATGCGGCTGGGTGCGGCGCTTCTCGATGCGGGAAATGCCGTCGAAGCCCTGGAGCATTACCAAGCGGCGGTCAGTGGGCCGTTCTCATCCGATCCGGCTTTACTCCAAGGGCTGGCACGTGCGCAGTTTGCCAGTGGCAATGCTTCGGCCACGCAGGACACGCTGGAAAAACTGTTCGCCGTCAATCCCCTCGCCCGCCGGCAGCCGGAGCCTGCCTTGCTGTATGCACGGGCCTTGGCCATGATTGGCGCACCCGGCACGCGCGCCGCGTTCGAGATGGCGCTCACCAGCGCAAGCGACGCTGCACCCCGTTGCCTGTACGCCGATTGGCTATCGGCGCAGCCCGACGAGGCCGACCGCCAGCGTGCGCGCGAACTTTATGCCGAGATCGTGCACGATGCCAGGCATTGGCCACGCCACGCCCGCGAACATAACAGCGAGTGGCTGCAACGAGCCCAGGCCTCCCAAAGCCGATAATCCACGGGCGCCCGCTGCAAAGCGGCACGGCCCGTGCACTGATCGTCTTTACGCGACTTTCGGAAGCGAGATCTATAGACCTTAGGAAAATCAATATTAAACAAAGGCAGGTAATCACGATTTGCATCGTCATTAATCTGCCTCACTAAGTTAATAAGTTGAAAAAAACATTCCTTAGACTAGACTGGTCGATAACCTCTATCAGCGCACATTGTCTAATGGAGCTTTGTCCGCTTTCCTATGCAGGACGCTGGAATTTAATCCAATGCAATACAGACACATTGGAAAACAAAAATGGCGGATCCTGTTATTTATAAAAAACGCCAAGTCAAGTCGACCTCCACCAACATTGAGACTCAAGTCCTAACGCTTTGTGCCGCAAATGAATCGAAGTCGTGCCTACGTCCATGTCCATGTCCATGTCCAAGGTGGTGCATGGGTGCTTGATGGTCACTAAGTGAGTTGTCAAAAGTTCAGCGAATTTTAGAAGGGCATCCAGCGTCTGCCTGTCCCTGGTCTCTCTTGGGCTGATGAGACCGAAGTCTCAGGTGGGACCGTTAGCATGGCCTCCCTTTTATCGGTTGCGTCCTTGTCGAAACACATGTCAAGACACACGTGGCACGCCTGCGGCCCGGTTGGCGATGGCGATCCAGGTCATGTCTCAGGAAAGGGGATCACTATGCGATCTGTATTCAAGAAAATTCGCCGAGCGCACTCCGTTCACCGCGCGCTGATTGCTTTCACGCTGCTCACGGCGGCCGCACTCCAGCCTGCCGCAGGCCAACGCGAACTCCACCATCCCACAGGCCCAAGTTTTGTGGTCAAGGATCTCGGCGCGCTCCCAGGCAACACCAGCCAGGCTAGCGGGATCAACGAACGAGGCCGAGCGGTCGGTTTCTCGAACGTCGCGAACGGGGACCAGCACGTTGCCCTGTATGAAGACGGGAAGGTGACCGATCTCGGCACGCTCCCCGGCGGCACCAATGCCACCGCTAACGGGATCAACGGGCGCGGCCAGATTATCGGCTGGTCGGCAGTCGGCGGGAACGAGCAAGCCCCTTTGAACGAGCACGCCTTTCTGTTTGAACACGGCGTGATGACCGACTTGGGCATGCTCCCTGGTGGCAAAACCAGTGTCGCTAACGCAATCAACGAGCGCGGCCAGGTGGCCGGTTGGTCGATCAACGCACTCACGGCTACCCACGCCGTTCTGTTTGAAAAGGGCAAGGTGATCGATCTGGGCACGCTGCCCGGCGGCTTCTTCAGCGCCGCCTTTGGGATCAACGATCGCGGCGAGGTGGTCGGCTGGTCCACCAGTGCAACCTCGGGCGCCGACCAGGCCTTTCTATACGAACACGGCGAGATGACCAACCTGGGCACGCTCCCCGGCGGCAACAGCAGTACCGCTTTCGCGCTTAACAATCGCGGCCAGGTGGTCGGTCAGGCAGCCGTCGCAAACGGCTACGAGCACGCCTTCCTGTATGAGCACGGCGTGATGACCGACCTGGGCACGCTCCCCGGTGGCACCATCAGTGTCGCTCTCGGGATCAACGATCGCGGCCAGGTGGTCGGCGAGTCGACCGATGCAAGCGGGAACTTCCGCGCCTTTCTGTATGAGCACGGCGTGATGACCGACTTGGGCATGCTCCCCGGTGGCAACAGCAGCGTCGCTACCGCAATCAACAATCGCGGCGAGATCGCGGGCTACTCAGGGACAGCTTTTTCCCCGTGGCACGCCACCCTCTGGACGCGGGAAAGATGATTGCCCCAGCGCGTGGGCGCCTTAGCCGACGATGAACTGATAGTCGATGAGAATGCGATGATTGGCATCGACGATAAAAACATCACGGCCAGCGGCGACAACAGCGTCCCCCGTGCCCGGAACCATGCTCCAGTCCACCATGACTGTGTCCTGCAGGGCGTGGACGGCGCTCACCTCGAAACGATGACCGCCATCGCGAACATTCTTCTCGTGCGAGCCAGTCACGCGCTGCTCCAGCGCGTCGTAGCCCTGGACTTCCCGGCTTCCCACGTAGTGGATGCCCTCCGGCGCCCAGAGCGCAGCGATCGTTTCCCTGCGTCTTTGTGGATCGGTCTCGTTCCAGACGGCGACATAGCGCTCCGCCAACTTTTCAGCTTCGTTCATGACAAGCTCTCCTTGATAATGGCTTTCTGCCGGGACCGGCAGCACCATGGACTCGACAGTGCACTTAAGACGCACCACGGTCGATAACCTCCGAGGTCATGAAGTGTTAGCCAGGTCGTCAGAACTTGACCTGCGGGGTCATGGCGACGAGTCGGATATGTTGCTAAAGTCAAAATATGAACCTCCATTCGAATGCTGACCCAGCACCCTTCGGCATGCTGCTACATCAATGGCGGCAGCGCCGCCGGCTGACACAGATGGACTTGGCCCACGTAGCCAACAGCTCCACGCGGCATCTGAGCTATCTGGAAACGGGCCGCGCGCAGCCGAGCCGGGAAATGGTCATTCGTCTTGCCCAACACCTCGATGTGCCGCTTCGCGAGCGCAACCTCCTGCTTCTGGCAGCTGGTTTTGCGCCGGCCTATCAGGAGCGCTCGTTTGAGGAACTCGCCGCGGCGCGGCAAGCGATCGAGCAGGTCATACAGGCGCACAAACCTTATCCGGCCTTCGCGGTCGACCGTCATTGGAACATCGTGCTGTCGAACGCCGTGCTGCCACAGTTGTATGTCGATGTTGCAGAGGAGCTTCTTCGCCCACCGGTCAACGCAGTGCGCCTCATGCTGCATCCGCGAGCCATGGCGCCGCGGATCGTCAACCTTTCCGAGTGGCGCGCACATGTGATCACCGTCCTGCGACAGCAGATTGAAGCCAGGGCGGATCCTGGCGTCCGGGCGCTACTTGCGGAGATCCTGGCCTATCCGCAGGTGGCTGCGGAAGCGGTTGCGGATGTCGCCGAAGGCCCTCGGCGTTTTGCGACGCCGCTCAAGATCGCAACGGATCACGGTGTTCTATCGTTCCTCAACACCACCACGGTCTTTGGTACGCCTACCGACGTCACCCTGTCCGAGCTGGCGCTTGAAATGCTATTCCCCGCCAACCCCGAGACCATCGCGATCGTGGGCAAACTCACCGCGGACGAATGCGCGGCGAGGTCGTCCGTCACTGGGCGGTGATGTGACCGGCGAGGGTTTTCAACCTCATGGAGCAGTCCGTGCGCGATCCTCGTTAAAGCCTCCCACTCTCCTGGTTAAAGTGCGCGACGATATCGTCAGCGAGGCGTTTCGAGTGGGTAACCATAAGACCGTGAGCAGCGCCTTCGACCACGACTAACTTTGCGCCAGGGACGAGCGCCGCGAAGTGCCGCCCGGTTGTGTCGATAGGGCAAGAGACGTCAAGATCACCATGGATAACGGTCACGGGAACATCGAGCGCCGGGACTTCTGGCCGCAGGTCGGCTTCCACAATCACGCGCTGGAAATCCATCAACAGCCTCCGCGAGCAGCGAAGGACCATCTCGGTCACCCATGTGAAAGCGGTCCTTGAGGCACCAGGGATAAACGCCTCGACATTCTGATCCAGCCAATCGGGCAAATCTTCTTTCAGCCGCACCATCAGCGCTTCGAATAACTCACGCGGCACACCGTTGGGGTTATCGGTACGCTGCAGGACGCAGGGACCTTGCGCACCGACAAAAACGATGCGCTTGACGCGCGCTGAGCCATGCCGGGACACGTAACGGATGGCTTCGCCCGCCGCGCCCGAATGCGCGACCAGCGTGCAGTCCTGCAAGTCGCATGTTTCGATGATCGCGGCGAGATCGTCGGCGAGGCAATCGTAGTTGACCACGCCCGGATCGCTGGACTGCCCATGGCCACGCCGATCGAAAGCCACGGTCCTGAACCCATGTTCGCCGACCAGGATCATCACCTGACTCCATAGATCGGACGACATCCCCCATCCCGCGAGGAACAGGATTGGCGGACCGGAACCCCAATCGCGAACAAAGAGCGGGTGCCCATCTGGTGTGGTGACAAAATGTCGTTCAGACATGGTGGCTCCATAAAAGTCATTCATTCGGACATTGACTTCCCTCGACAGCCAGGAGAACAGCAAGGCCGCCAGATTGCTTGCGAGCCCTGGCGATCCAGGTCGCGTCCCTATTGCCATCCAGAGCCAGCAAGGAATGTCAGAACGATGTTAATTGCCGTGCCGGGTGAGATCCATTACCTTGGAGGTCAAGATGCGCTGTCCGTTTGTCGGAAGAAGGATTTTTGATTGTCTGAAGTCCAGCTTTTTACGTAGACTGGATGAGCGTCAGGTGATGCCCTTTTTCTCACTTGTGCCGGGCACGCGAGCCCGGCATTCCCCACCGGGAGAGATCGATGGTCGACAGACCGACTTCCAACACATCCACAGTCCGTTCGCTGTCGCTGATTGCTGTCGTCGTGGTCGCGCTGGTCGCCGCATTCGCCTTTACAGCCGGCTGGCTTTCGCCGGCGCGCCTGACGCCCGCGAAGATCGTCAACGCTCTGGCGCCACCGGGCGGCGCGGCATTAGGCTTTCGGCGCAATCACGCCAAGGGCGTCTGCTTTACCGGCAACTTCGAATCGAATGGCGCGGCTGTGGCCCTGTCCAAAGCGCCGGTGTTCGCGCCAGGCTCATATCCGGTCACGGGACGTTTCAACCTCGCTACGGCGGATCCAAAAGCGCCTGACGCCACCGTTCGCGTCCGTGGCCTTAGTCTGCGCATTGTTGCCGCCAATGGCAGCGAATGGCGCACGGCGATGATCGACGCGCCCTTCTTCCCGGTCGCTACGCCGCAGGCTTTCTACGGACTGCTTCAGGCTTCGGCCAACACGAATGACCCCGACGCGATGAAGAATTTTGCCGCCGCGCACCCGGAGCTCGGTAATTTTGGCGCATGGGCCGGCAGCGCGCCGTGGACGGCCTCTTACGCGCAGGAGCGTTACAACAGCCTCAACAGCTTCATCTTCACCAATGCTGCGGGACAGAACCAGGCGGTGCGCTGGTCCTTCGTGCCGGCCGCGCAGCCGGAGGCCATCCCCGCTGATCAGTTGAAGGCGCATGGTGCTGACTTCCTCGCGGCCGATATTACTCAGCGAGTGCACACCGCACCGCAGCGATGGACGCTGGTTGTCACGGTCGCCAATCCCGGCGACCCGACCGCGGACCCCAGCAAAGCGTGGCCCGAAGATCGACGCAAGGTGGAGGCGGGAACGCTGGTGGTCAGCGCCATCGAACCCGAGGATGACGGGCCGTGCCGGGATCTCAACTTCGATCCCACTGTCCTGCCGCCCGGTATGCACGTCTCCGACGATCCGTTTCCCGCCGCGCGCTCAGCCGCCTATGCCGTCTCGTTCAATCGACGGACCGCTGAAGATAAGGACTATCCGCGCCATCCGGCGGGAGGAGCCACGCAATGACCCGGATCCACAATCGCTTTACACCGCTGCAGCGCGCGCTTCACTGGCTCATGGCGGTTTGCATTCTGGCGATGCTGTTCATCGGAGTGGGAATGGTGTCCACCGTTCGCCCTGATTATCTGACGCTCGTGTCGATCCACAAGCCGCTGGGTGCAGTTATCCTTGTGCTGGCGCTGATTCGTCTGGTGGTGAGATTGACGCGCGGCGCGCCCCCGCTGCCGGCGTCGATGCCGGAACCAATGAAACTCGCTGCCCACCTGTCGCATCTTGCGTTCTACTTACTAATGATCGGGCTTCCACTGATCGGATGGGGCATGCTCTCGGCCGCCGACTATCCCGTCGTGGTGTTCGGCGCACAGTTGCCGTCCATCCTGCCGCATAGCAACGCTCTGCACACGCTGCTCTGGAATGCGCACAGGGCGCTCGCGCTGTGCTTCTTTGCGCTGATCGTACTTCACCTGGCGGCGGCGCTATTGCACGCGCTGGTGAGACGTGACGGTGTCTTCGAAGCGATGGCGCCCTGGCGGTCAAGCGTCAAAACGGACGCCTCTGGCGATCAATGACCTTCGTGCATCGTCCCTGAGTTGCCTTTAGAACCTGCGGGCGCCGAGGATCCGTTGCGAGCCGGAGCAGCCTGGGAACAAATAGATTCGATGCGTTGCCCCGCCGCCTGTGGCTCGAATTCCAAACGTCGTTACAGGCGGCGAATGTGTCTTTATCGGTGATCAGTAAGTCTGGTCCGCAATGACCCTGGCCACCGTTTCCAGAGACCGCTCGAGCGTGGTCAAGCTGACCGAACCGAATGCCAACCGGATGGCGTGAGGAACATTCGCGCTCACTGAAAACGGATGCGCGGTCGACACTGAAATTCGCTCGCGACTCAACGCCATTGCGATCGCGTCTGCTCGCACCTCCTGAGCCAGAGGAAGCCAGAGAAAATACGATGCTGGATGACCGACCCGTTTCAGGCCACTCAGCACGCGACGGGCGATATCCTGGCGAAGGGTGGCGTCCCTCCGCTTTTCGGCCTCAAGCATGGCGACGGTGCCGTCCTCGATCCAGCCGCACGCGATCGCCGTCATGGTCGCCGGCGTGTTCCAGGTGGTCGCCCGGATCATTCGTTCGAGCTTGGGAATCCATTCTCGCGGCGCATGGATGAAGCCGACGCGCAGCCCAGTCGAGACACTTTTCGACAGGCTCGACACATAGACTGTTATCTCCGGCGCAAGTGCTGCGAGCGGCGACGGTGCGGCTTGCGCAAGGAAAGCGTACGCCGCGTCCTCGATAAGAATCAACCCATGTTGTCGGGCGATGGCGACGAGTTCCCGGCGCCGCGTCGCGCTCATCACCCAGCCTAGCGGATTGTGCAGTGTCGGCATCGCGTAGACCGCGCGCACTCGCCGCCGTTTGCAGAGCTTCGCCAACGCGTCCAGGTCCGGGCCGGTTCCAGCCGCGGGGATTGGCACGAGTTCCAGGCGATTGGTCTCGGCGGCCAGTTTGAATCCCGGATAAGTCAATGCGTCCACGGCCACCACGTCTCCAGGCTCGAACAACGCCATGGCGGTCACCGTCAGTCCGTGCTGCGCGCCGCTGACGAGCACGGTGGTGTCGACTGTTGCGGTCAGGCCCTGCCTGGCCAAGTGGTGTGCCACCGTCGCCCGCTCATGCTCGCGCCCGCCATGGGGCTGGTATCGAAGCAAGGATTCAAGGTCGCCCGCTGCCGCGAGCTGGCGTAGCGCCGTCCTGAAGAGATCGGTCTGGTCCGGCAACGACGGATAGTTGAAGTTCAGATCGACCGTGTCCGCGCTCCACGCGGCAAGGTCAATGACTTGAGCGCGAGGCAGCGGCTCTTTGACGAAGGTGCCGCGGCCCGTTTCGCCACTGACCAGACCCATGACCTGCAGCTCCGCGTAGACCCGCGTGGCCGTGACCAGTGCAAGGCCTTCGCGAGACGCCAGATCGCGATGCGTCGGCAGGCGCGTCCCGGGACGCAGACGACCCTCACGGATATCCGTCGCGAGGCGGTCGACCAAATGTTTGTAGCGGGGTTCAGGCATGTCAATGTATCCATGACAATTTTTTGATTGTATCGATTGTCAGTCTTACCATGGCGTAACACAAGCTCTCCACTCGTACGAGGACGCCATGCACATCGCCATCCTGACATTCGAAGGCTTCAACGAACTCGATTCATTCATTGCTCTGAACATGCTTGGCCGGGTCAAAAAACCCGGCTGGCGTGTTTCGATTGCAAGTGCGGCACAGCGGGTGCGCTCGATGAATGGCGTGGTGGTGGAGGCGCAAGCGTCGCTGCAGGACGCATGTGACGCAGATGCGGTGCTGGTGGGTAGTGGAATAGGAACGCGGGATGTGGTTGCCAATACAGATTTGATGTCGCGAATCAGGCTCGACCCGACGCGCCAGTTGCTTGGCGCGCAATGCTCGGGCACCCTGATTCTCGCAAAACTCGGGCTGCTCGATGGCGTGCCTGCATGCACGGACTCGACAACTAAACCATGGGTCGAAGAGGCCGGTGTCGCGGTGCTCAACCAGCCATTTGCAGCCGGAAAGAATGTCGCGACAGCAGGGGGATGCCTGTCGTCGCACTATCTGGCTGCCTGGGTGATCGCGCGTCTGGAGGGTGTCGAGGCGGCGCGCAGCGCGATCCAACATGTGGCGCCCGTGGGCGAAAAGGAGGTCTACGTGACACGCGCGATGGCGAACATTTCGCCATTCCTCTAAGGTAATCGAGTCTTTGCCCGCGAGTATGAGCTGCGCATCTCTCGACCGCGCCGGTCAGGGCCGTCCTGGAACCGAAGGCGCCGGCCGCCGCATCCTGAGAGGGCAATCCTTCTCATGGGCTGCAGCGCGAGCGCCTCCGTTCGCTCACGCCGATAAAAGGTGGCGTGGCAGTTGCCTTCGAATGGAATCCATCGAAAAAGCACGCTCTTTCGAGAACATCGAAATTCG
>NZ_JAQGMM010000075.1 GCF_028292365.1 Caballeronia sp.
TATTACGTCGATGTGATCGATACCTGCGCGCTCGAATGCACGATGTACGACACCCTCGATCCGTCACGCCTGTCGCTGACGGGCCAGGTGCTGACCACGGGCCAGCCGATGCTCATCGACAGCGCCGGGATCCGCGCCGCAGAGCAGGAAAACCGCTTCTTTTGCGTGGGAGATTGCCCTGAATTCTGGATGGGCGCGCCGCTCAAGAACGCCTCCGACGAAGTCTTCGGCATGATCGCCATGCAGGTGTACGACGTCTCGCGAATCTACAGTGTGGAGGACCGCGCGCTTTTCCTGGTCGTCGCCCGCCACGTGGCAATGGCGCTCGACCGGATCCTTCATCGGGACGATCTTGAAGAAACGGTATCGCGCCGGACTGCTGAGTTATCCGAACTAAACCGCGCGTTGAGGCAGGAGATTGCAGAACGCAAACGCGCCGAACACCTGCAGGGGGCGTTGTTCCAGATCGCTGAATTGTCGAGCCGGCATGGCGACATGATGGAGTTTTTCCAGAGCCTGCACGGGATTGTCGGCGAGTTGCTGTATGCGCAAAACTTCTACATCGCGCTGGTCGACAGTACAACGGAGACTGTGTCCTTTCCTTATTACGTTGACGAACTGCTGAACGAGCATCCCACACCACGACGTAACCGGCGCGGGCTGACCGAGTATGTGATCGGGCAACGCCGTCCCTGCCTGATCGACCTCGCTGAAGCCACGCGTCTGGTCGACAGCGGCGAAATAGAACGCTCGGGCGAGAGCATCAAGCTGCGTTCGTGGCTGGGCATTCCGCTGTTCGACGGCGACGTCGTGCGCGGTGTGCTTGCCGTGCAAAGCTATTCCACCCGCGTGCGTTACTCGCTGCGCGACCAGGAACTGCTGACGTTCGTCTCGCGCCATATCGATACCGCCCTCTCGCGACGCAGCGCCGCCGAAGCCCTGCATGCGGCCAACCATGAGCTTGAGGAGCGCGTGCAGAACCGCACGCGCGAGCTCGATCTCGCCAACGCCCGGTTGCAGCACGAAAACTCGCACGACGCACTGACCGGACTACCGAACCGCAGCCACTTGCTGCAGCGGCTGAGCGAGGCGTGGCTCGATCATCATGGCGAAGGCGAGCAACTGGCCGTGATGTTCATCGACCTCGACCGCTTCAAGGTGGTGAACGACAGTCTCGGTCATCACTTCGGCGACCTTCTGCTGATTCAGGCAGCAGCCCGCCTGCGTAGCTGCCTGCGCGACGACGACCTGCTCGCGCGCCTCGGCGGCGACGAGTTCGCGGTGCTGTCGCCGGGTGCACCTCTGGATACCGCCGTGGCGATCGCCGAGCGGATCCTGGCGGCGTTCGACTTGCCGTTTCACATAGACGACCACGTGGTGTTTTCGTCGTGCAGCATTGGTATTGTCAGTCCCGACAGCCAGTTTCACAGTGAGCCGGCCGATCTCCTGCGCGACGCCGATACCGCGATGTATCGCGTAAAGAACGGCGGCCGCGACAGTTTTGTCGTGTTCAACCATGCGCTGCGTCGCGAGGTGTCGGATCAGGTCGAACGCGAAGGCGCATTGCGAAATGCGCTCAAGCGCGAAGACGAACTGGTGCCGTATTTTCAGCCTATTGTTTGCGTGAACAGCGGCCAGCTCGTGGCGCTGGAAGCGTTGATCCGATGGCGCCAGCCCGACGGCCGCGTCATCACGCCGGGCGAGTTCCTGCCGGCGGTAGAGGGCTTGCGCCTGATCGGGCGGCTTGATCTCTACATGCTCACTCGCGTCGCGGTGATCCTTGCGCAGCCACAACACACTGACTGGCCGCCGGTGCATGTGAACTGTTCGAGCTACAGCATGACGCGCCCGGAGTTCGCCGACGAGGTCCTCGCGTTGCTCGCCCGTCACGGCGTCGCGCCATCGCGGATCTGTCTCGAACTGACTGAAGGCGCGCTGGTTGCCGAGCCCGACCTGGCCAGGCGTTCAATGCAGCGTCTCGCCGATCACGGCATGTCGGTCGTACTCGATGACTTCGGCGCTGGATTTTCGTCCCTGAGCTATGTGCATCAGTACCGCTTCAGCGGCCTGAAAATCGACCAGTCGTTTATCTTCGAGCTGACTACCAGCCCGCGCAGCCGCGCGATCGTACGGGCAATCGTGCGGATGGCGGAGTCGCTGGACCTGACGCTCGTGGCGGAAGGCGTGGAAGACGCAGCCACGCTCGCGGTGCTGCGCGAGATGGGTGCTGCGCAGGCGCAGGGGTATTACTTCGCCCAGCCCATGCCACTGGAGGAGCTCTTGCTGACCACGCTCGCGCCGCGCTTGCAGGTGCTGACTCAAGAGCCTTGAGCGCTTGATCACTTGCTCGCCCGGTGGCGCGCTCACAACGCAGCTTGGTGACTTCGCCTATCCTGTGAGCTGATCCGTCACGGCGAGACTGCCCATGCGCTCCCCTTCCGCCGACGCCCGTCGTCGGCGCATCCTCCTTGCCGCCGGCAGCGCGTTGCTGCCTCTGCGCCTGCCCACGGCCTACGCGCAAACGCCCGCCCCGGCCGTGCCGCTGCCGCTGCCGTCGACACACATGAACACGCGCCCTATTCCGTCCACGGGCGAAGCATTGCCGGTGGTCGGTTGCGGCACCTGGCGCACCTTCGATGTCGGCGACAATCTCCAGGCGCAGGCCGCGCTCGCCGACGTGCTGCGAATTCTCTTCGACAACGGCGGCTCGGTCATCGATTCATCGCCGATGTACGGATCCTCGGAAGCGGTCGCCGGGGCGGTGCTGACGCGCATCGGCGGGCATGGCCGCGCGTTTGTGGCGACCAAGGTATGGACCGAAGGCCGCGAAGCGGGCATTGCACAAATGGAAGAGTCGATGCGGCGTCTTCAACAACCGCATATCGACCTGATGCAGGTTCACAATCTGCTCGATTGGCGCACCCAGCTCGCCACGCTGCGTGAATGGAAAGCGCAGGGCCGGATTCGCTATCTCGGCATCACGCATTACACGTCGGGCGCGTTTGCCGATGTGGAAGCCGTGATGCGCTCGGAGACACTCGACTTTGTCCAGATCAACTACGCTGCCGATGACCGCGCCGCCGAAGAACGCTTGCTGCCGCTCGCAAGGGAACGCGGGATTGGGGTGATCGTGAACCAGCCGTTCGGCGGTGGGGGTTTGCTGGGCAAACTCAAAGGACAGCCGGTGCCGGAATGGGGCAAGGAGATTGGGTGCACGACCTGGGCGCAACTGTTGCTCAAGTTCGTGCTCTCGCATCCCGCGGTGACCTGCGTGATTCCCGGCACGGGGCGGCCTGAATATATGCGCGACAACGTACGGGCCGGATTCGGTAGTTATCCGGATCAATCGATGAGACAGCGCATTGCGGCAGCGGTCGCTTAATGCATTGACGCGGCAGGCTTTGTTGTCAATGACCTCGTTGTGCGACCCCGAGCGCTAGCGAGCAGCAACCAACTCCCGCGCAACGGTCGCGTCCGAGCCCCGCGTATCCCGCCCCGACCGCGCCACAAACAACGCCAACGCTCCGGCGAGACGAGCGCGGGCTTCATCGGTCGCCACAACCGCCGCGCCGCGCGCCGTCTCCCGCGCCAACTCACGCGCCGCCTGCACGCAGGCGAACAATGGCCCGACAGCAAGTTCCATCTGCGTATTCCAAGCGAACACACGCTGCGTTTGCAACGGCCGCAATGCAATGCGCAACTCATGCCAGCGCCGGTCGAGCGCGCGCATGGCCGCGAGCGGATCAAGTCCAGGTCCATCACCGCTCGAAGTGCAAACGCGCAAGACCTCGTCGAGCGCATCAAGCACGCCGGCCACCTTGACATCGACGTGATGCGACGTGCGCAGCGGCATCATCGATACCGCTACGACTATGGACACAACGCAGCCAACGAACACTTCCTCCACGCGCATCTCGATCAGCGGTCCAATAGCAAAGCCCAACTCACCATAGACCAGCCCAACCAGCACGGTGATGAAAAACACGCCCTGCCCATACAAGGTCAGGATGAAGTACGCCCATCCGAACACGCACGCAGCCATCGCGGCAACCAACAGCCACGGCATGCCATGAAACGCGCCCACGAGCGCTGCACTGACGGCCACGCCCGCGAGCGTGCCAAGCACGCGTTCGCCGGTCTTGCGGATCGTGTCGCCGCGCGAACGTGTACCGAGGAACACAACGAAAGTCGTAATGACCGCCCAGAACCATCGCTCCGGCGACACCGAATGACCAATCAGCATCGCGATCAGCGCGGCCGTTGTCGCGCGGCACGCAGGCAGCCAGGAAAGCGCATCGCGCCAAACGAGCACAGCGCCGGCTGGCCGCTTCACGCCTGTCTTCGCTACGCGTGCGGTCGACGCCGCCGCGTCACGGCTCGCACGCGACAAACGCCGAAGGGCAAGCCGCAAACGAACATCGCTTCGATCAAGCCGGCTCGAATCCACAGCATGCTGGCCCGCCGCAACCTCGACATCGATCAGGCACGCCCGCAGTCGCTGCGCGCCCGGAAGATCGAGCAAGCCAAGCTGCTCTTCAACAGCGAGCGCCGCTTCGTTCAACAGCGACAAATGACGCAGGGCGTCAGGCTCATCGGCCCGACGGTCAGCAAGTACAGCCGTGGCACGCTGCATCACCGCGGTCAGCGCGCGACGTAAGGTGACCTCAGGCCGCGTCGGCACCAGCACGCGACCGGTGAACGCCACGCAGGCGAGCGCGATCGTCGACAACCCGAGCATCGTGAACACATGCGCGAATTCTGGATGAAGATAAAGCCCTAGGTAAAACGAAACAACTGCCGTCATCGCGCAACCAAGTGCGCGCGGACCGCATGCCTGCACCAGCATCGCCGCGAACAGTACGGCAAGGAACGCGGCGTCCGCCACGAGCGGCCACGCCGCCAGCGTGCTCGCCGCGATCAGGCTCGCCGCTCCCGCGCCATAGATAACAGCAAGTGAGCCGAACCAGCCACGCTGCGTGGCATCGCGGAGAAATAGCGGCGCGACCATTGCGAACAGCAACGCAAAC
>NZ_JAQGMM010000081.1 GCF_028292365.1 Caballeronia sp.
GAAGGAGACGGCCTCGTATTCATTGCGCCGCGACAGGTCCTCGACCTTCAGCACGACGGGCGCAGCGGACAAGTCCGTGGTCCGCACCGCGTAGTCGAATGTGCGGCCGGTCATGAGTTCAGTGAGGCGAGTTTGTGTCATGCCCGCGGTGGGGAATGTGCCGACATACTGCCCGTCACGCAACACGGTCACGCGCGTACATACGTCGAGCACTTCGGCAAGCCGGTGGCTGACGAACACGACTGCGATCCCATCTGCCGACAGCCGACGCACAATCGTTAGCAATGCTTTGGTTTCGGCGTGGCTGAGGGATGCTGTTGGTTCGTCCATGAACACCAGCCGGGCATCGGCGACCAGTGCGCGGGCGATCGCCACGGTCTGCCGCTGCGCGATCGACAGCGTGCGCACGGAGCGGTCAAGGTCAATTGCAACACCCAAACGCTCCAGGATCCGGCGAGCGGCGATTTTCATCTGACCGTAGTTAACCAGGCGCGGACGAGGACCCAGGTTGCGCTCAAAGGCAATATTCTCCGCAACGGTCATCTCGGGAAAAAGCGCGAGATCCTGCCAGATCACTTGTATGCCAAGGTCCCGGGCCTTTGACGGCTCCAGACCGCCGATTGATTGGCCGTCCATCAGCATGATGGCTTCGGCCTCAGGCTGATAAACGCCGCTGATCACCTTGATCAGGGTGCTCTTGCCGCAGCCGTTTTCACCGGCGAGGCACACCACCTCACCCGGCATGACGTCGAACTTCACGGCTTGCAGCGCCTTCACGCCACCAAATATCT
Organism: Caballeronia sp.; assembly: GCF_028292365.1. GTDB lineage: Bacteria > Pseudomonadota > Gammaproteobacteria > Burkholderiales > Burkholderiaceae > Caballeronia. The sequence goes on from NZ_JAQGMM010000081.1 coordinate 792, forward strand.
TGGTGATATTTTCAAGCTTGAGCAGGGGCGTGCCGCCAACGCCGGCGTTGTCGCCGATGTCGACAGCCGCCGGCATCTCGCTCGCATTGCCCCGCGAGGGCGCGAGGCGGTCCTTCGAAGCCGCTGGAACCATGAAAACACTCCGATGCTGCCGATACTGACACCTGACACCTGTCATCTGGCCTGACTGCTCGCGTGAAGGACAGCCTTGGCCGCCCTCCCCGTCTCAAGAAACGATCGCGTTCACAGCCCCATCTTCGCGAGGTCGTCGACGGTTTTCGCGTTGAGATCCACCAACTGGTCGACGATCAGGTTGTGGCCATCGGGATGGACGACACCCAGGCCTTCGATCTTCGTACCGTCCTTGATCGGCTCACCCTTCGCGACCATCACACCCAGGGTCACGAACACTTCTCCGGCAATCTCGGGATTCCACATATAGCCGCCCGTCAGGACGCCGTCGTGCACGAGACGCTTGCCTTGCCCCGGCGAGAATGGACCGAGCACGAGGATATTTCCCGCTTGATGCTTCTCGGCAACCGCGCGAGCAGCTCCGATCGGGCCCTGGCTGCCGAATGCAAGAATGGCCTTGAGGTTGGGATGCGCACGCATCAGGTCGAGCGCGGTCTTGCGCGACGCATCGACATCTTCGGCAACGCCGTAACGGTCGCCGACCAGCGTCATGCCGGGATCGTTCGCCTTGAGATAAGCGATGGCGGCATCAGCCCACGCGTTGTGCAAAGGCACGGTCAGCGAGCCGACAAAGACGGCGTATTCGCCCTTGCCGCCCAACGCGGTCGCCATGCGCTTGGCGTACGCTTCGCCGAAGCCCTTGACCGAGGCGAGTTCGAAGTCCCAGTCAGTATTCTTTTGCTTCGGCGACTCATGCGTGATGACCTTGATGCCCGCAGCCCGCGCCCGCGCCAGGACCGGCTCCAGCACCTCAGCGTCATTCGGCACCACGCCTATTACATCCACGTGCTGCGCGATCAGGTCCTCGATCGCCCGCACCTGCAGCGCGGGGTCCGCGCTGGTCGGCCCAACCATGAAAGCCTTTACGCCAAGTTGCTCCGCTCGCTTCTTGATGCCGGCGTCCATGGCGTTAAACCACGGAATCCCGCCGATTTTCACAACGACTCCAATGACTGGCTTGTCGGGCGAAGCCAGAGCCAAGCCGGTTGCCAGCGCAAATGCAGCGACGCCTACGCATAGAGCGCGTACGAAGTACCTTGACATGTCTCCTCCGCGTGGACTCCCGCGAGCTCTCGCTTGGGCGAAGTCCGTTGGTTTGAATGTGGACAACTTGCCAGCTCGCCGAATTATTTAGCGACTTGCTAAATCCATTCAGCTAATGACGGAACCGATGCTGAATCCATTTAGCACGATGGTCAACTCTCGGATACCCTAGTATGGTTTCCGGCCGAAGGAGGTCAGCCTCCGGGTGGCGATCAGCGCAATTGAAAGGGGAAATTCAGATGGTCCGCAGTAGCAAGGGACGTAAATCCACGATCTACGATATTTCCGAGGCGACCGGCACCTCGGTGACTGCGGTGAGCATGGTGCTGAACGGCAGTTGGATGAGATATCGCATCAAGGAAGAAACCGCTAACCGTATTCTGGAGAGCGCGCAGCAGCTCGGGTACAACGTCAACATGCGGGCCCGGGGCTTGAGGCTATCGCGCTCCGGGCTGGCCGGGATGATTCTTCCGCACTATCGCAATCGTTTTTTTGCAGGGCTTGCGGAGACCTTCGAAGAACAGGCGAGAAGCCGCGGTCTGTGCCCTATCGTCGTCAGTACACAGCGGGACCCGGCGGTCGAGACAAGCGTCACCGAGACGCTGCTGTCGCAACGGGTCGAAGTGCTTTTTATAGCGGGCGTGCGCAACCCCACGCCGCTCAATTCGCTGTGTGCGGCGGCGGGCGTGACCTGTATCAATGTCGACTTGCCTGGCTCCGGCGCGCCGTCGGTCGTCTCGGATAACCGCGGCGGTGCACGCGCGCTGACTGAGGTATTGATCGATAAAATGAGGACGCGGGGTGGTGCCCCCGAAGAACTGGTTTTCCTCGGCGGGGTTGCCGGCGAGTACGCAACGGAGGAGCGCATTCTCGGATTCCGCGACGCGTTCGAAGCCAGCGGAATCAGTCCGGCGGCCGATGCGGTGGACTGCTGCGGATATAACGCGTCCGCCGCCCGGCAAGCACTTGCTCACAGCTACGAGAGCCTTGGCAAGCTGCCAGCAGGTTTGTTCATCAACTCGATTACCGCGTTCGAAGGGCTCGTGCAATTTACGTCGCAACTGTCCCGCGATGCGCTGCAATCCACGGTCGTCGGGTGCTTCGACTGGGACCCGTTTGCGGCGCACTTACCGTTCGAAGTGACGATGATGCGGCAGGACGTGGATAAGATTATCTCGGAGGCCTTCGCACTTGCAGACAACCATGACACGTCGGCTACCCACCCGCTGGTCGTCGTGCCGACGGGTTTCGGAGACGCGATGGATGAGGACGATCAGGCGATTAAACACAAATACGATCGTTGAAGATTGCGCTGGCGTGTTTGTGTTTTTGCAGCACGATGCGTCCCCGGCATGAACGAATCAGCTCGCCCAGTCCGCCACCATCCGCGCATCGACACTGACTCCGCCGCATACAACGATCACCACGTCGTGCGCGGCGGCAATCGCCGGATGATCAAGGTAACCGACAGCAAGCGACACCCCGCAAGCCGGTTCCACAAGCTGCCGATGGTCATCGGCGTAGCGCGTCACGCCCATGATCGCGTCGGCGTCGGACAAGACAACCGACTCGTGCGGGAACTGCTTGATCGCATCAACCGGCCAGCTCGCCACCTGAAGCGCGGCAAGCGATTTTGCGATGCTGTCGATGCGATCCAGTTTCACCGGATGCCCTGCATCGAGCGCCGCGCGAAAGGAAGCGGCGCCCGTCGTCTCGCACGCGATCACGCGGCAATCCGTTCGGCGATGGCGCAACAAACCCGTCAGGATACCTGCGAGCAGACCGCCCCCGCCTACGCTGGCCACGACGGCATCCACTTGCGGCAGGACAGCGATAATCTCGTCGATCATCGTGCTATGACCTTCCCACAACACGGGGTGATCGAAGGCCGGAACGTATTCCACTTCATCCGACGCCGACAGTGCCAGCGCATGCTCGTTCGCTTCGTCCCAGACATCGCCATGCACGATCACCGTCGCACCGAGCGCGGCGATACGCTTACGGGTGCTTTCCGGCGTCGTGGAAGGCACCACGATCTCAGCCCGCATGTCGAGCAAGTGCGCGACAAAGGCGGTTGCAAAACCAGCGTTGCCGCCCGACGGGCAAACCACACGGAGTTTGCCGGCCGCTTTTGCCCGCGAACATAGCAAGCCCATGCCACGCATTTTGAATGAACCGCTAGGTTGCAGGTTTTCAAGCTTCAGCCAGATGCGGCGCGTGGACGTAGACAGTCCGGGATGCAGGATCAACGGGGTTTCGATGTGCAGCAAGATCAGTCCTTTTCAAACGGGAATTCGGGGGCTAGGCGTCGCCATGAGGGCCGCGACTGGATTCGAGTTTGATAGTTTATTGCAGTTATCGTTGTGCGTCGTGGCGTGTGTCTGGTTTGACTCTCTGAAAGCGCCCGCGCAACCGTATGACTTCGCCGGGCGCCGCGCTGTCAGGTCAGGGTCCGCGATGTTTTCCCCTGAGCTAGTATTCGTCAAGTCGGATGCCTTCACCAACGTACAAACCTGGTTCGTATTTGTTGCGCCTGTCGCTCATTCCGGATAACCAGAAATACTTGAAAAATCAAAGAAAATGGACAAAGCAACACCACTGGTCATGATCCATGGCTTGATGGGATCTATCGATTATTTTTCACCCGGCGCGCGGATGCCTGGAGTAAGCGTTCATACGCCCGACCTGATCGGATATGGCTCGCCGGCAGACGCCGATGCTCGCTCGATTACGCTCGACAATCAGGCGGCATCGGTTATTCGCTACATGAAAGAGCACGTCGGAGAACCAGGCTGGTTGCTGGGCCACAGCGTCGGCGGAGCCATTGCGATGCTGATCGCAGCCAAAGCACCGAGCGTCGCTAAGCTACGTGGTTCAGCCGAACACCGGCCACATGATGATGCTTGAGCAACCAGAGGCTTTTTGCGACATTGTCCGCACCATGATTGAACACTGACGTGATCACGCACCGGATGAAACACGAGCCCGCGATTGCCGGGCGGCTGCCAAAAGACCAATATGAATCTAGTCAGCATGCCAAATCAAACAACCGGTTCCGAGAACGACCGGTCGCGGCTTCCATCGTCGTTCCCTCTCCACCGCTGAGGCGTCATCCCTTCCCATTGATTAAACGCCCTGGAAAACGAGTTGACCTCTTCAAAGCCTAGAAACCAAGCGATCTCGCCAGCCGCGAGATCCGTACTACCCAGCAAGCGGCGCGCGATCCGGCTGCGTACGCGGTCAAGCTGCTGCTGATAGCTTGTTCCGTCGAGTGCAAGCTTGCGTTGCAGCGTGCGTGTGCTGATCGCCAGCTCACGCGCCAGCGCTTCAACGCTCGGCCGCTGTCCTCGCATGCTCCGTGCGAGCGCCTCATCGACTTGATCGGCGAACGTCTGCTCGTGGGCGAGCGCGGCCAGTCCCGCGTCGAGTTGCGGCAGCACAGCGGCAAGCAAATCAACGTTATGTGTCACGAAAGGCAGCGCGAGCGTTGCTGCATCGAATACGAGCACGTCGTTCGGGGCATCGAATACGATCTCGCAGCCATAGTGGCGCGCGAACATCGCGCGGTTGGCCGAGCGCCGCGTCAGCTCCACGCGACGCGGTTTGACCGCGACACCCGATCCGCGCCGCGCCATGGCCAGCGCTGACGCAAACATTGCGTCAGTCAGCAGGTCGGGGACAAAACCGTCGGCAAGTAACCAGCGGAACGTCACAGACGCCTCGTCACGCTGCACGGTGACCACCACTTCCTCCGGACAACTCAGCCGCTTGTAACGCGCAAGCTTCGCCAGCGCCTCGCCGAAATTGGCGGAATGCAGCGCCGCGAGCGACATGACATCAAGCTGCCCGTGCGAGGTTTCAGCACCAATGCGCAAGCCGATGGCAGGATCCCCGCTCACCTGCGCGATAGCCTCCCACAGCGCGAAGTATTTCTGCGTCGTCAGCCGCAACCGGCCCGGCCCGGCATTCGCCATCGCCGGCACGGGCAAGCCAGCCGCGCGCAACGTACGCGGCACATCCACGCCCAGCGTCTCAAGCCGTGCGAACAGTGCGGGACTGACCGGAACGCCATCGGTTTTCATAAGCCTCTCAGTTCCTGACGGGCTGCTTCACGATATCGAGTTTATCGATCAACCCGCGCCATTCGGTGGCATCGCCGGCGTCGGTCGAGAGGCTGACGTGACGCCACTTCGCATCCATTGCGCCGCGCGCTTCATGCACTTGTCCCGCGATATGCACCGCATCGCTGCCGAGCAGCAATCGCAGCGGCGGTTCGTCCAGTCCCGCTATGCCGAGGATCGCTTGCGCCGCCTTCGCCGGATCGCCGACTGGACGATGCGACGCGCGGTATTCAAGCAAAGGCGCAATGCTCGCGGCGTAGTCGGGACCCGGCGTGTGGATGGTCATCGACGAACCGGCCCAATCCGTGCGAAATCCGCCTGGCTCGACGATCGTCACCTTGATCCCAAGCGGTGCAACTTCCTTCGACAACACTTCGGAAAACCCTTCCACGGCCCATTTCGCCGATTGATACGCGGCGAGGCCGGGCGAACCGACGCGTCCGCCTATTGATGAAATCTGGATGATGTGGCCGCTGCGCTGCGTGCGCAGGACCGGCAGCGCGGCGCGCGTGACGTTGGCGACGCCGTAGAAATTGGTTTCCATCTGCGCGCGGAAATCGGCGTCGTCACCTTCCTCGATCGACGCAATGTTGCCATAACCCGCGTTGTTGACAACGACATCCAGGCGGCCGAACGCCTCCACGGCCTGCTGCACGGCGGCCCGCGCGGAAGCCGGGTCGGTTACGTCGAGGGCGACAGCGCGCACCCGCTCGCCGTACTGCGTAACGAGCGCGGCGAGATCATCGGGACGGCGCGCAGTCGCGACCAGACGATGACCGGCGGCCAGAACGGCCTTCGCCAATTCAAAGCCGATACCGCGGGAACTGCCCGTAATAAACCAGACTGAAGACATGAGTGCTTCCTTTAACGGTGAACGAAAAGTGCTGCGTTCACCGGATTCTAGGAGCAGCCTGTCCGCGGCACTAATCCGATCGCGCCAACTTGCAATCGGATCGCGCCAACGCCCTGGGTCCTGATCCGAGCAGTTATCCGTGGCGTGTCTCACTGTCGAGATGGGCCATTTGTGCGGCCGCGTAACGGTCCCCGGCTGCAGCACCCTTCGGCACGGCGTATTCGATTGCGCTGAGTTCATCCGGTGTCAGCACGACATCCAGTGCGCCCAGCGCTTCCGTCAACCGGTCCCGCCGCCGTGCGCCGACCAGCGGCACGATATCGTCGCCTTGCGCCGCGACCCACGCAATCGCGATCTGCGCCACCGACACGCCCTTTGCTTCCGCAATCCGCCGCAACGCTTCGACGAGTTGCAGATTCCGTTCAGCGTTTTCGCCCTGAAAACGGGGGCTATGCGCGCGGAAATCGTTGCCGGCCAGATTTTGCGTCGCCTGCCAATGGCCGCTGATCAGCCCTCGCGACAACACGCCGTAAGCGGTCACGCCAATGCCGAGTTCGCGGCACGTCGAAAGAATATCGCCTTCGATACCCCGTGAAATCAACGAGTATTCGATCTGCAGATCCGCGATCGGGTGCACTGCCGCCGCGCGCCGGATCGTCTCGGCGCCGACCTCCGACAGCCCGACGTGACGCACGTAACCTGCTTTCACCATTTCGGCAATCGCGCCTACGGTGTCTTCAATTGGCACATTGGGATCGAGCCGCGCCGGCCGATAGATATCGATGTAATCCACCCCAACGCGTTGCATCGAATACGTCAGGAAGTTCTTCACCGCGGCCGGCCTCGCGTCATAGCCGACCCAACCGCCAGCCGGATCGCGCAACGCGCCGAATTTCACGCTGATGATGGCGGCGTCGCGTTTGGTTTTCGCACCCTTCAGCGCTTCGCCGATCAACGCTTCGTTGTGGCCGCTGCCGTAGAAATCGCCGGTATCGAGCAGCGTGATGCCGGCGTCGAGCGCGGCGTGAATCGTGGCGATGCTTTCGCTCCGGTCGGACGGTCCGTACATGCCGGACATGCCCATGCAGCCAAGTCCAAGTGCCGATACGCGCGGTCCGGTCGCGCCAAGTTGCCGATGGTTCATCTCAAGTCTCCTGGGATCTGGCGTCGCGTGATTGCGAGCGTTGCAGAGAGTATGCGAGGCGATTTGTCGTGCGACAATCCGGCCTTCACAGCACGGGCTGTACGAAAAAACGCACAATGAACGATCCCGATCTCTCCGATCTCAGCGCCTTTGTTGCTATCACCAAGGTGCGCAGTTTCAGGGAAGCAGCGCGTTTGCGCGGCGTCTCGGCCTCCGCGCTAAGCGAGGCGGTTCGTCGGCTTGAAGCGCGCCTCGGCGTGCGTTTGCTTAATCGCACCACCCGCAGCGTCACGGTCACGGAAGCCGGCCAGCGCTTGCTGGAACGGCTAGGGCCGGCGCTCGGCGAGATTGCCGGGGCGCTCGACGCAATCAACAGTTTCCGCGACAGTCCGACCGGCACCTTGCGCCTGAACGTGCCGACTATCGTGGCCATGCACGTGCTGCCGCCCATCGTCGCGCGTTTTCTCGCCGCGCATCCGGGAATCACGCTGGAAGTGGTATCGAACGATACGTTTATCGACGTGCTGGCAGCAGGTTTCGATGCCGGCATCCGCTACGACGAACGGCTGGAGCGCGACATGATCGCTGTCCCAATCGGCCCGCGCAAGCAGCATTTCGTGGCGGCGGGCGCACCGGCTTATTTTGCAGCGCACGGATGGCCTGAGCACCCTCGCGACTTGCTGGAGCACGCATGCATCGGGCATCGGTTCGCAAGCGGCGTGCTGGCGGCGTGGCGCTTCGAACGCGGTGACGAACAGGTTCGCTTCACGCCGAACGGGCCGCTGGTGGCGTCGGTAATGGAGCTTGAAGTGGGCGCCGCGACCGCGGGCTTGGGCATGATCTATACGTTCGACGAGTTCTTGCGGCCGGCGATACAAAGCGGCGCACTCGTGCCCGTGTTGCACGAGTGGTGGGAGAGTTTTTCCGGGCCGTTTCTGTATTACCAGAGCCGCACGCATATGCCCGCGCCGTTGCGCGCGTTCATCGACTTCATTAAGGAAGATTGAGCACGCGCGCGTGGCAATTACCGCTCTGAGAAAAACGCCTGGACCGCCGCCAGTGCGTTTTCCACCGCCGAGCTGTCCACATCCAGATGCGTCACCCAGCGCTGTTTCGTCGCGCTATACGCCGACGTAATGCCAATCCCGCGCGCCGCCAAATGTTCTTTGAAGTCAGCCGCAATCGCGCTGTCCACTTCCACGAACACGATGTTCGTGTCCGGCATCGTCACCTTCAATTGTCCGTACGATGCCAGGCCTTTCGCCAGCGTTGCCGCGTTGGCGTGGTCATCGGCGAGACGCGCCACGTTGTGCTCCAGCGCGTAAAGCCCGGCCGCGGCGAGAATGCCCACCTGCCGCAAACCGCCACCCACCATCTTGCGCGTGCGCCGCGCCTTCGCGATCAAAGCCGCGCTGCCGACCAGCACCGAGCCAACCGGCGCTCCCAATCCCTTCGATAAACACACGGACACCGTATCGAAGGAGCGCGTCAGCGTGGCAACGGGTGTGTTCAACGCCGTTGCGGCATTGAAGATCCGGGCACCGTCCAGATGCGTGGCAAGACCGTGCCGACGCGCCAGCGCCGTCGCCGCTTCCATGTACTCCAGCGACAAAACCTTCCCGCCGATCGTGTTCTCGAGCGCCAGCAGTCGCGTGCGCGCGTAATGCGAATCGTCGGGCTTGATCGAGTCTTCGATTTCCGCCAGCACCAGCGAACCGTCCGCCTGATTGTTCAGCGGTTGCGGCTGGATGCTTCCCAGCACCGCCGCGCCGCCCGCTTCCCAGCGATAGCAATGCGCCTGCTGCCCGACGATGTATTCGTCGCCACGCTCGCAATGCGCCATCAGCGCGACCAGATTCGATTGCGTGCCCGACGTCAGGAATACAGCCGCTTCCTTGCCAAAGCGCTCGGCCATCACGGCTTCCAGTTGCGTCACGGTGGGGTCGTCGCGGAAGACGTCGTCACCGACCTCCGCCGATGCCATCGCGGCGCGCATGGCCGGGCTGGGTCGCGTGACGGTATCGGAACGGAAATCGTGCTGGATCGGGGTGCTCATTGTGGCTCCTGGTGGGTGGAGCGGGTATTTTGCCATTGTGGGAAGGAAGGCGTGACAACGGGTGTTGAAGGGTCTAGGTGGTACGGGCGGTAGTTCAACCGATTTCGAGGTTTCGGAATGACGAGAATTTCGTTAATTTTTCGTTTAATTATTTTAAATCATGTAGTTACGATCGATATCAAACCTTAAATATATATTTTTTGAATTTTTCCCATGAAATCAAATGCTTATATGGTTTTTCTATAGTTAAGCAGGACCATGGGGAATTTTCTAGAAAGCACTTTAGGAAGTGTTGTTCGCAGACCCCGTTTTTTCATTAAAAATCAACTACTTGCATGACTTCCTTGAGAAAACTTCGAGATCAATGGTTTACGCGACAAATTTAATTATATTTCAATTGCTTATGAAGTATTTTTGAACCAATACATCATCTATATTTTGAGCCGGCATTCCAGCGCTGTTCGCCCTAAATATTTCATTCCAGCGAACGTGAAACCACGTCGTCACGCCAAGTCTCATCCCACGAGCGTGTAAAGTTTCGAACATCCAGCCACACCCATCCACCCGCCCTGTCCGTAAGCCAATGAACGCGCCCGAACTGAAGTTGCAAGACGATCCTCACATTGGCCGCTACGAGCGTTCAACGGGCCAGGCCGCCGAATGGTGGCAAGTGACGCTCTCCGATCGGCCGCAGATGTACCGGATCGAACACGGTTACGGCGACGGGCCGGCCAATATCGATACAGTCGTTGACCTGGAAAATCTCAAGTCGAAGTTGCAAAAGTGGCATCGGGAGGGGTTTTTTCGACCTGACGATCCCGCGCTCGCACCGCTGCCCGCAGAAGGACGAACCGGCTTTCTGAAAGAACTTCGGCACGCCATGCGGCAAACGCCGCAAGCCGCGGATTCGGCTTCGGCTTCAAACGAAGCAACAATGACCATCGGCCCGGTGGACATGCCTGTGGGCCAGCCTGGTCCGCTCGTGCCGCGCCTGAACCCCGCGTATCTCTTTCCCGAGCGATTCGGCGACATCCTCCAGGACATCGTGGAGAACCGGCGCGTGCTGCTGATCGGCCATACCGGCGCGGGCAAGACGAGCTTGATCGAGCAGGTCGCGGCCCGTACGCAACACGGCGTGCTGCGAGCGAATATGAACGGCCAGACGACCATCGGCGATTTCGTCGGTTTCTGGACCGTGAAAGGCGGCGAAACGCTCTGGGTCGACGGCGTGTTGCCGACTGCCCTGCGCGAAGGTCTGTGGCTTGTAGTCGATGAAATCGACTTCGCCGAACCGTCGATACTCGCCGTTCTCACCGCCGTGCTCGAACCCCACGGGCGTTTGCTGCTGAAGGAAAAAGGCAACGAACTGGTGGCGCCGCACCCGTCTTTCCGCCTGTTCGCCACCGCAAACGCGGTCGGCGCCATGAGCGTGTATCGGCATCTGTATCAGGGCGCCAACCTGATGAACGAGGCATTCCTGGATCGCTGGCGCGTGTATCTGATGAACTACCTGTCGCCTGAGGAAGAGGCGGAAGTGTTGATGCGCACGCTGGAAGCGCGTTTCACGCGGCCGATGGCGCAAACGCTCGCGGCCATTGCCGCCGATTGCCGCGCGGCGTTCGCCCGCGAAGATCTGGCGAGCGCGTTTTCGACGCGGCGCCTGCTCGACTGGGCCGACCTGATGCTGCGTTCCGGCGACCCGGAACGCGCCGCCGGCCCGGCAATCTACGCCAAAGTCAGCGCCGAGGACGCCGCGCTGATTCGCAGCATCATCCGGCATCACATCGCGTTCGACGAATGAAACACGTGCTTATGCGCAACCAC
>NZ_JAQGMM010000089.1 GCF_028292365.1 Caballeronia sp.
CCTCACTGAACTCATGACCGGCCGCACATTCGACTACGCGGTGCGGACCACGGACTTGTCCGCTGCGCCCGTCGTGCTGAAGGTCGAGGACCTGTCGCGGCGCAATGAATACGAGGCCGTCTCCTTCGGCGTGAGGAAGGGCGAGATCCTGGGCGTTACAGGGCGCCTTGGAGCAGGGCGCACAGAACTGGCGTTGTCGTTGTTCGGCATGACGCGGCCGGGCGCCGGTGCGGTCAGCCTGGATGGAAAGAAGTTATCGCTTGGCTCTAACCGCGACGCGATCCGGGCAGGCATTGCGTATGTTTCGGAAGACCGTCTTCAACTGGGTCTGGTGCAGCAGCAGTCTATCGGCGACAACACCGTTGCCGCCGTGCTGGACGATTTACTCGACGCCACCCGTTTGATCGCTCCTGGCAAGCGTGATGCCCTGATTCGCGATTGGATTCAACAACTGGCGGTCAAGATAGGGAAGCCGGACGATGCGGTATCGACACTGTCTGGAGGCAATCAGCAACGCATCGTGCTTGCCAAATGGCTGGCGACCAATCCGAAACTGCTGATCCTGGATTCGCCCACGGTAGGCGTCGATGTGGGCGCGAGAGCCGGCATCTTTGCCATCATCCATAAGCTCGCCGAGCAGGGCATGGCCATCCTGCTGATCTCCGACGAGATCCCCGAGGTCTATTTCAACGCCGACCGTATTCTGCACATGCGCAACGGGCGCATGGTCGCCGAGTACGTGCCCGGAACCACGACCATCGATCAAATCGAGCGAGACGTCCATGCCTGATCTGCGCAAATGGGGGATCGGTTCGATCGAGGCCCTGCTGATTCTCGTGATCGCCGCCATGGTGATCGGGCTCGGCGCGACAACTTCGACGTTCCTCACCCTGCCCAACCTGTTCGACCTGCTTAACCAAAGCGCGGTCAACATCATCTTCGCGGCCGGTTTGCTGGTCGTGCTCATTGCCGGCGGGATCGACATCTCGTTCGCGGTGGGCGCGTCCGTGGTCCAGTACCTGACCGCGCTGACCGTCATGCGGCTGGGCGGTGGCGACTGGGCATCAGGCTTTCTGGTGGCTGCCGGGTTCGGCTGTCTGCTTGGCGCAATCAATGCCACCATCATTTACCACTTCCGCATCGTATCGATCGTCGTGACCATCGCGACCTTCAACGTTTTCTTCGGCGGGTTGATGTTCCTGACGGGAGGCGTGTCCATCTACGACCTGCCGGACTGGTGGATGAACCGCGTCTCGCTGGTCTCGTTCAAGACCTCTAGCGGCGTCGCGGAGCTGGCGCTGCCGGTCGCAGTCATGGCGGTCATGGTTGCGGCGACCTGGTTCCTGCTCCGGCGCACGACTACCGGCCGGCAACTCTACGCCATGGGCGACAACCCCGAAGCAGCCCGGCGTGTGGGCATCAATATTGGCGCGATGCATTACGTAGCCTTTGGCTGGCTGGGCATGATGGCCGGTATAGCAGGGCTTATGCAGGCTCACTACGTGCAAGAGGTGGTGCCCAACGCGCTGTACGGTCGCGAACTCGACGTGCTGGCAGCGGTGGTACTTGGCGGCGCGCGGCTGGGCGGCGGGCGCGGCACGATCCTTGGCGCCATCCTTGGCGTCCTTCTGACGGCGATCACCGCGAACGGCTTGAATCTGCTTGGGATCTCGCCCTACGCGTTCAAGATGATCATCGGCGCGATTATTCTGATTGCCATCACCTTGTCGAGCGACGGTCTGGCGAAACTGGTCGGATCGCGGTTCACGCTATCACGCGCAAAGGTCCCGTCATGAAAATATCCTCGCAACATCGCTCCGGTGTTCCGCTCGTGCAAGCCGACGTAGTCGGTCTATCAGGATTCCTGGTCATTGTGATCGTGGCCATGAGCTTTGCCTCAGATCGGTTCCTTACCACCGGCACGTTTGTTTCCGTGGCGTTCCAGTTGCCCGAACTCGGGCTCTTTACGCTGGCCATGCTGATGCCGTTGATCTCTGGCGGCTTCAACCTGGCCGTCACCTTCACGGCGAACATCGCCGGGCTCGCGATGGCCTGGGTGCTGCATTCGCACGGCGGCGCGGATGCGGGCGCTGGCACGATCGTGCTTGGAATCTGCGCTGCACTCGCTACAGGCGCCGCAGCGGGATGGATCATGGGAGCCATCATCGCGCACACGGGCGCAAGCCCCATCCTGGTATCTCTTTCAATGATGATCTTCCTGCGCGGGCTAGGGGAATTCCTGACTCATGGCGGCGACATCTCCGGGTTCCCACCTTTCGTGTTGAAGCTCGGCAACGGCATCATGCTCGGCGTTCCCGTTCCGCTTTGGATCTTCGCGGGCTGTGCCGCTCTCTGGCATGTCGTCATGACGCGCTCGCGGCTCGGCTTCGCGACCCGCATGATCGGCTCCAATAGTGAGGCAACCCGCTATTCGGGTATCGACACCCGGCGTGCGGTGACCCGAATCTACATGCTGTCCGGTCTGATGTGCGGCGTTGCCGGCGTGGTGATGCTGGCCAGTTTCAACTCGGTGCGCGTCGGGCACGGCGAGGCATTCCTGTTGATCGCTGTGCTCGCCTGTTTCCTTGGGCGCGTGGATCCGTTCGGCGGCTTCGGGCGCGTCGTGCCAGTCGTGATTGCACTTGTGATCCTGCAGGTCATTGCCTCCGGCCTGAACCTGCTCGGCGCCAACCAGCACCTTGCCACGGCTTTGTGGGGCGTGTTTTTACTTGCTGTGATGTTCCTGCGTTGGGCATGGGCACGCGGTTATTTTCAGTCTTTGGTCCGCAGACGCGCGACCGCTACCGGAGGAGTGACTCAATGAATAAGCTCGGTGTTCATGCATTGGTTTGGGCCGGCGACCTGACGCCGGAGTCGACCCGCAAGGTCATCAGCCAGACCAGGGCGGCAGGTTTTGATCTGGTCGAGCTGTCGCTTCACGGGCCCAAGGTCATGGATTTGGCGCTTACGCGTGACCTGCTCCAGGAGCATGGCCTGGAGATCGGGTGCTCACGTGGCCTTACCTTTGATGCCGACGTATCCAGCGATAACCCCGAGTCGGTTGCCCGCGGCCTGGCGTTGCTGGAAGAGGGCGTCAGCATCACGGCGGAACTTGGCGGCAAGTACTTCGGCGGCATCCTGTACGGTGCAATGGCGAAATACCAGGCGCCGCTCACCGCTCAGGGACGGCGCAACGCGGTTGACTCGCTCAAGCGGATTGCCGATTTCGCGTTGAAAAAGGACGTCACCCTCGGCCTCGAAGTCGTGAATCGCTACGAAAGCAACCTGCTCAATACGGCGTCCCAGGCGCTCGCCATGCTGGATGAAGTCGATGCACCCAACGTTGTCGTGCACCTTGATACCTATCACATGAATATTGAGGAATCCGATTTTATGCAGCCTGTGCTGGCATGTGGCAAGCGTTTGGGTTATGTCCACATCGGCGAAAGTAATCGGGGCTACCTTGGATCGGGCACTATTGATTTTGCGCAGTTCTTTCATGCACTATCCATGATTGGATACGAGGGCGTGGTGACGTTCGAAAGCTTCTCGTCTACGGTTGTCAACGAGCAGTTGTCGAACGCGCTGGCGATCTGGCGGAACTTGTGGGACGACAGCATGGATCTGGCCACTCATGCGCGGACGTTCATTGCTGGCGGCATCAACGCCGCGGCGAAAGCCAGGGCGCACCATTAACGAGAAGTTTAGCCGAGCGGCTCAGCGGAACGTGGATATGGCACGCTAGCGGGACCGTGTTCGCGTCTGGTCTTCGTTTCGCGGCAGCCCCCCAACCGCGTGAAGATCGGCGAGGCAAAGAGCACCAATTAAAAAAACCACAACAGGATTGTGCCGATGATCGAAGACCGTTTTCTCGTACGACTGGAGCAGCTTGTGGCGGGTGGCCAACGTCGTATCCTGGGGCTGGCGGGTGCGCCGGGCGCGGGCAAATCAACGCTGGCGCAGGCCATTCTGGACGCACTGCCGGGCCGCGCGGTAGTCGTGCCGATGGACGGGTTTCATCTTGCGAATATCGAACTCGAACGTCTTGGCCGTGCGTCCCGCAAGGGCGCCGAGGATACATTCGACAGCGCCGGTTACGTCGCACTGCTCGCGCGCCTGCGCGCGCAGCGCCACGACGAGATGATCTATGCCCCTACGTTTCGCCGGGAAATCGAGGAGCCCATTGCCGGAGCCATTCCGGTCATGCCGGATGTGCCGCTTGTGATCACGGAAGGTAACTATCTGCTCTTGCAGCAAGGCGAATGGAAGGCCGTTCGCCCTTTGCTCGACGAAGCCTGGTATGTCGACGTCGATCCCGAATTGCGTCTGCAGCGGCTCATTGCGCGCCACGTACAGTTCGGCCGCGATGAAGACGCCGCCCGCGAATGGGTCCAGCGAACCGACGAAGTGAACGCGGCGCTGATCGATACAACGCGCGGGCGGGCCGATCTGGTTTTCCAATGGACGTCGTAGAACGCGTGACGATCGGGAAGATCGACATTTCATGTCAGTCAGGACGGGGAAGAGACGCCATAAGCCGTGCTCCGGCGCCGAACCGCACGGCGACTCGCGGAAGGTAAAACCGTCGCAATCAGCTTTCCAGATCTGTCTGTTCTGAGTAGCCAGTCGCGCTTCATCTCGCCGTGTCCTAACAAAAAACCTCGCCGCTGATCTAATCCGGATTGGCAAACCAAACCGCAGCTACCGGGTTCAAGGCGCGGGTAAACCCATCTCCAGCGCGCTTCAAAACCGTCCCGCCGCACACCTCCGCCTCAAGTCACGTTCGCCTCAAATTTCCAGTCGCGAATCTCCCGAGTCGCTTAAACGTCCCTCATCGCATCGCAGCAAAAAAAACGACAAATCTGCCGTAGCGCCAGCGTTTCAGAGCGAATCGCACCGCACCACTCTCGAGTCCACAAACAAATCCGCTTGACTAATACTGTGTGTGGAATATTGTATATCACAAACCAAACAACGCCAGCCAAGGAGGAGAGACGTTATGGCAGAAGTACTGAACCACCCGCAGACCGCCACTGCAGCCGAAACAGCGAAGCAGGAGACACCGGCGACCACCGACGGTTTCCATCTGGTCATTGATGCACTGAAACTGAACGACCTCAACACGATCTTCGGGCTGGTCGGCATCCCCATTACCGACCTGGCGCGCCTCGCGCAAGCCGAAGGCATGCGGTTTATCGGTTTTCGTCACGAGCAGCACGCGGGCAATGCGGCGGCTATCGCCGGCTACATGACGCAAAAGCCGGGCATCTGCATGACCGTTTCGGCGCCGGGTTTCCTGAACGGCCTGACGGCGCTGGCCAACGCGACCACCAATTGTTTCCCCATGATCCTGATCAGCGGATCCAGCGAGCGTGAGATCGTCGACTTGCAGCAGGGCGACTACGAGGAAATGGATCAGCTCAATGCCGCCAAGCCATACGCGAAGGCCGCGTACCGCGTGCTGCACGCGGAAGATATCGGCATTGGCATTGCGCGTGCGATCCGTGCCGCCGTGTCGGGTCGTCCCGGCGGCGTCTACCTGGACTTGCCGGCGAAACTTCTGTCGCAGACTATCGACGCCGTTAAGGGCAAGGAGTCGCTCGTTCGCGTGATCGACGCGGCGCCGCGCCAGCTTCCGGCGCCTGACTCGGTCAAGCGCGCGCTCGACGTGCTGAAGGGCGCGAAGCGTCCGCTGATCCTGCTCGGCAAGGGCGCAGCTTATGCCCAGGCCGACGCACAGATTCGCGAACTGGTGGAAAAGAGCGGCATTCCTTATCTGCCGATGTCGATGGCCAAGGGATTGCTGCCCGATACCCACGAACAATCGGCGTCTGCCGCGCGTTCGTTCGTGCTGCAGGAAGCGGACGTCGTGCTGCTGATCGGCGCGCGCCTGAACTGGCTGCTGTCGCACGGCAAGGGCAAGACGTGGGGCGCCGCTCCGAAGCAATTCATCCAGGTTGACATCTCGCCGACGGAAATCGACAGCAACGTGGCAATCGCTGCGCCAGTGATTGGCGATATCGGTTCCTGCGTGTCGGCCTTGCTCGATGGCATCGATGCCAGCTTCCCGAAGCCGAGCACTGAATGGACGGGTGCAATCTCCGAGCGCAAGAACAAGAACCTGGAGAAGATGGCCGCGACGCTCGCCAAGAACCCGTCGCCGATGAATTTCCACAGCGCACTGCGCGCGATCCGTGACGTGTTGAAGACGCGCCCGGATATCAACGTGGTCAACGAAGGCGCGAACACCCTCGACTACGCCCGCAGCATCATCGATATGTATGAGCCGCGCAAGCGTTTCGATTCGGGTACGTGGGGGATCATGGGTATCGGCATGGGCTTCGCGATTGGCGCGGCGGTCACAAGCGGCAAGCCGGTGGTCGCCATTGAAGGCGACAGCGCGTTCGGCTTCAGCGGCATGGAACTCGAAACGATCTGCCGCTACGACCTGCCGGTTTGCACCATCGTGTTCAACAACAACGGCGTGTATCGCGGCACCGACGTGAACCCGACCGGCGGCAAGGACGTTGCCCCGACCGTGTTCGTCAAGGGCGCGCGCTACGACAAGATGATTGAGGCATTCGGCGGCATCGGCCGCCACGCGACGACGCCGGAAGAGCTGACGGAAGCACTGCAGGAAGCCATTGCGTCCGGCAAGCCAACCCTCATCAATGCGGTTATCGATGAAGCCGCCGGCACCGAGAGCGGCCGCCTGACGAATCTGAATCCGCAAAGCGCGGCGATGAAAAAGTAGTCCGCTTGGAAGTTGCGCAGAGTTACCGCCGGCATCGGCAGCTTTTGCCCAGACGCGCCGCCGATGCCGCAGCCAGAACATGAGTAACCCACCTTTAGCCAGTGAGTCAGGAGACAGGAACCATGAGCAAGCCACTTGAGGGAATCAAGATTATCGACTTCACGCACGTGCAGGCAGGCCCCGCCTGCACGCAATTGCTTGCGTGGTTTGGCGCCGATGTGATCAAGGTGGAACGCCCGGGTTCGGGCGACGTCACCCGCACGCAATTGCGCGATATCCCGGACGTCGATGCGCTGTATTTCACGATGCTCAACAGCAACAAGAAGTCGCTCACGCTCGACACGAAGAAGCCGGAAGGCAAGGAAGTCCTGGAAAAGCTTATTAAGGAATCCGATGTGATGGTGGAAAACTTCGGTCCGGGCGCGCTCGACCGGATGGGTTTCCCATGGCAGTACATCAAGGAACTGAACCCGAAGATGATCCTGGCGTCGGTGAAAGGCTTCAGCGACGGTCACCACTATGACGACCTGAAGGTCTACGAAAACGTCGCGCAATGCGCGGGCGGCGCGGCATCGACTACGGGCTTCTGGGACGGCCCGCCGACCATCAGCGCAGCCGCGCTGGGCGACAGCAACACGGGTATGCATCTGGCCATCGGCATCCTGACTGCACTGATTGGACGCGACAAGACGGGCAAGGGGCAGAAGGTCGCGGTATCCATGCAGGACAGCGTGCTTAACCTGTGCCGCGTGAAGTTGCGTGACCAGCAGCGCCTGGACCGGCTGGGCTACCTGGAGGAGTATCCGCAATACCCGCACGGCGAATTCAGCGATGTCGTTCCGCGCGGCGGCAATGCCGGCGGCGGCGGTCAGCCGGGCTGGGTGCTGAAATGCAAGGGCTGGGAAACCGATCCGAACTCGTACATCTACTTCACGATCCAGGGGCACGCGTGGGCGCCGATTTGCCGCGCGATTGGCAAACCCGAGTGGATCGAAGACGCGAACTACAACACGGCGACGGCGCGTCAGCCGCATATCTTCGACATCTTCAAGACGATCGAAGAATGGCTCGCCGATAAAACCAAGTTCGAGGCGGTGGACATCCTGCGCAAGTTCGATATTCCGTGCGCGCCCGTGCTGACGATGAAAGAGCTGGCCAACGATCCGTCGTTGCGTGAAAGCGGTACGATTGCGGAAGTGCAGCATAAGGAACGCGGTTCGTACCTCACGGTCGGCAGCCCGATCAAGTTCTCGGATATGAAACCGGAGATCACGGGATCGCCGTTACTGGGCGAGCATACTGACGAAGTGCTCGAGAGTCTCGGTTATACCAGCGCGCAAATCGCCAACCTGCATCAGCAACAAGCCGTTTAAACGCGAACGTGCGGCGCCGTGGATTGCCTTGATGGACCCACGGCGCGGCCAGAATCGCTACCTGAAATAGAAAGGCCATTTCAATCATGAATAGCGCCGCGCATACAAAATCCCCCATTGATTTCGAGCAACTGGTCGGCGTTATCGGCGACGCGGTTGTGATCTCCGACGCCAATGGCGCAATCACTTTATGGAACCCCGCTGCAGAGCGCATGTTCGGGTTTACGCCTGAAGAAGCGCTGGGCAATTCGCTGGACCTCATCATTCCCGAACGCCTGCGAGGGCGTCACTGGAGCGGCTATGAAAAAACCATGGCGACCGGTGAGACCCGCTACGGACACGACGTGCTGCGCGTACCGGCTGTGCACAAGGATGGCAGGTCTTTGTCGATTGCATTCACGGTCGCGTTGCTGCATTCAGCGGGACCGGAAAAGAGCGTGACCGGCATCGTAGCCGTCATACGCGATGAAACGAGCCGCTTCACCGAAGAGCGGAACCTCCGCAAGCGCCTCGCTGAACTCGAAGCAAAATCCGGCGCGTGATCCGAACACAGGGACTACGCGCCGGATCGCACTACGGTACAAGGAGACAACAATGAACGCCCAAGCGGACGTGAAACGTTACGAGCTGCTGATTGGTGGCGAAGCAGTGGCGCCCGGTGGCGGCGCGTATTCCAACATTATCGATCCATCGACTGAGACGCAGATAGCGAGCGTTGCGCAGGGTACGGCGGCTGATGTCGACCGTGCGGTGCAAGCGGCACGCGCCGCGTTGAAACCGTGGAATGCAATCAGGGCATCCGAGCGCGGCCGGATCCTGATGCGCTTTGCAGAATTGATGCGTACGCATCAAGATGAAATTGCCGCGGTGGAAAGTCTCGACGCCGGCAAGCCGATTTCCGGCGTGCGGCGCCAGGATGTACCGGCCGCTATCGACACCCTCGCGTATTACGCGGGCTGGTGCGACAAGATCAACGGACAAGTGGTGCCCACGCGCCCGGACGCGCTGACTTACACCGTGCGCGAGCCGGTCGGCGTGGTCGCGGCTATCGTGCCGTGGAATTTCCCGTTGATGATCGGCATGTGGAAGATCGCGCCCGCGCTTGCTTGCGGCTGCACGCTGGTCGTCAAGCCTGCGGAGCTGACGCCGTTATCGGCGTTGATGCTCGGACGCCTTGCACTGGAAGCAGGCGTGCCGCCGGGCGTACTTAATATTGTGACCGGCAAGGGCTCGGTGGTGGGCGACGCGCTAGTCGCGCATCCCGGTGTGGACAAGGTCACGTTCACTGGTTCGCCATCGGTCGGGCGCGGAATCCTGCAGGGCGCGGCGGTCAACTTCAAGCGAGTCACGCTTGAACTGGGCGGCAAGTCCGCCAACGTCATTTTCGCCGATGCCAACCTCGATCAGGCTGCACGCGCGGCTGCGTCGGGGATCTTTTTCAACGCGGGGCAGGTGTGCTCGGCGGGCTCGCGGGTGCTGGTCCAGCGATCGGTGTATGACGAGATCGTCGAACGTCTGGCGCAGCGTGCGAAGTCGATCACGCTGGGTGATCCATCGCAGAAAGAGACGTCGATGGGACCGCTCATTTCCGCGAAGCAGATGCAGTCGGTGCTCGACTACGTGGACATTGGGAAAAATGAAGGCGCGTCGGTCGTGTCGGGTGGAAGGCGATGGGGCGAGCGCGGCTATTTTATTGAGCCGACGGTGTTTGCCAATGTCGAGCACGAGATGCGCATCTCGCAGGAAGAGATCTTCGGCCCGGTGGTCAGCGTGATTCCCTTCGATGATGAAGCAGACGCCGTGCGGATTGCCAACGGGACGCTGTACAGCCTCGCGGCGGGCGTATGGAGTGCAGATATTGGCCGGGTGCACCGGATGGCGTCAGCGCTCAGGGCGGGCACGGTCTGGGTGAATACATACGGCTATACAGATGTGCGGTTGCCCTGGGGCGGCTCGGGTGATTCGGGCTTTGGCCGCGAGCATGGGGACGTGGCGATCGAGAACTTCACGGAGCCGAAGAGCGTGTGGGTGTCGTTGGCGCAATGAGCTGGATGTGAGAAGGGGGCGGGTGATTAACCCGCCCCCTTCGAGAGCTTGGTAGTTGCTTAGAAGCCGATGCCCGGTGCCTGAGGCATGACCTCAGGTCCGAACGATTCTATGCGTCAAGCCTCAAGCGGCTTGTGCGTGCGGACTGTCGCACTCCGGCCGCCACATCCGTGCACCGCGGGTGTCGTCGGCCCGGGCGATGGTTGTGGCGCGGCATGCCTCGTAATACGCGTTCTTCCTGTCCACGATGGCCTGGCACAGGAATTCCGCGCTGTACGCCTTGAGCAGGTGGGGGCAATGCGCTTCGATGTACTGTGCGATGCGCGCCTGATCGCTCGCAGCGTGCGCCAGCGACTGAAGCGTTTCGACGTCCCAGCGGAACATCAGGTCAAGTTCTTCGAAGGCGCTGTTGTAGGCACAAAGCTGAGTCTGGAGTTCGCGCGCATCGGCGATCGTGGCTTGTGAACGGTTCATGGTCGTCTCC
>NZ_JAQGMM010000120.1 GCF_028292365.1 Caballeronia sp.
CCGCTTGCGTGAGCAGGCCGGACAGCAACTCCGACGCCTCGATGGACGTCGTACCGACCAGCACCGGCTGCCCACGCTCGACACATTCGCGGATATCGCGCGTCACGGCGTCGTAGCGTTCCTTCGCCGTCTTGTAGATCTGATCCTGCTTGTCGATCCGCTTTGGCGGCCGGTTCGTCGGAATCACGACCGTTTCCAGACCGTAGATCTCGTTGAATTCGTACGCTTCGGTATCCGCCGTACCGGTCATGCCGGACAGCTTCGAATACATGCGGAAGAAGTTCTGGAACGTGATGGACGCAAGCGTCTGGTTCTCGTTCTGGATCTTGACGTGTTCCTTGGCTTCCACGGCCTGATGCAGGCCGTCCGACCAGCGTCGCCCGGTCATCATGCGGCCGGTGAACTCGTCGACGATCACAACTTCGTTGCCCTGAACCACGTAATGCTGGTCGCGGAAAAACAGCGTGTGCGCGCGCAACGCGGCGTACACGTGGTGCATTAGCGTGATGTTTTGCGCCGCGTAAAGGCTTTCGCCCTCACCGATCAGACCCCATTCGGCCAGCAGACGCTCGGCCTTTTCGTGACCTTGTTCGGTGAGGAAAACCTGCCGTGCTTTTTCGTCGAGCGTATAGTCGCCCACTTTCTCGACGCCCGTGCCGTCCGCCTTCTCTTCGCCGATCTGCTGTTCGAGCAGCGGCGGCAGCGCGTTCATGCGCACGTAGAGTTCGGTGTGATCTTCAGCCTGGCCGGAAATGATGAGCGGCGTACGCGCTTCGTCGATAAGAATCGAGTCCACTTCGTCGACCACCGCGAAATTCAGCGGACGCTGCACGCGCGCGTGGGTCTCGTAGACCATGTTGTCACGCAGGTAGTCGAAGCCGAACTCGTTGTTCGTGCCGTACGTGATGTCCGCGGCATACGCTTCCTGCTTCTGCGCGTGTTCCATCTGCGACAGGTTGATGCCCCACGACAACCCGAGGAAGTTGTAGAGCTTGCCCATCCACTCGGCATCTCGTTGCGCGAGGTAATCGTTCACCGTGACCACGTGCACGCCGCGCCCGGACAACGCGTTCAGATACGCGGCCAGCGTGGCGACGAGCGTCTTGCCCTCGCCCGTCCGCATTTCCGCGATCTTGCCGTAGTGCAGCACCATGCCCCCGATCAGCTGGACGTCGAAGTGACGCATCTTCAGCACGCGTTTGCTGGCCTCGCGGCACACGGCGAACGCTTCGGGCAGCAACCGGTCGAGGGACTCGCCGCTCGCCACGCGCTGCCGGAACTCGTCGGTCTTCGCGCGCAGTTGCTTGTCCGTGTACTGCTCGATCGTCGGCTCGAAAGCATTGATCGCCGCAACGGTCTTTTGGTACTGCTTGACTAGGCGCTGGTTGCGACTGCCAAAAAACTTTTGGAGGAAACCGGTGGTCATCGGATCAGTGTCTGCGTCGCGGTATCGGCTTAGAGCGCGCTGGCTGCGTCCCAGTTCGGGGAACCTCGGCGGCTTAAGTCCATGGGTGAAATCGAATCGGGGATTTTAGCACGCGCCCCCGATAGAGCTTGCGTGCACATCGTTTGTCGTACATCGGCCAGGCGGCACGCCGGAGCCTTTCAAAGCGGCAAGCGCGCCGCCATGTCGCACGGTGCGCAGCGTTACAATCAGCGCATCGCCGCTAGCCCCACAGATTGAAAAATGAGCCGATTTCCGCCGAATTCAAGGCCCCCGCCACGCTTCGATCCCCGCAAGCCGCAAGCGCTGACGGAAGTGCTCGGCCGCACCAGCGAGTTTCTCGCGCTGCGCGCCGGTGTCGAGCAGGTAACGGCGTTGCAACGCGATCTGGCGGCGCTCCTGCCCGATTATCTCGGTTCCAATGTGGAACCGGGTTTCATTAAAGATGGTGTACTGGCCCTTTTCGCTGGCCATAACGCACTCGCTGCGCGCCTCCGGCACATCGAACCGCGTCTACTGGTCGATTTGCAGCAGCGCGGCTGGGCGGTCAATGCGCTGAAAATTCGCGTCCGGCCGCAAGCGATGAAAGAGGTGGTGCCGCCCAAACAAGCGCTGATGTCCGCCGCCGGGGCCGACGCGCTGCAAACGCTCGCCGAAACCCTGGAGCCGTCGCCGCTTCAGGAAGCGCTCGCTAAAATGGCTGCGCGTCATCACGCGAAAACACAAAAAAAATGAGCGGTGCTCGAAAGCAGCCGCTCATTTTCATTCTTGCTTATTAAATAACTTACTAAATACTTTACGCAAACGCCGTCTGGGTGTCGAAAGCGAAACCGCGCGGTGCCGCTTGTTTATCTTCGAACGTGACGATTTCATACGCGTCTTCGTGCGCCAGTAATTCACGCAGTAACATGTTATTCAAGGCGTGGCCGCCTTTATATGCCGCATACGACGCCAGCAACGGATGACCGATCACATACAAGTCGCCGATTGCGTCCAGCATCTTGTGCTTCACAAACTCGTCTTCATAACGCAAACCGTCGTTATTCAGAATCCGGTATTCGTCGAGCACGATGGCGTTATCCATACTGCCGCCCCGCGCCAAACCGAGTTCGCGCATCATTTCGACTTCGTGTGCAAAACCGAACGTTCGTGCCCGGGCAATATCCCGAACATAGGATGTATTCGCGAAATCCACTTCAAGCGCCTGACCGGTTTTATCAACAGCCGGATGGCGGAAATCAATGGTGAACTTAAGTTTGAAGCCGAAATACGGATCGAGACGCGCGAATTTATCGCCGTCGCGGATTTCAACCGGCTTCGTCACCTTGATAAATTTCTTTGCCGCGTTCTGCTCTTCAATACCCGCCGATTGAATCAGAAACACGAACGAAGCAGCGCTGCCATCCATAATCGGAATTTCTTCAGCCGTGACATCGACATACAGATTGTCGATACCCAGTCCCGCGCATGCCGACATCAAGTGCTCGATAGTCGACACGCGCGCGCCGTCTTTCTGCAACACCGAAGCGAGACGCGTGTCGCCAATAGCCATGGCGGACACGGGAATGTCCACTGCCACGGGCAGGTCGATACGCGCAAAAACAATACCGGTATTGGCCGGCGCGGGCCGAAGCGTCAAATCCACCTTGCGGCCCGAATGCAGGCCGATCCCGACGGTTTTGACGATGGTTTTAATGGTTCGCTGCTTCAACATGATTTTTTTCGCTTCGATTGTGACTCTCGATTGAGAGAATCAATCGTAAATTTGTATTCAATAGCGCGGAGTATACTCTAATCGCTTCGCGTCGTCCCGGGAGGAGCCTTGCAACTTGTTTCTCCAAGTTACCGGGTAATTTCGGCACACCAGATGCTCTGCGACGCGAATACCAAGAGGGTTGGGCCGATGGCCGGAATGGAGGCATTCCCGGACATCGGCACCGCGTTACGGCTTTGTTAAGACTTTGTTGCGGCGTATTTCAAGAGACGGCCTGGACGTCATTTTATGTGGCACGAATGCAACACGACGCCCGCGCTTCGGTCCGCTATTCGGACCGATCTCCGCCCTGAAATGAGCGCGACTTCAGCTCAACATCGCTTCAAACATCAACTCAACGTCGCCAGTACGCTCTCAGCGCTGCTGACTTCAAACTTGCCGGGTGCTTCGACATTCAGCGTCTTGACCACGCTGTCATCGACCACCATGGCGTAGCGCTGGGAGCGAATTCCCATGCCACGCTCCGACAAATCCTGCTCGAGGCCGAGTGCTCGGGTAAAACGTGCGCTGCCGTCGGCAATCATCTTCACCTTGCCCGAGGTTTGAAGATCGCGTCCCCACGCGTTCATCACGAACGCGTCGTTGACGGAGACACACCAGATTTCATCAATACCCGCCGCAGCGAGCTTCTCTGCATTGTCGATAAAACCTGGCACGTGCCTGGCGGAACAGGTGGGCGTGAACGCGCCCGGCAATCCGAAGATCACCACGCGCTTGCCCGCCGTCCGCTCGCGCACCGAGAAACCATTCGGTCCCACGGCGCAACCCTCTGTCGCCACATCGATAAATTCGAAAAGGCGTTCGTCGGGCAGCGTTTCACCAGTCTTGATCATGGATCGGCCTTTCACTGAGTCAGTGCTGGTCACGCCAGCGATTTACTGCTTGATTCATCACACGTCACGCATTCAACGTCGTCGCGCCACGCCCGCTCTCCCAGTTCGATCTCATCCCAATATAGACGATGATGAACCCAATCGAGGCGGTCACTCAGCCACAGTCCAGCGTCCAGAAGACGCGGCCTGAAACCTGAGACAGCACGACCTTTGCCTGACGCTTTTACCTATGGGCACTTAATACAAAAACCAGCCGCCCCGGCAAAAGTATCAGTCGGCTTGCTTGCGCAAGAACGCCGGAATGTCGTACGTGTCCACGCCCTTTTCCTGCAGCGCTTGCACGTGCGAAGCCGCCGTTTCACGCGACGAACGCCACACAGCCGGCGTGTCCAGCGCGCCGTAATCCGTGCCGTTCGATTGCTGCGGCGCGTAGCTGTGCTGTGCGTGCGCGATCGGCGCATTGTCCGTGCCGGTACGCAGCAAGGTCATCGGTGCAGCTTGTTGCTTCTTCGCTGCACGGCCGAGACCCGTTGCCACCACCGTCACGCGCAATGCATCGCCCATTGCGTCGTCATACACCGCGCCGAAGATCACAGTCGCGTCTTCTGCTGCGTACGACTTGATCGTGTTCATCACTTCACGCGTTTCCGACAAGCGCAGCGAACGGCTCGACGTAATGTTCACCAGCACGCCACGCGCGCCCGACAAGTCCACGCCTTCCAGCAGCGGGCTTGCGACCGCTTGTTCAGCAGCCAGACGCGCACGATCGACACCGGCAACAGTCGCCGTGCCCATCATTGCCTTGCCTTGCTCGCCCATCACCGTCTTCACGTCTTCGAAGTCGACGTTGACCAGCCCGTCGACGTTGATGATTTCCGCAATGCCGGCAACAGCGTTGTTCAATACGTCGTCAGCGCACTGGAAGCACTTGTCCATTTCCGCGTCATCGCCCATCACCTCGAACAGCTTGTCGTTCAGAACGACGATCAGCGAGTCGACGTGATCCTCCAGTTGCTGCGATCCCGCTTCAGCCACGCGCATGCGGCGGCCGCCTTCAAACTCGAACGGCTTGCTGACTACGCCCACCGTCAAGATGCCCATTTCCTTAGCGATCTGAGCGACAACCGGTGCTGCACCCGTACCCGTGCCGCCACCCATGCCTGCGGTGATGAACACCATGTGCGCGCCGCGCAATGCATCGGCAATACGCTCACGCGCATCTTCCGCTGCGGCCTTGCCCATGTCCGGCTTGGCGCCTGCTCCCAGACCCGTGTTGCCCAACTGGATCACCTGAGTGGCACGCGAACGCGCGAGCGCTTGCGCATCCGTATTCATCACGATGAAGTCCACGCCCTGGACCCCGCGGTTGATCATGTGCTGTACTGCATTACCGCCTGCACCACCAACACCAACGACCTTGATGATCGTTCCGTTGGTTTCCGTTTCCAGCATTTCGAAATCCATATTGCCTCCGTCAAGAATGAAAATCGGCGTTATTCGGCAAGAGATCGGGCAACCTCTTGTCGCGCGCCAGCCGCCGGCACCAGCGCGAATTCTTAGTGTTCAGAAATTTCCCAGGAACCAATCTTTCATGCGTCCCAAAACCTGTCCCATCGATCCGGACTGCACGGCGACCTTGCGGCCGCGCATGCGTTGCGAACGGCCTTCGACGAGCAAACCCATCGCGGTGGAATAACGCGGATTGCGAACGACATCTGCCAGACCGCCCGCATATTCGGGCACGCCGATACGCACCGGCTTCAGGAAGATGTCTTCGCCGAGTTCGACCATGCCGGGCATCATCGATGCACCACCGGTCAGCACCACGCCACTGCTCAGCAATTCTTCGTAGCCCGACTCGCGCACGACCTGCTGCACGAGCGAAAACAGTTCTTCAACGCGCGGCTCGACCACAGCCGCCAGCGCCTGCCGCGACAGCGTGCGCGGACCGCGCTCGCCAAGTCCTGGCACTTCGATCATTTCGTCCGGATCAGCCAGCGCCTGCTTCGCGATCCCGTAGCTCACCTTGATATCTTCGGCATCGGGCGTGGGTGTGCGCAGCGCCATGGCCACGTCGCTCGTGATTTGATCCCCGGCGATAGGAATCACCGCTGTATGACGGATCGCGCCTTCGCTGAAGATCGCGATATCCGTCGTGCCGCCACCGATATCCACCAGCACGACGCCGAGTTCCTTCTCGTCTTCCGTCAACACGGCCAGCGACGAAGCCAGCGGCTGCAAGATCAAGTCGTTCACTTCCAGCCCGCAGCGACGCACGCACTTCACGATGTTCTGCGCCGCGCTCACCGCGCCCGTCACGATGTGCACCTTCACTTCCAGCCGGATGCCGCTCATGCCGATCGGCTCGCGCACATCTTCCTGCCCGTCGATGATGAATTCCTGGGTCAGGATATGCAGCACCTGCTGATCGGTCGGGATGTTGATCGCCTTGGCCGTTTCGATCACGCGCGCCACATCGGTCTGCGTGACTTCCTTGTCCTTGATGGCTACCATTCCGCTCGAATTGAAGCTGCGAATGTGGCTGCCGGCGATGCCGGTGAATACATTCGTGATCTTGCAATCGGCCATCAGTTCGGCTTCTTCGAGCGCGCGCTGAATTGACTGGACGGTCGCCTCGATGTTGACGACAACGCCCTTCTTCAATCCCTTCGAGTCGCTCTGGCCGAGCCCGATCACCTCGTAGTGGCCTTCGCCTTTCAATTCGGCGACGATAGCCACCACCTTCGACGTCCCGATGTCGAGGGCGACCAGCAAGT
>NZ_JAQGMM010000132.1 GCF_028292365.1 Caballeronia sp.
GATATGCGGGTAACCGGCGTGTTGCCGGCGTATGAATGGATGTGCGTTGGTTTGAAGGTGAACGCCTGCGGTGCTCAAGCGCCTTTCTGCTCGCGTGATTCGGTGCCTGACGTTAGCGTCGCCGGTCCCTTGCTGAACAACGCTACCAGCAGTGCTGCAAGCGGCACGCAAAAAACGAGTGCTGTGGTCATGAGGCTGTTTGCCGAGCCCTGAGTGAAGAGCGGCAGAATGATCGCGACCGCTGGCCCCAAGGGCAGCATCACAAGGAGATACGCACTCCAGCTCAGTCCCTTCTTGCCTGCGATCGCGGCAACTATTGCTGCGCAGATGCCATACAGCACGAAGCCCGTCATTGGTTGCATTGCCTTCCCCGGTTTTACGATCTAACCAAAGTGTATCGACGCCGATTACGGGGACCAACGAGAAAACCTTCAGATGTGTGCGCTACATCACTACCATAAGCATGCTTCTGAAGCGGCGTGCGTCAGCACACATAAAACGGCACCGCAATGGGGCTGGAAAGGCCGTTATGGTCATGTTTCTTTAACGCAGAGCGGGCGAGCTTTTACATGCCATGATGGGTGCGTACACTCTTTCTTACCGATTGCGCGGTTGTGTCGCATTGGGTCCGGCTGGTCGCGCTGAATCGGTCAAGGGACCGCAGAACCATGGCTGCAATCAGGAGCAATTCCGGGCGCCGTTAGCATCCAGTTGCCACATGACTAGCGTATCGGACCCCGCATGCTTCCCGGTTATGCGTTGAGCAGCTTGCAAGCCGATACCTTGGGCGAAGCGGGTCAGCAAGAACGCGTTGGCGTGTGTTGTCAGTCCCGCGATCGTGTTCCCAGGTGAACTGGCCAGTGGCATCAAACGCTTGAACCAAAGAACGCCGATGTCGTTTCCTAGCGGCACAATGCGTGCGCCCGTCGTGCGCGATCTGACAGCAAAAGCGCGGCTGTCCGCCAGGTGTTCGTCGAAGACAATAGTGAGCGTGTGGCCAAGCGCTCTTTGCTCGCTTGATAGCGTTGCAGATAGCGTGGAAGACCGCAGCATGGTCTGCGCGGGCCATGACACGCGCAGGCATGCGGTTGCGAGCGAAGCGGTCGCCACAAACTCACGCCGGCCGGTTTTCATCAGTCGCGCTCCTTGATCTTCCTCGGCCAGATACCTTGTTTCCCTGGCGATAAAATGCCGTTCGGATCGAGCGCTTCCTTGATGCTCTCGCTCATGCGCATCAACGCATGATTGTTGAAATCATACTGGGACGCAGCGAGATCCATGAAGGCGAGGTGGGCCCTGTATTGACCATAACCGGCCGCGCCGAAGTCGTTGATCAACGTCTTCAGCAGCTCGCCCGCGTCGCGCGCTTGCGCCGGATCGTCACGATTAAAGATTGCCGCAAAAATATGATGCATGCTGCGCGGGCCGGCTGTAAAACCGCCGTAGTAATCGAAGCCATACTGCGCTGCCCGATCCCTGATCATTCGATATTGCCTGACTGCATCGCGGCCAAGCGGCGCACACACGGGCGAGAAATCGACGTGCGCGCCCGAGCCGCCGCGCCAGTTCAGCAAGTTGAATGCGTCGAGATTGGGAATGCCGACCTGGCTGCGATCACCGCCGCCTTTGGGTTCTACGTTGGCAAGCGTATAGGGTGACTCGATCAATTCGGCGTCGGCGATGGACGAGAAGCGCTGGTGTATCACATCGCGACGCGCCTTCACCAGCGCTTCGGGACCATACAGGCAGAAGCGAAGATTCCAGCGGCCTATGCCGAGCTTGCGGGTCATGGTCTCTATAGCCGAATCAGGTATTGCACCGGGGCCCTCGTACCATTGCTTGCGTACCGATACACCAGCAGCCCACCGCACCGCGCTTTCGATGACCGCGTTGCTTTGCATCGTGTCGTCGAGTTTCAAGGGACGCAGCGTCTCGACAATGCGCTCAAGATCGGTGTCGTGCCGGAACTTATACGTGCACAGCATGTAGCCTTCGGGCTTCGGCATCAACCAGATGCCGAGCTTGGTTGCAATGCCAAAATTCGACTGCATGAACATGGCGTCGTAGGAAGGACCGAAACCCGCCTTGAATACCTGCCAGTCCTGATTGCCGTTCATTGCGCCCATGCCGGTGCGTACCACCTCACCGTTTGCCAGCATCACTTCCATTCCGCACTGCATGGCTGCGTGATCCCCGTATGGGGTCGTGCCAAAGCCGCGTTCCAGTGTATTGCCGACCACGCTGCCCCAGCCTGCAGCCGGTGGATCGAGCCACAGCCCGATGCCTCGCGCTTGAAGTGCCTGATAAAGATCGTAGTAGCTGACACCCGGTTCGACCAGCGCATAACCCAGCGTCTCATTGATCTCGATGATGCGGTTCATGCGCTGCAAGTCCAGCACGACGCAGCCTTTAAGCCGGGGCGCTGCGCCGCCGTAAGCGAAGTTGCGTCCGGTCGATACGCTCCACAGCGGTACGCCATACCGATTCGCCACGCCGAGCACGGCACGAAGCTGCTCGACATTCGATACCAGCACAACGGCCGACGCTTCGTAAGCGTGCTCGTCTCCGGGCGCGAACGGATCCAGATACGGCTGCGCCGCACCGTCTCCCGAGAGAACGGCGCTCTGGCCCGCAATCGCCCTGAATGCTGTCAGCGCCTGCTGGAAATCAGATTCCGGCACTCCCGGGGGACGAGGCGGGCCGCTCACGGTCCCTGCGTCCGGAACACGTTCATCGACGCGATGCTTTCAATAGGCTTAAACCCGTCAGCACCAGTCAATACCCGCCGCTACTGGAACTCCCACCCGAACTCGACCCTGAGGCGGCGCCGTCGGTTTGGCATCCGGCAAGGGAGACTGCGAGCGAGACGGTCAGGACAGCCAGCAACATCGATGCAATGCGTTTGAAGTTCATTTGTTTCCCCATGAATGTTGGACGAGCGCGTACCAACCGCTGGCGCGATGTTCGGCGCTCATGAATTAAACGAACCGACGCGGCAAATTATTCCCTTATTTTTTGACGTTGTGCGTTTTGCAGCGCTGATGCACGCAAGAAGGAAGCTTTAATGACTCGACCCGTCAGGACGGATTCATCGGGAAATCGAGCGAGCGCTTGCCGCCGGGATCGCTGGGCACGAAGGTTGACGGGTTCTGTTTTCGTCCCGTTAACAATTCGCTTAATCGAGCCACCGGCCGGGCAATCGCCCGCACGGTTTTCTTGCTGCGATACGCGAGCACGCCCCAGCGCGAACTGGCGATCTGCGCGCTCCACGCCCCGGTAACGTTGTTGCGGCTCCAATAGGCTTTGAAGCGTTCGGCACCTACGCCGAAATCTACGTTCAGGCGCTGATCGAATGCCCATTTGACCACGTGTTCAATGACGATTGAACCTGGACCGAACTTGGCAAACCGGGCGTCGAAACTGGCAATCAGTCCGTCGACGCAAGTCGCGCCCACGCCTACCACCGTGGCCGCGATGGGTGCGCCATCCAGCGTGATCACGAACAGACGGGCCATGGCGCGCCCGTTCGCCGGGCAGACGAGGCTGACGAGGAAGTCACGATAGTGCGATGAGTCGAGCCACTGGCCTCGTTTGCCGACCCGATCGCCCCACGCGCGTTTGCGCGCCAGAATCCAGTCGACTAGAGCCGCGTTCTCGCTGGTGTCGCCGGACTCTGTCAGGCGCACTGCAAGCTCACCTTCCTTCGACAAGCGGCGTTCGAGCGCACCGGGTTTTTTCCCGCTCATCGTGCCCAGTGTCTTGCAAAACGCGTCCCATTCGGTCTCGTCGCGGAGCTTCGCAAACGCGGCGACGGTGCGCGCAGCGATCATCACATGGCGTTCGCGCGAGGCGAGCGCATGCAGTTCGGAGCCTTCATCTACATACGGCAGCTTGATGAAGTCGGCGCCGCAACGCTTCAGCGCTGTTTGCCACGCGCCGGCGATCAGAGCCGGGGAGGCGGGGCTATCGGTGACGAGCACCCTTGTGTAATCACCGGCTTCGGGGCTCAGGGGACAGAGATAAGTCCATAGGAGCCGCCGGTACGTCACGAGCGGCCAGACCATTGCAAGTTGCCCGTTCTCGCGATGCACGATGCAGCAAAGGCGTCGGCCACGTGGCTTGGCGACATGTTGCCAGGCCAGCCAGCACACGCTGAACGACTGGCCATGCTGACCGTTCGCGGCCGACCAGAGATCGTCCCATTCATGCTGTAAAGCCCGAAAACCGTCTTCGTCGCTCACGATCTCAAACTGACAATCTGCCTGGCTCATAGTCTCTCGAGTAATAAACGGTGCGTCCAGCGGTCGCCTTGCGGACTTGCGCGGTCGGCCTGACAAGTAACAAGTGGTCGGAAGTAAGACGAAGGACAACGCACGCACTGATACGGTCGATGGTGCCGGTTACGGGCACCGCGCGATGTTCGGCAGCACACAATCATATGAGGAAATAGGGCGGAGGAGCGGGTTGCAACCGCGCCTGGATGTTGCCGCGAGGTGGGTTGGTGAAAGGCCGACTCGGCTCAAGGCCAGACCACGGCAAAACTTAGTTTAGAAATTTCAAAACTAATTGTTTTGTTTCCAGGATTTTTCGCCGCCTAGGCTGTATGCAACATTGCTTTCACAAGAACGGCGCGGTGCCGATCCCACGTTTCAAGACTCCGCCAATGCAACTGGACATCTTTCGCTCGCTCTGGGGCCATCGTGGCGACCGGCGCAGTACCTTCCGCGACGTTCGCGAGGCGGGCCTGGCCGGTATAGAGGCCCGCCTGCCGCTGACAACGGACGAACGTGGCGCCCTGCTGCAGGACCTGAAGGAACACGAACTCGACTACATCGCCATTGTCTTCACCGACAACGCCGTGTTGCCCGACCAGCGCGCCACGCCCGCGCAGCATCTGGACGACCTGGATCGCAAGCTCGGATCGGCTGCGGATTTGTCGCCGCGTTTTATCAACGTGCTGGCCGGCAATGACCGATGGCCGCTCGCGCAGCAAGTGGAGTTCTTCGGCAATGCGCTTGAGCTCGCACAAAAACACGAGCAGTTTTGCAGCTTCGAAACGCATAGAGCGCGATCCCTGTATAGCCCGTGGGTGACGCTGGACGTGATACGGCAGGTGCCTGGCTTGCGTTTCACCAGCGACATCAGTCATTGGGTCGTTGTATGCGAACGCCTGCTCGATGACAACGAGGACGACCTCACGCCATTCATTGAACGCGTGCATCACATCCAGGCGCGTGTGGGTTATGACCAGGGGCCGCAGGTGCCGCATCCCGCCGCCGCCGAGTATTCATTGCCGCTCGCTTTTCATCAGGACCACTGGGCTTCCATCTGGCGCTCGCAAGCGGCGCGCGGCTACCAGACCACGACCCTCACCCCCGAGTTCGGACGGGACGGCTACCTGCACCATCTGCCGTTCACCGATGTTCCGGTCGCCGACCTGTCCCAGCTCAACGAGTGGATGGTGAACGCGGAGCGCAAGCATTTCAGCCAGATATGGACCCGCACTGACCCCCAGGAGCAATACGCGATGCAAGCGAACCACGCCGGCGAAGCTGCGCCGGAAAAAAATTTCACATCGATTCCGGTGATCGACATCTCCGGCTTGTTCAGCGACAAGCTGGCGGATCGCCAGGCGGTTGCAAGCGAGCTTGGGCAAGCTGCTCGCAACGTCGGGTTCCTTTATATCTCCGGTCACGGGATAGAACCCTCGGTGATCAACGGTCTGAGACAGGCGGCCAAGGACTATTTCAGGCAGCCGATAGAAAAGAAGATGGAGCACTACATAGGCACATCCGATACCCACAAGGGATTTGTGCCCGAGGGTGAAGAGGTCTACGCGAAGGGCAAGCCCGATCATAAGGAGGCGTTTGACGTCGGCTTCGAAGTTGCCGCTGACGATCCCCTGGTGCTAGCCGGAACTCCGTTGCTGGGACCGAATCATTGGCCTGCACTCGACGGTTTCAAACCCGCTGTGCAGCGCTACTACCAGCAGGTATTCGCACTTGGACGCGTGCTGTTCCATGGCTTTGCGCTGGCCTTGGGCCTGCCTGAGGACCACTTCGATGAGCTGGTCACGCGGCCGCCCTCGAAGCTGCGCCTGATTCATTATCCGTTCGACGGTGCGGCGCAAGACGCCCCCGGCATTGGCGCGCATACCGACTACGAGTGCTTCACGATCCTGCAAGCCGATGCACCCGGCCTCGAGGTGATGAACGGGCTTGGCGAATGGATTGATACGCCGCCTCTGCCCGGAACGTTCGTTGTGAATATTGGCGACATGCTGGAGGTGATGACCTCCGGCGCATTTGTCGCCACGGCCCACCGCGTGCGCACCGTGCGCGAGGAGCGCTACTCGTTTCCGCTGTTCTACGCATGCGATTACCACACGCTGATCAAGCCGCTGCCGGCCTTCGCGAAAGAGGGCGACGAGTACGAGGAGATCGCAATTGGCGAACACATGTATGGGCAAGCGCTGCAAACCTATACGTACCTGCGCCAGCGTGTGGCGGAAGGCCGCGCGACGTTGCCCTCGCGTGCACGCAAACCGTCCAGTTTCGGGCACCTGAAAAAAGCCGGACAACCCGGCTGATCTCCGGTCGGGCGACTGAACAAGTTCATCAACACACCACCCTTCTTCGAGCGGAGTCACACGATGATTTTCAAGCCGGACACCAAGCGTTTCCTGATCGCCGCCGCCACTGCCGTCTTCGCCGGCGCCTATGCCATGGGCGGTGCGTTTGCACAGACACCGGCCAACGCCGTTACGCTCGCGCCCGGCCAGTTCAAGGTCGGCATGGAGATCACCTACCCGCCGTTCGAGTCTTACGATGGCGACAAGGTGGTCGGCTCCGATCCTGATTTTTCACGGGCGCTCGCCAAGCAGTTCGGCGCTAGCGCGAGCTTTGTCGACACGCGTTTCTCTGGTCTTATCCTGGGCTTGAACGCACGTCATTACGACGCGGTCATCTCCGGCATGTACGTCACACCCGAACGCGTTGCGCAGGCTCAGGCGATCCCTTATGCGCAGACCTCCGCGGCAATCATGGTGGCAGCCAGCGGCACGATCAAACCGAAGACCCCCGAAGAACTGTGCGGACTGCATGTGGGCCTTGAGCAAGGGACAACGTGGGTAGCGAAGTTGCAGGCGTTGTCGAAGGATTATTGCAAGGCGAACGGCAAGGGCGAGATCACGGTCAGCGAGTATCCGTCGGCGCCGGAAGTGTTGCAGGCGCTGCTGTCGAATAACGTGCAGGCGCAGATGGAAATTGCCGGGGCGGCTCATGCGCTGGCCGCCAAATCGTCAGGTCGCGTGGTGGTGGTGCAGTCGCCGCAACTGATCTATCCGCAGACGCTGGGCATCTATGTGCGAAAGGATGACACAGCGCTCTACGACACCCTGACCAAGGCATTCGACGCGTTGAAGAAAAACGGCGAGTACGAAGCCATGCTCAAGAAATACAACCTGTCCATGCCGCCCGCCAAGTCGTCCTGATTCTTGGGTCGTACCTGAGCTGATCTACGCAGCGAGCACCGCGTCTAGCGAGAGGCACTTACTCATGCACTACGATTTCCCCTACCTGCTATCGCTATTCGCGCTGCCAGCCTTCTGGCAGGCTTGCGTGACCGTCGTGGAACTCAGCGCGCTTTCGTGGCTGACGGGCCTCGTGCTGGGCTTTTTGCTTGCTTCGGCGAAGCTGTCCCGCTCGCGCTGGCTTTCATTGCCCGCCGCTGTGTACATCTGGTTCTTTCGAAGCGTTCCGCTGCTGGTCCTGGTCGTGTTCGTCTATAACCTGCCGCAGCTTTTTCCTGCGAGCGGCGTGGCGTTGTCGCATCCGTTTTTCTCTGGTTTCGTCGCTTTGGCGCTCACGGAAACGGCTTACATGGCGGAGATTCATCGCGGCGGATTGTTGTCCGTAGCTAAAGGACAGCATGAGGCGGGCGCGGCGCTAGGCATCCGTCCTATTGGCCTTCAGCGGTTGATTGTCATTCCGCAGGCGCTGCGCATTGCGTTGCCGACGCTGATCAACGAGTACATTACCTGCGTGAAACTGACGTCGCTGATCTCGGTGATATCGCTAAGTGAATTGTTGCTGGTCGGGCAGCGGCTGTATTCGCAGAACTTCCTGGTGATGGAAACCTTGTCGGCCATCGCCATTTATTACGTGTTGATTGTCACTGTCTTCGGCTGGTTGTTGCAGTATGTCGAGCGCCGGCTTGACCTTTCTAAGCGTAAGCCGCAAACGCTTGCGGCTGAGCAAATAGCGGCGCTGCGCACGCGGCTTGTCCCTGTTGCGCCAGCTACTGCCGGGCCGGACGGTAAGGGCGCGCCGCATGCGTTGTTGCTCAAGAACTTGCACAAGCGTTACGGTGAACATGAGGTGCTCAAGGGCATCGATCTCGAGGTCAAGGCAGGGGAAGTGATTGCGGTGATAGGACCATCGGGGTCGGGGAAGACTTCGTTGATCCGCACGATCAATGCGCTTGAGCCGATTGATCAGGGCGAGATCATCCTGTTCGGCAAGACCTATATTTCCGCCGCGGACAAAACGAATATCCGGCGAGTGCGCGATGGCGTCAGGCACATTGGCATGGTGTTCCAGAGCTTCAATCTATTTCCGCACCGGACGATCCTGGAGAACGTGACGCTCGCGCCGCATTATCACGGGCGTGGCAACCGGCCGGATGTCACCGCGCGGTCACTGGCGTTGCTGGACAAGGTGGGTCTGATTGCGCACGCGTACAAGTATCCGCATCAGCTTTCGGGCGGGCAGCAGCAGCGCGTGGCGATTGCGCGGGCGCTTGCGATGGACCCGGCCGTCATGCTGTTTGACGAGCCAACGTCGGCGCTGGATCCGGAGCTAGTCGGCGATGTGCTCAACGTGATTGGCGAGCTTGCGAAGGAAGGGATGACGATGATTATCGTCACTCATGAGATGGACTTTGCGATGTCGATTTCCGACCGGATTGTGTTTATGGAGAATGGTGTCATCGAGCTCGATGCGGCACCCGATGCGATCCGGCATCAGGATGGCGCTGAGCGTGTGCGGCGGTTTATTGGCGTCGCAAGAGAAGGAGAAGGGACCCAAGTGGATCGGGGTATTTCGGTTGCGCTGGGGTCCTAAGCAGTCGCAATGCCGCTAGCGCCCAAGATGCTCCTTCAACGTATCGCGAAACTTCTGAACCAAAGGTTCGTTCGAACGCCCCCGCCTGACGATCAAGGCAAATGGCGCCTGATAGCCGAACCCCGCCGGTGCGAGCGCCCGCAGCCGGCCCTTGTCGACCCAGGCCTGCGCATAATGCTCCGGCAGGAAACCGATAAACGCGCCGGATAAAATCAGGATCAGTTGCCCTTCCATACTGTCCACCGTCGCTTCGCTACGTTTGAACCCGTGTCGCGCCAGCTCTGTCTGACTCCAGTAAGCCCGTCCAACCATCCGCTGCTGGCTGATCGTTTCCTGCGGGATGTTGTGCTCGTTGAAAAGCGGATGGCTGTCGCTGCAATACAACCAGTGTTGCTCTCGATAAAGCGAATGGTAGATCAGCCCGTTCATGCGTAACTGAAACGCGCCGATCGCCAGATCAAGGCGATTGCCCAGCACGCTAAGCTGCAATTCATAAGGGCTTTGCACATGCAAATGCAAATGCAGCGCCGGATGCTCGCGCGTAAATGCACCAATGATTTCGGAGAGCGGCAACGATTTATCGCTGACCGTGGAATCCAGCACGCCAAGCTTGATACTGCCGCGCAATTCTCCGCGCAGCCCGGCGGCATAACGCTCGAACCCGTCGACCTCGCCCAGCAGCCGCAACGCTTCCTGATGGAACTCCTCGCCTTTTGGCGTCAGACTAAAACCGCCGCGCCCGCGATGACACAACACCACACCCACCAGCGACTCCAACTGGCTCATGTAGGTGCTGATCGCCGATGTGGAAAGGTTGAGTTCCTGCTGCGCCGCGGCAAAACCCTGGTGTCGGATCACACAGGTAAAAATGCGCAGCAGACGTGCTTCAGGCAATACAGTGGCCACATCTCGCTCCATCAGCTACGGGAAATGCCGGCAAGCGAACAGCCGGCGCCAAGGGCGGCGAAGCAATGCCCCCGGGCCGGACGTGCCGATACTTTAGAAATAACTGAACTAAATATTTCGCACCAGCACTTTGTCGGTGCGCCGGTCAGCGCCAGAATTCAACTCAGACAGTTCGACGAATGAATGTGAGGACGTGCCATGGAAAAGATCTTTCATCAACCGCTCGGCGGTAATGAAATGCCGCGCTTTGGCGGCATTGCCACAATGATGCGCTTGCCGCATCTCGCTTCTGCTGCGGGCCTGGATGCTGCGTTTATTGGCGTGCCGCTCGACATCGGCGCGTCGCTGCGCGCCGGAACGCGATTTGGCCCGCGCGGAATCCGCGCCGAGTCCGTCATGATCCGGCCTTACAACATGGCGACCGGCGCCGCGCCATTCGACTCGCTTTCAGTGGCGGATATTGGCGACGTGGCCATCAACACCTTCAATCTGCTGGACGCGGTGCGGATCATAGAAGAGTCGTATGACCGCATTGTCGAGCAAGGCGTGGTGCCGCTGACGCTCGGCGGCGATCACACCATTACGCTGCCGATCCTGCGCGCACTGCATCGTAAGCATGGCAAGATTGGCCTGGTGCATGTCGACGCTCACGCCGATGTCAACGACCACATGTTCGGCGAGAAGATCGCCCACGGCACGACCTTCCGGCGCGCGGTGGAGGAGGGGCTGCTGGATTGCGAGCGCGTGGTACAAATCGGATTGCGTGCCCAGGGTTATACGGCCGACGACTTCAACTGGAGCCGCCGGCAAGGTTTTCGCGTGGTGCAGGCGGAAGAGTGCTGGCACAAGTCGCTCGATCCGCTGATGGCTGAAGTCCGGGCCAAGGTGGCGGGCGGTCCGGTGTATTTGAGCTTCGACATTGACGGTATCGATCCGGCGTGGGCGCCGGGCACCGGTACGCCCGAGATTGGTGGGCTGACGACAATTCAAGGTATCGAAATCATCCGTGGTTGTCATGGGCTGGACTTGATCGGATGCGATCTGGTCGAAGTGTCGCCACCTTACGATACGAGCGGGAACACGTCGCTGCTGGGAGCGAACCTGCTGTATGAAATGCTGTGCGTGCTGCCGGGCGTGAAGCGTCGCTAAGGCGTTGTCAAGTTTCGACGTTAAGCTTCGACGTTAAGTTTTGTTGTTAAGCTTCATTGTTAAGTCCAAGGCTGCGTCATCGGGAGGAAGGAACAGATCATGGAAACGACTACTACGCCTATTCTGGCAGCCGAACAAAAGGTCCGCGAGGATCTGGCGGCGTTGTATCGGTTAATGGCGCATTTCCGTATGACGGACATGATCGACACGCATATTACCGCGCGTTTGCCCGGCCCAAAGCCCGCATTCCTGATCAATCGATACGGCGTGCTGTTCCACGAAATGCGCGCGTCGGACCTTGTGAAGATCGACTACGAGGGCAAGGTGATCGACGAGCGTGCACGCGATACACCCGAGTTGTTTATCGTCAATGAGGCCGGTTTTACGATCCACTCGGCGGTTCACATGGCGCGCGAGGATATCGCCTTTGTCGTGCATACGCATACCGCGGCGGGGACCGCTGTGTCGGCACAAGAGCAAGGGCTTTTGCCTATCAGCCAGCATGCGCTGAAGTTCTACGGCAAGCTGGGTTACCACGACTATGAAGGCATTGCGCTCGACCTGGGCGAGCGTGAACGCCTGGTCGCCGATCTCGGTCCGCATAAGGCGATGATCCTGCGCAACCACGGCCTGCTCGCCGGCGGCGC
This sequence comes from Caballeronia sp., assembly GCF_028292365.1. GTDB lineage: Bacteria > Pseudomonadota > Gammaproteobacteria > Burkholderiales > Burkholderiaceae > Caballeronia. The sequence continues at coordinate 11,825 of NZ_JAQGMM010000132.1, forward strand.
CACCGCTGCGCACGCGTTTCACGAGATCTATTTTCTCGAGCGCGCTTGCCAGGCGCAGGTGCAGGCGCTGGCCGGAGGCGTGCAATTGCGGATACCGCCAGAGCATGTTCGCGAACTCACCGCGCGGCAGTTTGGCTCGGAAAATGCGGACGCCATCATCGAACTCGCATGGCAAGCGGCGTTGCGCCTGATAGCGAGCGATCTTCCCGACTACCGGTCCTGACCCGCGATCCGGCTGCATGACTATCGCGTCATGCGCCGGTGTCCTTTGATCATTTCCAAACCGCTCATGACCAAGCTCGTACTCATCAGCCGAGACTACGACATGTCGGCGCTCGCGTCCGTGATCGTCGCAACGGCACCCGAACTGCAGGTGCATTCGTTCGGCGCTCCCGATGCCGGCGACGCGCAAGTCGCCGTGTGCTGGAATCCACCGGCGGGCGCATTGCGCTCGCTGCCTGAGCTTCGGCTGGTGCACGGCATTGCTGCCGGCGTCGACAACATCCTGTGCGATCCGCATCTGCCTGCGGTGCCGATATGCCGCGTGGTCGACCCGTATCAGGCGCGCGCCATGAGCGAATTTGTCATGTGGGGAGCGCTGCATTTTCATCGACAATTCGATCAGGTACTTGCCAATCAACGAGCCGGACTATGGCAGGTGCCGGTGCAAAAACTCGCAAGCGATTGCACCATCGGCGTGATGGGGCTTGGTGAAATTGGCGCGCGGGTCGCGACCGACTTGCGGCATGCCGGTTTTAGGTTAAAGGGCTGGGCGCGTAGTGACAGGACGCTGCCGGGTATCGAGTCATTCAGCGGCCGCGACGCGTTGCCGGCGTTCCTGTCTGGCGTCGATATCCTCGTATGTCTATTGCCGCTGACCAGCGAGACACGCGGTGTGTTGAACGCCGATGTGTTCAGGCAACTCAACCCGGGCGCGAAGCTGATTCATGTTGGCCGCGGGGAACATCTGGTGATGGACGCGTTGCTTGCGGCATTGTCCGACGGACACATGGGCGGCGCGATCGTCGATGTTTTTCCCAACGAACCGCTGCCGCCCGGTGATCCGCTGTGGCGCCATCCGAAGCTCATCGTCACGCCGCATATGGCGGCAATCGCAAGCCTCGAAACCATTGGTTCGCAGATCGCCGAGAACGTGCGACGTCTGGCGCGTGGCGAGCCGCTCAACCATCAGGTCGACGTGGGTCAGCGGCAGTGAAAGCGAACCGGTTGCTTCCGTTCACTTCCACAACGCGCAACGCGATATGGCTTTGGACCCGAATGCCTGCTCGCCGGGGATGGTCGCGGTGATCGTATAGAAATCCCACGGCTCCTTGGACTCCGAGGGTTTCTTCACTTGCATCAAGTACATGTCGTGAATCATGGTGCCGTCGGGCCGGATATAACCCTTGGCGTACATGTCGTCGATCTTCATCTTGTGCAGTTCTTCCATGACCTTCGTGCTGTCGGTCGAACCCGCCGCCTGCACTGCCTTCAGGTAAGTGGTTGCGGCCGAATAGTCCGCGGCCTGCAGGCTGGTTGGCATCTTCTTCATCTTGGCAAAGTAGCGCTGCGCCCATTTGCGGGTCTCGGCATCCTTGTTCCAGTACCAGCTATCGGTGGCCAGAAGACCTTGGGCAGTCTCAAGCCCGAGGCTGTGGATGTCCGTGAGAAAGATCAGCAAGCCGGCAATTTTCATCGACTTGGTCAGGCCGAATTCCTTCGCGGCCTTGATCGAGTTGATGGTGTCGCCGCCCGCGTTTGCCAGCCCCAGCACCTGTGCTTTCGACGCCTGCGCCTGCAACAGGAACGACGAGAAATCCGATGCCGATAACGGATGCCGCACCGCGCCGAGCACTTGCCCGCCATTCGCCTTCACAACCTCCGACGTATTCTTTTCCAAAGCCTTGCCAAACGCGTAGTCGGCGGTCAGGAAGTACCAGGTCTTGCCGCCTTGCTTCGTCACGGCCTGGCCGGTGCCGTTGGCCAGCGCGACGGTATCGTAGGCGTAATGGACCGTGTAGGGCGTGCATTGCTCATTGGTCAGCGCATCAACACCCGCGCCTACGTTGATGTACGGAATCTTCTTTTCAGCGGCAATCTGGTTGGTCGCGAGCGCGGTCGCCGAATTCGTGCCGCCGATGATCCCGTTGACGCCGTCGCGGTCAATCCACTCGCGCGCTTTCGATGCCGCAATGTCCGCCTTGTTCTGGTGATCGCCATACAGCAGTTCGATGGGCTTGCCGTTCACCTTGCCGCCGAAGTCGTCGATCGCCATGCGGATGGCTTCGAGACCTCCCTGGCCATCGGAGTCGGAGTAGAGCCCTGAAAGGTCTGTAATGAAACCGAGCTTCACTGAGTCGGCCGCTGCATGTGCCGCGCTCGCGGTGAAGCTCAGGATGGCTGCCGTAATGAGGCCGCACGCAGAGCGTCGGGCGAGTGTCTTGTTCATTCCTGTCTCCATCGGTTGTTACGGGCGGCTCGTACGAGCAATCCGTCAGGACCGAAAATATCCGTTTGAGAGGAATGAAGTCAAGGCTTACGACATTCTCTTGCGACGCTACTCGACGTCGTCTTCGTCCGGGGCAGCGGTTTCATGAGTCATCGCGGCGTTTGCGAGCGAGGCAATGACCGGCGACGCTTGCTTGCGCTCGCTATAGCGGTCGGTCAGGTAGGACGAGCGATCGCGTACAAGCAGGGTGAACTTGATCAGCTCCTCCATGACGTCGACTACGCGGTCGTAGTAGGCCGACGGTTTCATGCGGCCGTCGGCATCGAACTCCTTGTATGCCATGGCGACAGATGACTGGTTCGGGATGGTCACCATCCGCATCCATCGGCCGAGGACGCGTAACGCATTCACGGCATTGAACGATTGCGATCCCCCGCTGACCTGCATGACCGCGAGCGTGCGGCCTTGCGTGGGGCGCACCGCGCCGATTTCCAGCGGGATCCAGTCGATCTGGTTCTTGAATACCGAGGTGAGCGTTCCATGCCGTTCCGGGCTGCACCAGACTTGTCCTTCCGACCACGCGGACAGCGCGCGTAGTTCCGCTACTTTCGGATGATCGGCTGGAACGCTGTCGGTGATCGGCAGGCCGTGCGGGTCGAAGACCTTTGTCTCGGCGCCAAAAAGGTTGAGGATGCGTTCGGCCTCGAGGGTCAGGAGGCGACTGTATGACGTGGGGCGCAGCGAACCATACAGCAGCAGAATTCGCGGCGGATGCGTTGCAACGGATGCAGGCGCCAGCTTGTCGATACTCGGAACGTCGATGTGCGATTGGCTGATATTAGGCATTCCTGATGACATTAGCGGACTCGCTTGCCTTTACTATCGATCACGACCTCACCGTCTTCCTTGGTGAACGGTCCTTTCTGCGCTTCCGGCAGTATCTCGAGCAGCAATTCAGACGGCCGACATAAACGCGTGCCTGCGGGAGTCACCACGAACGGGCGATTGATGAGAACAGGGTGCGCCAGCATGGCGTCCAGCAATTGTTCGTCCGTCACGGTTGCATCGGCGAGACCGAGTTCCGTGAACAGTTTCTCTTTCTCCCTGACCGCTTGCCGGACGCTCAGCCCCGCATCCTCGATCATTCTGGAAAGCGTGTCGCGATTCGGCGGTGTCTTGAGGTACTCGATCACGTCCGGTTCAACGCCCGCATTGCGGATCAGCGCCAGGGTATTGCGCGACGTGCCGCAAGCGGGGTTATGGTAAATCGTGATGGTCATGCCATGAGTCTCCATGAATTGTTAAAGAGAGGCTGCTGCTTTATGCACGCCGTTCAGCGGGAGCGTTTCGACGCCGTGCTTACTGAACACGTGCCGCCTTCGCAGCAATTTTCGGTGAGGAAGCCAATGAGCCCGCTCATGGCGCCGAAGTTCGCTGAGTAGAAAATGAAGCGCCCATCCTGACGCGCATCGACCAGGCCGGCGTGTGAAAGGTCTTTCAGATGAAACGAGAGACCCGATGGCGAGACGCCGAGTTGCTGAGCAATATCACCGGCCGCCAGACCGTCAGGACCCGCCACGACCAGCGCTCGAAAGATTGCCAGCCGCGACTCGTGCGCAAGAGCGCCCAGCGCGAGGACCACGGTGTTTGATTTCATGCGCCAAAGCGTACAACAAACGTTTTTACATTTCAATAATTATTGAAATGTAAGCTAACGTAATGTAAGGATTCGCTCAAGTGACGCCCGTGTTTGCCGTTAAAGGATATGGGCCGGATGATGCCGCCAGCCTCGGTTGCGCTCGCTAAGCATCGACGCGCGCCACTGCTTGGATATCGATGTGAGATTTGAAAAGTGAGACGACATGTTTTCGACGATTAAAGGTCGCCTGGGTATTGCCATGGCGCTTCTGGGTCTGTTGCTGATCGTGATTGGCGGGCTGGGGCTCTGGGGAATGAGCCGCGGTAACGACACGACACGCGGCCTCTACATGAACCAGATGCCTAGCGCTGTCGCGGCCGGCAACGCGGAAATGTTTACTGCCCGTGAGCGGCTCAGCTTCGATCGTGCAGCCTTGCTGGTTGGCAAGCCCAGCGCTGCGGAAACAGCCATTGGACGCGGGGCATTGATGCGCACGCGTGCGGACAAGGAGTGGGCGACCTACTCCGCGCTGCCCCAGGGTCCGGGCGAACACAAACTGTCCGAGGACTTCCAGGCCAAGCGCCTTGAACTCCAGAAGCTGATGGACGACGGTTATGCCAATATCAGGGCGAACGATGCCGACAAGATTGTCGCTTCCGCGGAAGCCATGCAGGTTGCGTTCAACCAGTTGGCCGCGTTTGGCGAAGCGCTTCGCAAGTACCAGTTCGACTCTGCCAAGAGCGACTACGACAACTCGCAGGAATCATTCGGCGAGTTCCGTCTTATCAGCATCGCTTCCATTCTGGTGGGCCTCGCCGCGGCTATGTTCTCCTGGCTGTCACTGCGTCGTTCGATCGGGCGTCCACTCGAAGAAGCGCTTGCGCAATTCGATGCAATTGCCGCCGGGGACCTGCGCCGCGAGCTGATTGTCACCTCGCGCGACGAGATGGGGCAACTGTTGTCGGGACTCGCAAAGATGCAGGCCAGCCTGGTCAATACGGTACGCACGGTGCGCTCGGGCAGTGAGTCCATTGCATCGGCGACCAAGCAGATTGCGGCGGGGAATATCGATTTGTCGTCGCGTACGGAAGAACAGGCGTCGGCGTTGCAGGAAACGGCATCGAGCATGGACGAGTTGACCGGCACCGTGAAGCAGAACGCGGAAAACGCGCGTCAGGCGAGCTCGTTGGCGGCCAGCGCATCGGACATTGCGAACAAGGGCAGCTCGGTTGTTTCGCAAGTGGTCACCACCATGGGCGACATCAACCAGAGTTCGACGAAGATCGCCGACATCATCACGATCATCGAAGGTATCGCGTTCCAGACCAACATCCTCGCGCTGAATGCAGCAGTGGAAGCTGCGCGTGCCGGTGAGCAGGGGCGAGGTTTCGCGGTGGTGGCGGCAGAGGTCCGCAGTCTCGCGCAACGTTCGTCGGCGGCAGCGAAGGAGATCAAGGAACTGATCAACACGTCAGTCTCGCGGGTCCAGACGGGCACGACGCTGGTGGGCGATGCCGGCCGCACGATGTCGGAAATCATCGGCGCGGTGCAGCGTGTGACGGACATCATGGGCGAGATCGCGGCGGCGTCCGAAGAGCAGAGCAGCGGCATTGAACAAGTGGCGCGCGCCGTCACGCAAATGGATGAAGTGACCCAGCAAAATGCGGCGCTGGTGGAAGAAGCCGCGGCCGCTGCGCAATCGCTGGAGGATCAGGCGGGTGCGTTGAAGGCGGCTGTTTCAGTGTTCCAGTTGGACGACAGAGGTCTGGAAAGCGGCAAGACGGCGCTCAGTGTGAAACCGGCGCGTGGCGCGGCGCATCGTGCATTAGCGGTACCGAAGAAACGCGCAATTGCTGTGAGTTCGAGTTCGAATGTGAGTTCGAATGTGAGCCCGGTTGCAGTCGCTGCACGGCTCAAGACACCGGCGCTGATCAAAGAGAAGGCGAAGCCCGTTGCATTGGCCGGCGCCGCTGATTGGGAGGCGTTTTAACTAGCGGTGTGTTTCTGTCTAGCGGACACAGGGAGGCGCTGAAAGCCAGTGCCTCCCGGCCGCGACCGGTTCGCGATTCACTCCGCCAGCGACGCGGATGCAGAGAGAGGGCCGAGCTTTTTATCGTCGCTTTGCAACGCCACATCACGCTCGCTTCGCGGGCAATGCCGACGGACTCATTCGCTTCATGCGCCTTCTCTCGAGGAAGGTCCATAGCGTCAACCCACCGTACGTTGCGTATCGCAGAATAGTGGAAACGCCGGCAATCCATGCTGCGTCTTTCCACTCGATATCAAGCATCAGTCGCACGACATTCTCGGCCGTCAGACCCAATCCCCAAACAAGCGTCATCTTTTGAATGACCGCTACGAGCTCAGGATTGTCACGCCACCATTGTTCGAACTGAGCCGTTCCTCCGTCCTGCTCGCGGGCTACAGTCGACCGCCCGAGATAAAACACGAGCGGCCGTGGAAACGCGAGTGAAATCAAAAATGCGATGCCGATCAAACCGGAGATGACGGGCTCTTCAAAAAGACGCGCATGGGCGTTGTCGATAAAAAATGAAACCGCCAGCGACAATAAAGTACCGACCAGAACGATCGCGCTGAGCGCATCGAAGTGATGAAAGCGCAAAAGATCCCATGTCATCCACGCTATCAGTGGCAGCGTGGACGCAGCCAATGCTCCCAAGTGGCCCCACTGCGGATACGCAAGGTGATAGGCGAGCCACGGGAAGAGTACGTTGATGCAGATCGCCGATAAATATCGGACCCGGTTGTTCATACGAATCGCCTGAGTGCCGAAGTTTAAAACTGCGGAGTTGCCGACGCGTGCCGACGCTGCGCAGATCAATAAATAAACAAAAATACCACGGCGCGTTTCGCGTGTCTCTCACGCGTCTCAGGCGTTTCAAGCGTCAGATACGAAACGATAAGAACGCCTTAAAACGCCGGCGTACCCCTTAAGAGGTTGAAACAAGAAATGCTGCTGAGTGCCTAGCGCGGCTTAAGCGTTGAGGCATCCAAGCATCTAAACGCTAGGCTGATGCGTGGTCCGTCAACACCGCTCATTTTCGGTATTCCATGATTGTGCGTGAATTGCGAAGCGTAGCTCATCACGAGCACGCTGCCTGCGTGCAGATCCACATTGAGCGTGCGGCCCTTGCCTGACTTCGCGCGGATTGTCATGCGACGGGTCGCCCCCAGCGAAAGGATTGCTATAGGCGCTTTTTGCACTAGCCCTTGGGTCTTGTCGTTATGGGGCGCGACGCTGTCGTTGCCATCACGATACAAATTCAAGCCGACGCTATTGAACTGCGCGCCGGCAATCGCGCGCACTTGTACTGCAGCTTCCATCAGAGGCTCCGGCAAGTCCGGTGCGTCCAGTGAGAAATGCGCCATCAGGCGTGGTACATCGACCTCGCGCTCGTACATCAGGCGGCGCTGATTGCCCCACGTCACTTGGCCAAGCGTCTGCTCAAACCACGCGTGTGCAGTCGCCTGCGGAATCACGTCGGGCAGGTAACGAATCCCGCTTTCGGCGTCTCCCACAAGGTCGAGCGGTACGGCATCGAACAGATCATTTTGCAACACGTCGATTCCTTGGTGGCTTTCCCTGGCTTTCTTTGATCAGTCCGCCGCGAACGGCAATTCCCCCTGAACCGATTGCGGCTCGGCGACATACGATCCCGCCGGCAGCAACGCCGTCACGCGTACACCGAGCAAACGCAGCCGCCGGTCTAGCGGCACGCGCTTCAGGCACTCAGTCGCCGCGCGACGGATCTCTGTTGCATCGGCCGTTGGAAACGGGACAGTCAGGTCGCGCGTGACTGTGCTGAAGTCGTTGTAACGTAGCTTGATGCCGACCGTGCGACCCTCGTACCCTTTGCGACGCAGGTCGTCGGCCACGCGTGTACAGAGGTCGGTAAACGCCGCCGACAATTCCGCGCGATCCTGCCGTGCATGCAGGTCGCGCTCGAAGGTGGTTTCGCGGCTCATCGACTTCGGCTCGGAGCTGACCACGACGGGCCGTTCGTCGAAGCCCTGCGCCACTTCCAGAAGCCATGCCGAGTAAGTCCGGCCAAAGCGGGCTTGCAGTATCTCTGGGTCCGCGCGCGCCAGGTCCCCGACGGTTTCAATGCCGATAGCCGCGAGTTTTTCATTCGCCTTCGGCCCAATGCCGTTCACCTTGCGTACCGGCAGCGGCCAGATTCGCAAGGGGATGTCGGCGGGGGTGAGGATGGTCAGGCCGTCGGGTTTATCGAGTTCCGAACCGATTTTCGCCAGCAGTTTGTTCGGCGCGACGCTGATCGAACACGACAGCGCGGTCGCGTCGCGCACGGCCTGCTTGATGCGTGCCGCGGTCTCGGCGGGGTCTCCCGGCAGGTCCGTCAGGTCGATGTAGATTTCATCGATACCGCGGTTCTCGATCTGCGTGGTAAATGTGGCCACGGCCTCCTTGAAGAGGCGCGAGTAGTGCCGGTACGAATCGAAGTCGGTGGGCAGCAGGACGGCGTCCGGCGCGAGCTGTGCGGCTTTCATCATGCCCATGGCGGAAAACACGCCGAGCGCGCGCGCTTCGTAGGTCGAGGTGGTGACAACGCCGCGGCCCGCGTAATCGCGCAGCCGCTTGAAGCGTCGGGTGCCGTCGCCCAGCGTTTCGGGCGTGGCGTTCCTGCCGCCGCCGATCACGACCGGCTGACCGCGTAGTTCGGGGTAGCGCAGGAGTTCAACGGACGCATAAAAGGCGTCCATGTCAAGATGCGCGATGTGCCGCGTGGCTGTCACCGCTGCGCTCCAGCACGCAAGCGGTTCAACGCGAAAGAACCGGATGTGCCGACGTTTCCATTGGGAATGGACATGATCAAATAGCTGTATGGATGTACAGTATTTTACATTAAAAATGGTGGGCGCAATATCTTGGGGGAGAGGAATTAGTTGGATGGGGCGTCATTAGAATCAAAGATTTGCCAACAAATTTGGTCGCGCACCAGATGACGCGGGGCCAAAAATCGGACTTGCCGGATGTGTGAGAGCATCCCGCGTTGCGCAGGGTGGAATGGTTGCGTGCGGGCCAGTTGCGGTCATACGTCCACGTGTCTTTGAAGACATTTGACCGGCGCTTACTGCTCGAACACCGGTCGCTCGCAAGGATCTTCTGCGTCGGATGGCGTGCTTCGCAGTCGTTAGTCCAATCAGAACAGCGGGCCTGCGGGCCTGCGCGAACGTCCGTTTCTACAGCAAGGACGGACGACCGGTAATCCTCTGGATATCGCTTGCCCATTCCTGCTCATCAGGTCCGCCATTACTGGATTGGTCTGATGAAATCCACGATCAGTCGTTTATCATGGCTGGCTCACGTCGTTTGAAGGACCGTTAGTAAGTATGATGAACACCCGAAAGATTTTGATGATTATTGGAGGGCTCCTGCTCGGTGCAGCAGGGACCACGTACCTGATGTTCCTTCAGGCGGACCGCCGCGCAATGGCAGAAGTCACGGCCGCCATGGATGAATCCGCACGCCCTCCGGTCGTCGATTCGCGCGCCAGCGATCACGTGACGGAAGGCAGCATCGGCCAGTCGAAGCCATTCGGCGCAATCACGAAAAGCACAGCCATCGCGCAGCAGCCGGTGGTTCCCGCTCCGGCAGCAGCACCTGCGCCTAAGACGGCTGCGCTCGCATCCACTCCGGCCGCCGCACGAGCCACCGGGCAACCGATACCGGAGGCACAACCGAAGAAGGCGCCGTCGACGGCAGTCGCGTCGGTGAACGTGCAGGACTCAGGTGCGCCGAAGGTGGTCCCGGCGCAGCGCACCCAGCGTGGACGAGACGGTTTGGACCGCCGCGCTATAACGACTCAAGGCGCGACACCGGAAACGGACGAACTGGTCAGGGAATCGGCGAAGCTCGATCCATCGTTGCCTCCGCCGGATATGTCCGCCGCTCGCGCCGCCATGGACCAACGTAGCCCGAAGCCAGGCACGGGCTCGAACCCGGTCGCGGCCGCGATGACGGATCAGTTCGTCAGGAATTCGGCCAAGCTCGATCCTTCGCCGCCGCCCAAGTAGCCGACTTCTTCCGGCAGCACGTGCGGCGGCACGAACGCTCCCGGCACTTGAGCACCGCGCTGCGGCGCTTGGCGCAAACACTTTCATTTAGAGGTATCGCGCGTGCTTATTGCTATATACAGCAGCAATACGCGGGGCATCCGCGAATCGAATTGCCTATAAAAAACCACGTCACGCCACGTGACGTCCGTTGTGCTGCGGTGATCATCTTTAGGTCCAGGCTGGGACGAAGGGCCGCTTCGGTCGACGACATCGGACTGAGGTCGGCCAGGAACCGCCGTTCACCCTCGCGAATTCACCACCCCTTATCGGACATATATTTCGACCGCGCCGCTTGCTATGCTAAGAAGGCTACGGAGATCCATACCCTACAAAGAACTTCTCGGATACGGAGACGGGTCCCATGACCACTCCTCGCATTTCCGGCGTCGAAGCCGGGCAACGTCGCCTCAATGGGCCGCAGACCACTGGCCGCGATTATCGCAACCTTTCCGAGCCTGAGCATGAGTTGTCCAGCGACCATGACGTCGCCGTTCCCATGCGAGACGGCATCCATCTGCTGGCAGACGTGCATCGCCCGACGCAGCCCGGGCGCTACCCGGTACTGGTCGCTGCGTCGCCTTATCCCAGGCAGATCCAGAACTTGGGTGCGCCGGCCGGATTCATCGAAGCGGGCGCCAGCGACTTTTTCGTTCCGCGCGGATATGTCCATGTGATCGCCAATTGCCGCGGAACCAGCGGATCCGAGGGCACATTTGGTTTCTACGACGGCCAGGAACGCCGCGATATGCACGACCTGGTCGAATGGGCCGCCGTGCAGCCCTGGTCGAACGGCAATGTCGGGATGATCGGCATCAGTTATTTCGCCGGAACGCAGATGGAAGCCGCGGTGGAACGGCCGCCGCATTTAAAGGCCATCATGCCGATCGCAGGCACGTTCGACCTGTACGAGTCGGCAACCCATCACGGCCTGATGAGCAGCGGCTTCGTGACACCGTTTCTTTCCATGATCGGTATGACCTCCGGTCACACCAATAGGCTCTGGCGCAGCAAGCTAATCGATGGTGTACGAGCACTGCTACTTACGCCCGGCATTCACAAACGGTTTGAGCACGCCAACGGTGAAGCGGCGATCGCCGGATTGAAGATGCTGCTCAAGTTGCATCACGACCCGCATCCCTGGGACGATCTATGGCGGGCCATTGCCGCCGAGCATCCGGTGCGCGATGCTTGGTGGGAAGATCGCAACCTTCTGCCGCTGCTCGAAAACGTCGAAGTTCCGGTGTACCTGGGCTGCGACTGGCAGAACGTGCCCTTGCATCTGCCGCATACGTTCCAGGCCTGGGAGAAGCTGCGCAACAGCCGGCACGTGCGGGTCGCCATGATGGGCGAGCACGGTCTGGCGTGGCCGTGGGAGAGCTTGCATATCGAGGCGCTTGCATGGTTCGACCACTGGCTGAAAGACCGGGACACGGGCATCCTGGACGGCCCGCCCATCCGCTACGTTATTCCGGAGGCAGATGGTTGGCGCACGTCGGACTCATGGCCCGTTCCGTCCATGGCGCATCGAGGATTCGCGCTCCGCGGTGACGGCAAGCTCGATGTCGAAGAGGGCGAACCCGCCTCACGCGTCTACATGAATCTGGGCTCAGGACTTAATCGACCGCGTCCCAGCGAAACCGATCCGCCCGACTTCCTGGCGTGGGAGACCGCCGCTTTAGCCAGCGATCTGGATATCGTTGGTCCGATCGAATTGCAGCTAGACGCTCTCTCGACCGCACCCGACACGGCTTTCATAGCCATACTCCAGGACGTCAGCGACAACGGAACGATCGTCGATGTGACGGCGGGATATCTGCGTGCCGGCCTGAGAAAGGTCGACGAGCCGTCGAGCCGCCCCGGCGCTCCGGTTTTACCCTGTCGAACGTTCGACTCGGTGCCGCTCGGGGAAACCGTTCGCTACCGGATTCCGCTGGTCCCGAACGCACGACGCTTCAAGGCGGGCCACAAGATGCGTTTTTATCTTACGACCGACGATCAGCTCGAGACGAAGCCGGCGCTGCTCATGTTTCGGCATGCAAGCATCGGCACCAGTTCGCTTAACACCATACTTTCGTCATCGCGCTTGTTGCTGCCGCTCTTGCCGCAGCAGTAATAACGACGGCTGGAAAAAGCGAAAAAGCGAAAAAGCGGCGGATATTCCCGGAATTGCTTGCCAAGGACCGGCCACTCGTCAGGGACCAATTTGGGTCGTCAAGCGCCTCTCTCTCTGAACAAAGCCTCATCGGCAAGTCGCCTGGAGACAACTGCGGCGCGGTGGCCCTTCGATTTCCGCGCTGTCTCGGCAGTCCAGCTAATTCCTTGCTAGTTCAACGAATCCCGTCTCCCGACAATACCGCGGTCGCTTGCGGTGCGGCGTAGTGGTCCGGAGCTGGTGATTAAGGCACACTCCTTCACAACGCCGGTATTTTCGCCGCACGTACGAATTCGATGAAGCGTGTCGCCACTGCGTTATCGCGGCTCGGCTGCCACGCCAGCCCGACTTGCCAACGGGCGGCCGCATCGCGCAACGGCAACACCCTGGCATCCCGCAACAAATACTTCGCCCGGGACGGCAAAAATGCAGCGCCGACACCCGCGGCGACAGCAGCAAGAACGGACTGGATATCATCGGTCTGCTGAATCACCCGGGGCACGAAACCGTGCTCGCTGCACCAGCGATCTATCTGCGCTGCCAGTCCGGGTCCGCTGCTGCGCGCGAGCGCGATCAACCCGGGTTCGTTGAGATCATTAAGGTCAGCCGGAAGGCGCTTCCATTTTGCGTGCTGAGGCACGGCAAGCGCCAAGGTTTCGCTTAGCAATGGCACACACGACAACCCGCTGTCGGCCGGCATGCGAAGGAACCCCACGTCGAGCTTCCCCGCGAGAAGCCGGCGCGTCTGCTCGGCTGAGGAAAGATCATTGAGCGACACGCTGACGTTCGGATTCAGCCTTCGGAATTCCGCGATCAATTGCGGCGCCAGGGTCAAGGTCGAGAGCCCGAGCCCTACGCGTAAATATCCACGCTTTCCACTGCTCGCTTCGCGCGCCCGTGCGACGAGTTCGTCCGCATCGCGTACCAGCGTCTGTGCGCCGCCAAGGAACTCGGCGCCAAATGAAGTCAGTTCGGCGCCATGCCTGCCGCGTTCAAAAAGCCGCGCACCCAATGAGTCTTCCAACGCCGCGACCTGCTTGCTGAGGGCGGGCTGGGTGACATTGAGCGCTTCGGCGGCGCGGCCGAAATGATGAAGCTCAGTCACGGTCAGGAAAGCGCGCAGAAGTTTGAGTTCCATTCCAAGAAGTAATTGAATGTGTCGAATGATTCATTTTACTTATTGAACGCCTGGCGGTCCAATGGACTCTTCAATCGGCTCTACAGTCAGGCGGTGCACGACATGTCCTTATCCTCATCTTCCCCATTCAAGGTTGCGACGGTCCCGCTTAGCTCGTTGCGCGGGAATGCATCGCAGAACGTCGCGAACGTATCAGCGAGACTCGCCGATGCCGCGCTTCAAGGAATCTCGCTGGTTGTTTTCCCGGAGTTCAGCCTCGTCGGATATGGCGATACCCTCAATTTTCGTCGCCGCGAGCTTGTAACGCTCGCCGAGCCGCTCGATGGACGCTCAATCGATAAAGTCGCCAATGCAGTGGAGCGCACCGGCGTGGCTGCGGGCGTGGGTTTTATCGAGCGTGCGCCGGATGGGAGGCTGTTCAACAGCTATGTGGTTTGCATGCCGGGCGGTGTGCGGTGTTGTCATCGGAAATTGCAGACGGCTGAACACCCCGGTATTGAGTGCGGCGAGCAGTACACCGTCCTAGATACGAAGTGGGGCGTTCGCATAGGCATCCTGATTGGCGCAGATAATTACCTGATCGAGAACGTTCGCATGACAGCGTTGATGGGCGCGACATTACTCGTTGCGCCGCATCGGACCTATGGTTCGGACAGCGATGGAGAGTCTTCGCTACAGCGGCTTTCCACCGGGCAACGAGCCCGGCCGCATGCAACAGAAAGAACAGCAAGCGATGGAGAAGCCGACTGGTTGCGACGGTCATTGATTGCTCGGGCGTCCGATAACGGAATGTTCGTAGTCGTTAGCAACGGGTCGGACACGGGCAGCCATCAACACGGCACGATCATTGACCCGGGCGGACGAGTACTAGCCGAGCACGGACCTTCATCTAGCCCGATGGTTTTTGCAGAAGTGAACCCCGGCCTGATAGCGGGAAGCGTCGGCCAGCAATGCCTGACGGCCCGTCGTTCTGATAACAACGGGCCGTCCGTCCGCTCAGTATTGCCACGCGGAAATGCGTTTGCGGAGCGCAGCGGTACCCCATCAAGAGGGGCGATCGCGCTGAGCTTCGCGCAGGTCAGCCGCATCCGCCAGATCTAGCGATCAATGTGCGACGTCGCTCCACCGATCGCATCCAGTTCAGCGAGCACCGCGTCTGATAAGCGCAACTGCGCGGCCTGCAAGTTCTCCCGCAGATGCACGACCGACGAGGTGCCCGGGATCAGCAGAATATTAGGCGAGCGATGCAGGAGCCAGGCGAGCGCCACTTGCATGGGTGTTGCGCCGACCGTTTGAGCGACCGTGGACAGCACGGATGATTGAATCGGCGAGAATCCGCCTAGGGGGAAGAACGGCACATACGCAATGCCCTGGCTCGCGAGTTCGTCGACCAGCGTGCCATCGTCCCGCTGGACCAGGTTGTACTGGTTCTGAACACACACAATCTTCGCAATGCCCTGCGCTTCAACAATCTGGGTCGCAGTCACATTGCTTAATCCGATGTGGCGGACAAGCCCCTCGCGCTGGAGTTCGGCAAGCGCCGTGACCTGCTTTTCGATCGATCCTTCCGAGGGCGAGTGGATGCTGCCCATGATCCGCAAGTTGACTACGTCGAGCACTTCCAGGCCGAGATTGCGCAGGTTGTCATGGACGCCGCGCCTGAGGTCTTCCGGTTCTATCGCCGGTAGCCATGACGCGTCTTCACCGCGGACGGCGCCAAGCTTGGTGACGATCACAAGATCATCCGGGTACGGATGAAGCGCTTCGCGAATGATCTGGTTGGTGACGTGAGGCCCGTAGAAATCGCTGGTGTCGATGTGATTGACTCCCGACGCTATCGCCTCGCGCAGAACGGCTATCGCCGCATCATGATCCTTCGGCGGACCGAACACGCCGGGCCCAGCCAGTTGCATGGCGCCGTAGCCCAGGCGATGCACCGGGCGACCGGCAAGTTCAAAGGTGCTGGTGGGGATGGAATTCGACATGACGCGCTCCTTGATGAATGTGCGCTCAGTATGGAGACGATTGCGTTGTTAGATAATCCGGTCTAAATTGCACGGGTTGTTTAAAAATGTGCACAGTGACCATGGAATTAAATGATCTTGCCGCGTTCGTGTCAGTCGCTCGCGCCGGTGGTTTTCGCGACGCGGCCCGGATCAGCGGCGTTTCTGCCTCGAGCCTGAGCATTGCCGTGCGCCGCCTCGAAGCGAAACTCGGCCTGCGTTTGCTCAACCGGACCACCCGCAGCGTGGCGCCGACGGAACCGGGGCTGCGTCTTATCGAAAAGCTGGCGCCGTTGTTCAGCGAGATGGAAGCATCGCTCGATGTCCTGAACGGATTCAGGGACAAGCCAACCGGTACGCTGAAACTCAATGTGCCGTCGAGCGCGGCGCGGATCGTATTGCCGACTGTCATCGCGCAATTCCTGAAAGCTTATCCGGACATCCGCGTGGAAGTCGTGGTCGAGGATGGTTTCGTCGATGTGCTGTCGATCGGCTGCGATGCCGGCATTCGCTACGACGAGCGGCTCGAGCAGGACATGATCGCCATTCCGATCGGACCACGCGTGCAGCGCTTTGCGACCGCTGCGACTCCGGAATATCTCGATACGCACGGCCGCCCGGAGCACCCCCGCGAGTTGCTTTCGCACGCGTGTTTGCGCGGCCAGTTTGCCGGCGGCGCGAAGCCTACGTGGGATTTCGAGCGGGACGGGGAGGTGGTGCGGCTGGATCCTACGGGGCCGCTGCTGGTCAGGCCCGGTGCGGCGATGGAGCTTGCGATCAGTACGGCAGTGGCGGGCGTGGGCGTGATACACCTGTTCGAGGGAATGCTGCGCCCGTATCTGGATAGCGGTGCGCTGGAACCGATCCTGGAACCGTGGTGGCAGTGTTTTTCAGGGCCATTTCTTTACTATCCCGGGCGTCGACATTTGCCCGCGCCGTTGCGCGTTTTTATCGATTTCGTGAAAGCGGGTGATTCGTTATCCAATCCGGCCGCCCTTTGATCTACCCCTCCGCTTCCATTTGCGGGACGATCGAACTCAACCAGTCCGAGAGCGCGACGAACGGTTCGTCGTGGGCAATTTCATCGGGGGCGACGAGGTAATAACCTGACTTGCCGGACATCGGTTTATTCAGTGGCACGACCAGCCGGCCGGATGACAATTCGTCCGCCAGCAAGATTTCCGGCAGCAGCGCGACACCCAAACCCGCCTGAGCCGCGCTGGTGAGCATCGTGAATAATTCATAGCGCGCGCCGCGTACCGCTCGTACATCGTGCTCAAGTCCGTTCAGACGAAACCAGGTGCGCCACGCGTCGGGCCGTGTCGATAAATGCAGCAGCGGTAAATCTGCCAGTTGCTCCAGCGAAATCGACGCGCCGGGCGTACTCCCGTCGAGCAGGGAAGGGCTGCACACCGGCACGACCTTGCCCTCGCGAAACAGCAACTTTCCCTGTGTGCCGGGCCATACCGAATCGCCGAAATAAAGCGCGGCGTCGAAGGGCGAATCGCTGAACAGGAAAGGCTCGGTGCGTATGGAAAGATTCACGGTGATATCCGGCCGCAGCGCGCGAAACTGCGGCAGGCGCGGGATCAGCCACTGGCTGGCCAGCGTAGGAACGACCGCTATCTCAAGAATCCGTCCCACGCCGCGTTGCGCCATCAGTTCGAGCGTATCACGCTCTATCCGGTCGAGATTCTTGCGCACGAGCGCCGCGTAATCACGGCCATGCACGGTCAGCACAATGCGCTTCTTGATGCGCAGGAACAAAGCGACGCCCAGGCGGCTTTCCAGTCCCGCAACCTGACGACATACCGCGCTCTGCGTAAGCGAGAGCTCATTGGCGGCTCGGGTGAAGCTTTCGTGCCGTGCGGCGGCCTCGAAGATCTGCAAGGCGACCAGATTGGGAATACCTTTTCTCATGTTTTACCGGTACCGTTTGGGAGTCGCGTGAAGAGGCGATTATTCGACTTGGTGCATTTTGCGAATGAAGTGATGAGTTTATATCAATTGCGCGCCTTTTTGCCGCCCTCCAGAATCGGCTTCCAGTGAATCGCCGAACCGGGCCCTGGGCTCGCAGCTCGCTTGATCAGCCGGAACTGGATAAATGAACTCGAATCTCGCCGCATTGCTCGCTGTTGCCGTTCCGGAATCTGATGTAGCCGGGTTAGTGCGATTGATGAACTTGCCCTCGGTGCTTGCTGATATCGCGCCGGGCACGGTCAGCCGTGCCGAACTCGCGCAGGCGATGAACATGGCGCTGTTCGCCGGCCTGCTCAAGCGCGTGCCAACGGGCCGCGCTTATACCGATGACCTGCTTCACACGCAAACCCGCGTTCAGTTCGACCACGGCGCGTTGCGCACCGTGCGCTGGGCCGAATCCGGCGCGTTGCCGCCGGGCGAAGTCGCGTTCACACGCATTCTGAAGCCGCTGGGTTTTGTGCTGAACGGCACCTACCCGCTTGATCGCATCAAGATGACGGGGCGCTCCTACATGCACGTTGATGCCCCCGATGAAATCGCGCAGTATTTCGTCAGCGAGCTGCATCCCGAGCGTTTCAGCCCCGAGTTCCAGCAAGCCGTAACGAACGTGATTGGCGAGAGTGTCGATCCGCTGACGCCGCAAGCGGTTGCATCGCTGGCGGAGCTGGAGCGCGACCATTCGCTGCCGCTGGCTATTGCCCTCAACCTGATGCCCGTGCTCGTGCGCTGTTTTGAGCGTCAACACCCGGTGCCGCGTCTCACGGACTATGAAACGCTGCGCGCCGAGTCGGCGGAAATGGCATGGATTGCGACCGAAGGCAACGCGTTTAACCATGCGACCGACCGTGTGGATGATGTCTTCGCCGTCGCCGATGCCCAGCGCGAGCTCGGCCGTCCGATCAAGGACAGCGTCGAAATTTCGAAGTCGGGCCGAGTGCGCCAGACGGCGTTTCGCGCTGACCCCGTGCGCCGGGTGTTCATCGGCGCCGACGGTGCGCGGATCGAGCGCGACGTGCCGGGTTCCTTCTATGAGTTCATCAGCCGCGATACGGTCATGGACGAGGCCACTGGGCGAGCCAAACTTGATCTCGGTTTCGATGCCGGCAATGCCACCGGCATCTTCAAGATGACGGCGGCCGCGTGAATTCCGCTATTGACTCCGGTGATTTGTACGACTTCACGGGTCCCTTCAAGGCGCCGCAAGGCTCCGCGATCCGCGAGCTTTTCAAGTACCTCAGCCGGCCGGGGATGATTTCGTTCGCGGGCGGATATCCGTCGAAGGATCTCTTCGATCGGGCTGGTATCGGCCAGGCAATGGAGGACGCTTACGCGTCCGATCCGATAGCGTGCCTGCAATACGGCGACACAGCCGGTTCGCCCGCTCTGCGCCGCGCGATCCTGCGGTTAATGAGTGATCGCGGCGTGACGCGCGAAGTGGACGACGTGATCGTGACCACAGGCTCGCAGCAAGGTCTCGACCTGCTGATCAAGATCCTGGTCGCGCCGGGCGATGCTGTCCTGATCGAAGAGCCAGCCTATCCCGCTGCGATCCAGGCGTTGCGGCTCGCGGGCGCAAGGCTGCTTCCGGTGCGCACCGACGCGCAGGGTATTGACGTCGGCGCACTCACCGAGCAGCTTGAAGCACTCGATCCGGCCACGCGGCCGAAGCTGCTCTACACCGTACCGACCTTCGCCAACCCGACCGGCGCGACCTTGCCGGCGGCGCGGCGCGAAGCACTCGCACGGCTCGCGATGCGGTTCCGTTTCCTGCTGGTCGAAGATGACCCCTACGGTGAGCTACGTTTCTCGGGTGAGCCGGTAAAGCCGATCACGGCGCTCGCCGATGCCATCCCGGGCGCGAGCGATTGGGTCGTCTATTTCGGCAGCCTCTCGAAGATCGTGGCGCCGGGCTTGCGCATCGGCTGGTCGATTGCGCCGCCTGCCATCACACGTCGCATGCTCGTCGCAAAACAGACGAGCGATCTCTGCACCTCGCCGCTCGCGCAGGAAACGGCGCGTCACTACCTGGAGCGTGGGCGTCTTGCGGAACATGTGCAGACCATCGCGCTGGCGTATCGCAAGCGTTGCGAGGCGTTGTGCAGCGCACTGCGCCAGTTCGTGCCCGATGAGATTGAGTACGTGATGCCCGAAGGCGGCATGTTTGTCTGGGCGCGATTGAAGAGCGGCCGTCATTCCGCCGATTTGCTCAAGCGTGCGATCGAGCAGAACGTGATCTATGTTCCCGGACCGGCGTTTTACGCGCGTGATCCGGACGAATCGAGCATGCGGCTTTCGTTCGCCGCGGCGCCGGGCGAGGCCGAAGTGTTTGAAGGCGTGCGGCGGCTCAAGCTCGCACTGGCGAGCCGGTAGATATCGGTGCTGTTCAAAGGCAAGCCGCCGTATGGCTCGCCAGATCCGGTGAAACGCGTTCTAATCGCATAACCTGAACGCAGATGGAACGCTTGGCTGGGTGTAGTTGGTTCCCTTAACGCACCAAGTCGTGCCGATTAATCAATTGCAGCGGTTTTTTTAAGCCCTGAAACTCTGTTCCGACGAATGTGCGCTTCAAGCGCTGGAGCGGGTTTCAGAGCGGTGTTGATGAATTGTGACCTTCGGGCCGCATCGCAGCGCCCGGCAGCCACCCGACATGGAGAGGAAGTGATGAAACTGAACGATATTCTTGGCGCACTAGGTGTAGATCTCGGCCAGTGGAAGGGCGATGCCCTTACGGCGCGTTCACCGCTTGACGGCGCGACGCTGGCTGGCCTGGCCGTTGATACCCCGGCCGATGCCGCTCGCAAGATCGACGCTGCTCACGCCGCTTTCCTCAAATGGCGTACCGTGCCCGCGCCGCAACGCGGCGAACTTGTGCGCGTTTTCGGTAATGTGCTGCGCGAACACAAAGCTGCGCTTGGCAGCCTCGTCACGCTGGAAGCGGGCAAGGTCACGTCCGAAGGCTTGGGCGAAGTGCAGGAAATGATCGACATCTGCGATTTCGCCGTCGGCTTGTCGCGCCAACTTTACGGCCTGACGATCGCGTCCGAGCGTCCGGGACACCGGATGATGGAAACGTGGCATCCGCTGGGTGTGGTCGGCGTGATCTCCGCCTTCAACTTCCCGGTCGCGGTGTGGTCGTGGAATACGGCGCTGGCGCTTGTCTGCGGTGACGCAGTGGTCTGGAAGCCATCGGAGAAAACGCCGTTGACGGCTATCGCCTGTCACGCGCTGTTCGAAAAGGCGCTGCGTGAATTCGATAAAACTCATCCAGGCGTCGCGCCTGAAGGCCTGAGCCAGCTGCTGCTCGGCGCGCGTGACGTAGGCCAGGTGCTGACCGAGTCGCCGAAGGTGCCGCTGGTCAGCGCGACCGGCAGCGTGCGCATGGGGATTGAAGTGGCGCAAGTGCTGGCGAAGCGGCTGGGTCGCAGCATCCTTGAACTGGGCGGCAACAACGCAATGATCGTCGCGCCCAGCGCCGACCTCGATCTGGTCGTGCGTGGCGTGACCTTCTCGGCAGTGGGTACGGCGGGTCAGCGTTGCACGACGCTGCGTCGCCTGATCGTGCATACCAGCGTGGTCGACCAGTTGCTGCCGCGTCTGGAAAAAGCGTTTGGATCGGTGAAAGTGGGCAGTCCGCTCGAGTCGGATACGCTCGTCGGTCCGTTGATCGACCGTGCTGCGTTCGACGGCATGCAGAAAGCACTAGGCGATGCCCGCGAGCAAGGCGGCAACGTGAAGGGCGGCGAGCGTGTTGAGGTAGGCGGCCACGCCGATGCGTACTACGTGCGTCCGGCATTCGTTCGGATGCCTGCACAAACGGCTGTGGTCGAACGCGAGACCTTCGCGCCCATCCTGTACGTGATGACCTACGACGACTTCGCTGAAGCATTGCAACTGCAAAACGGCGTGCCACAGGGTTTGTCTTCGGCGATCTTCACAAACGACATTCGCGAAGCCGAGCAATTCATGTCGGCGGCGGGGAGCGATTGCGGCATTGTGAACGTGAACATTGGCACGAGCGGCGCTGAGATTGGCGGCGCGTTCGGCGGTGAAAAGGAAACCGGCGGCGGCCGGGAATCGGGTTCCGATGCGTGGAAAGGTTATATGCGCCGCGCGACCAACACGATCAACTACAGCCGTGAGTTACCGCTTGCGCAAGGCGTGAAGTTCGACGTTTGATCCGATTGAAGTAGAAGCAAAGAAAGATTTAAACCTGGCGTCTCACCCCCACGCCACTTCTTTGGTCCGCTTGCACGCGCCAACCGCGGCGCTTGCCAAGCGGACGAAAGGTCTCCGCGGTCATCCCCCGGTGTTGTGCTCGTTGCACTCGACTCTGTCCCTTGTCCTGTTTGACCCCTCTGCATCAGAGGCGTGTTCCGCCTGTCCACGTGCTGTTTTTTGCGTGAATACCCTGCGTCCGTTCAATTG
>NZ_JAQGMM010000214.1 GCF_028292365.1 Caballeronia sp.
GACGGCCCGCTGAAGCTGGTTGGCGATCACGCCATCCAGGTTGCACTGCACACCGACGTGGTTGTCGACGTGACGGTGTCGGTGCTGGGCGAACACGCTTAAGTGCATTTCGTCTGCATCGGCCGCCGGGCTTAGCCTGGTCGCCGGTGCAACAGGTGTGCTGCAGTAAAAGAAAGGCGGGAACCGCGTGCGGTCCCCGCCTTTTTTGTTTTTCCGTCTCCCTTCGCTCCATCATTTCGCCGATAATTCCTCCCCATGAACGCACCGTCGAAAGATCCCCAACTGGATGCGCTGAAGGTCCCGCCGCATTCCATCGAAGCCGAGCAGTCCGTCATTGGCGGCTTGCTGCTCGATAACGCCGCATGGGACCGTATTGCGGACGTAATGTCGCATGGCGATTTCTACCGCTACGACCATCGGATCATTTATGAGGCGATCGGCAAGCTGATCGCGACCACGCGCCCGGCCGACGTGATCACCGTCTACGAGGCGCTGACGAATACCGGCAAGGCTGAGGAAGTCGGCGGGCTGGCGTATCTGAATGCGTTGGCGCAAAACACGCCGAGCGCTGCAAACATTCGCCGTTATGCGGAAATCGTGCGGGATCGGGCGGTGTTGCGCCGGCTGGTTTCGGTCGCTGATGAAATTTCCGCCGACGCATTTAATCCGCAGGGCAAGGAAGTGCGCCAGTTGCTGGACGAGGCCGAGGCGAAGGTGTTCTCGATCGCGGAAAGCGGCGCGCGTGGTACGCAGGGCTTTCTGGAGATCGGGCCGTTGCTGACCCAGGTGGTCGAGCGTATCGACACGCTTTATCACACCGCGAATCCTAGCGATGTGACTGGCACGCCAACCGGTTTCGTCGATCTGGACCGCATGACGTCGGGCATGCACGGTGGTGAACTGATTATCGTGGCGGGCCGGCCGTCGATGGGTAAAACCGCGTTCTCGATGAATATCGGCGAATACGTGGCCGTTGAATATGGTCTGCCGGTAGCGGTGTTTTCCATGGAAATGCCGGGCACGCAGCTCACCATGCGTATGTTGGGCTCGGTCGGCCGTTTGGATCAGCACCGGATGCGTACCGGTCGTCTCACCGACGAAGACTGGCCGAAGCTCACGCACGCAGTGCAGAAAATGAGCGAGGCGCAAATTTTTATCGATGAAACGGGTGGTCTGAACCCGATGGAACTGCGCTCGCGTTCACGCCGTCTGGCCCGGCAATGCGGCAAGCTGGGGCTGATCATCGTGGATTATTTGCAGCTCATGTCCGGCTCCGGGTCCGCCGGTGAAAACCGTGCGACCGAAATTTCAGAAATCTCGCGGTCACTTAAAAGCCTCGCCAAGGAACTCGATGTTCCCGTGATGGCGCTCTCACAGTTGAATCGCGGGTTGGAGCAGCGTCCGAACAAACGCCCGATCATGTCCGATTTGCGTGAATCCGGCGCTATCGAACAGGACGCGGACGTGATTCTTTTCATTTATCGCGACGAAGTCTACAACCCGGATAGTCCGGATAAAGGCACGGCCGAGATCATTATCGGTAAGCAGCGGAATGGTCCGATCGGTCCTATTCGCCTCACGTTCCAAGGGCAATACACGAAGTTCGAGAATTTTGCCGGCGCGCAGAATTTCTACGGCGATTAGCGGATTTATCTGCGGGACCTACCGCGAAATCATTCGCCGCCCGAACTTGCCGGTGCTGTTCGGCTCAGCATGAGTGCCCCGTCAGCACAGGATTGCGCGCCAGGATCTCGGCCAAAATATCGGTGGTTAGCCGAATCTTGGTCAGCCGGCGGCCCCTTGATCCGCGAAACAAAGAAACCCTATGCCAACGCCAAGTGCCCACTTTCAGTGGCGACTATTTCGTTAACCGAAGCACTCCCAAATTGCCCGCAATCTGCTGGAATATGGCATCGAGTGTCGGGTTGTCCGGCGCGTGATAATAATTTCCTGGACTGGCGCAGTCTTGCATCGTTTGTTGCGCAACCGATTTAGAGGCACTGATACCGAAGGTGATCGCGTACACGATCACACCGCTCTGCTTGATTGCTGTGCAAACAGCCGACTGGAAGGTGTTGACGTCATCAGGCCAGCCTGCGTTGTTGCCGCTCGTCGGATCGGCCGGGTTGTTTCCATGGAGTTCCGACGAGTCGATCAGGCCAGTACTGAGAGAAGTGCCGTCAGTGCGCACAACGGTGGGGGCGGCAAGACTGCGCGAGCCGACGCCTGACAGGCCGTTGAAATACAGGTCGTTGGGTATCGTGCCGGCCGCGCCAATCTGATTCTCGCCATCCGTCAAAACAATCATGACGCGTTGCAGTCCAACCGTGGTCTCCGGCTTGGGAAAACTTGGATCAGTCGAAATCCAGCCATTGCCCTTGGCGACACTATTGGACCAAGACGACGCCAGCATGCGCCATCCCCACAGCAAGCCCTCCGGAATGATCGTTGAACCACCCGCAGTCATGTTGTTAATTGCCCTGGTGAGCGTTGGCTGGTCATTGGTGAGGAAGGTAACAGGCTGCGCGATGCAGTCGCTGTTCTGTGTCAGGGTTGTCGTCCCCTTTCCACTATTGGACACCTGGTCATAGTAGATCCCGAGGCCAGAGCCCGTTACATTCGACAAATAGCCGCTGCAGTAGTTGGGTTCGCCATTTTTATCCAGTGTGACAGGCACACCGAGTATCGTGGAAGTGGTCGATTTGCCGCAAAACTGATTGGTATATGAACGAATTTGCAAGCCGGCGGCCGGTACGTTGTAGTAGTACGGCGTGAACTTGAGCGTGTCCGAAGGGGAATAGACATTCGGATACAAAAATCCGTTCGCGTCCCGCGGCTCGACTGCGCAGCCGCCCCATCCGGCAACTTTATTTTTCGCGGTCATTCCGACATTCGTCGTGTTGTAGGCGAATGACGGATTCATCCAGCTGCCCGCTGCAGGCAACGCGCCACTGACATTTACGGTGCTCGCGAAGGGCACGAGACCGACGTAATAGGTGGAGACCGCTTGTGCATACAAATCTTTCACGAGACTCGACGTCGCCGCCTGGAGGCCCGCCATCTTGCTCGGCCCGTTCCCTGACCCGGCGGCAGGATCGTTCATGGACCCAGTGTTATCCAGGACCATGACGAGTTCGAGTGTGCTTTGCGGGAGATACAGCGCGGTGTTGTTGGCAGCCAGGGGCGTGGTGGTCGGCAACGTCGTGGCTCCGGAACCGGACCCCGAGCCATTGCCGGGCGTCCCAGGCAAGACGACCGGGGCGATCAGTTTCAAGCTGCCCGTCGCCGACAGTTGAATGGTTTCTCCCGCGGCCGGTGTACCGGTCACCGTGGCCACAAAGCCGCTGTCCGGCATGGTGAGCGACATATAGCCGCTTGGCATGTTCGCGTTGTAGTAGGCGCGTGCGTCCTGCTGCCATTGTGCAACCGAGAGACTTGCGCCGTGCGCGAGATCAATGCCTGCCGAAAGTGTCGCGACATCGAGCGCCGATTGCATGCGCGAGTGCGTCATGCCGCCGTCGATCGTATCGAGCGCAATGCACATGCACGCGATCATCATGCTGCCGCATAGTGCGAACACGACTGTGACCGCACCCTGATCCCCCTGCAGCAACATGGCGGCGCGGCGCAGGTTTTTCGGCTTCCTCTCGCGGGCGATCCGGACATCGCGACGTTTTTTAGCGGAGCGAGTCACCATCATTCCGATACCAGTGTGAGCGGCTGAAGAGTACGCGGACGCACGTAGATACGCTCATAGAGCGTCTGCGTGCCCGGAGCACCGGGCCACAACCCGGTCATCATCGCGAATGGGTTGAACGTGTAAAAAACCTCCACCACGATGGCTGAGTCTCCGTTGCGAAACGGCCAAGTCGCGGGAAGAATGTTGGCAGCAGTCAACCTTGTCTTCATGCCGCTAGCGTTCCATGGGGCATTTGCATGCCACCAGATTTGCGGCACGCCCACCGCCATGGTCGGCGGAGGCATCGCCGGCCACGCACACGATGATTTGGCTTCGCATACCGAAGTAATGACAACGCCGCCACCCTGGTTCAAGCTGTTCGGTGCGCTTAGCATCGCAGCTGCGTTCCAGATCGAACCAAGATCATTCGAGTCGGTTGTGGCGTTGGTATTGATGAGCCGTGTTGTTTGCCCGAGCGAATCGGCCAGCGTGAAAGCTGTGTGTTCCAGCGCGCTTACCGTGCGCATATACAGGTAGATCTCGCTGAATCCCACCATCAGCAGCACCATGACCGGAATGATGATGACCAGTTCCACTGCCACACTGCCACGGTCCGAGCGAAGCAGTTGCTGAAGAGCCGTGCGGAACCCCGAATGTCTGCGCGAGCGTACTGTGGCGAAGGCAGTTGTCATTTTTCGTTCTGCACAATGTAGTTGCGCTGAAAAGTCAGCAGGGGAATGCCAACTAGTTGGGGAATTCCGGAAATGCCCGGCGTTGTCAGCGTGATGTTGTACGACACAACATCACCGAGCGAACCAAGCCCCGCCGTGTAACTGCTGCTGCCGACATCGTTGTACGTGCTGTAGTCGAGCTCGGTGATGGTGAGCGTTGTTTTGGGCAGCCCGGTCCAGCCGCTCATGATGTTCTTCACGATCTGTTGCGCCTGGGCCGCCCGCGTCCCCGAGGCAGGGTCGGTCGTAGTCAGCCCCACGCGGGACGCAGATTGAGCGGCGATCTGCACGGTCGCGTCGATCATCATGTCGACTGCGAGCTCCACAGTACCCAGCACGAAGATGAACAGGAATGGCGCTGCGATCGCGAACTCGATCGCCGACACGCCGCTGCTGTCGCGGCGTAGGGCAGAAAGGAAGCGCACGAATCTGCGCAGATCCGCAGCTTTCATCGCACGCTCGACGCCTGGATAGACGCCGTCGGCACGGCTGTAGCCACCGTGGCAGGATGGCCCGCCGTCTGCGTCAAAAGGGCGCGCTGGATTTCGTAGAAGCGCAGGTTGTCCTGTACTGACACCTTTGGCAACGTCTTTCCAAGAATTTCGGCTGCGGCCTCGGTATTGCCAAGCAGCCCATAAGCGAGCGCCAGATCCTGGCGTGCCTGCGGCGGTGCTTCTGGATAGCGCGTGACGTCGAGCAGCACGTTGGCGCCTTCGCGCGGGTTGCCGCCGAGCACCAGCGACAAACCCAGGTTCACGCTCAGTAGCGGATCGCCCGGATTGGCTTTCAGCGCCTGTCGCAACACCGCTTGCGCGCCCACGTGATCGCCCTTGAGGTCGAGCGCTGCGCCTAAACCCGCCGACGCCATCGGATCGCCCGGCATGCGGGAGAGCACGCCTTGATAGGTCGAGATCGCATCGTCGAAGCGGCGTTGATGGATCGCGACGCGTGCAATGCCGATCAACGGCGCCACCGCGGCGGGATCGAAACTGCTGGCACGCTGGTAGTAGACGCCCGCCCGGGTGAAGTCACCGACCGCGTAAAGCGTGTCGCCAAGCCCGGTCAGGCCCGGCACGGACTTCGGATCGGCCTTCACGACCTTGTCGAAGAGCGAAGTCGCCAGCTCGATGTTGCCCGAGTCCAGGGCGGTCGCCGCGATGCGCAATTCGCCCATCGCGCCCGGCGACGAATTCCGTGTCACCGGTCGCGCTTCGGTCACATGCTCGGTCGTCGTGCAACCGGCGCCCGCGAGCAGCAGCAAGCCGCTTAGCGCCGCGAGACGCACGAATCGGACTACTGACACTGAAGCAGCGGCTGGCGAGAAGTCATCAGAAAGCGGGGCGGATGGGTTCATTTTTTGTGGATAACTTCGAGAAGCTGAATGACGGCCGGCCCCGCTGCGATCACAACGACCGCCGGAAGAATGAAGAGCATCATCGGGAGGACCATTTTGGGCGCCAGCTTGGCCGCTTTTTCTTCAAGGGTGACGATGGCCGTCAATCGTTCCGTGCGCGACAAGATACGCAGTGCCTGAGTGATCGGAGTGCCATAACGCATTGATTGCGTCAGCGTCGAGATCAGCGCGCGGATCGAGGGCAGGTCGATGCGCTCAGCGAGCCCGTGCAGCGCGCGGCTACTGTCGCCGGAAAGCTTCAACTCGTCGGCGGTCAGTGAGAATTCCTCTGACAGGGGCGGGCAGATCGTCGCGAGTTCATCGGCGACGCGCCGGATGCTGACGGCGAGACTGTTCCCGGCATTCGTGCAAATCACGAGCAGGTCGAGTGCATCGGGCAGAGCGCCGGCCATCTCCTTGCGCCGCCGTGAGGCCCGGAATGCGATCGCGTATTCGGGGAGCATCATGCCGATCACGAAGGCGCCCATCATGGCCGCACCGCGTCCAACCGGAAACGATCCGATCAGAGGAATATATTGGCCCAGCATGACCGTCGGCGCAGCACACAGGAGACCGAAGCAAAACTTCACTGCAAGAAGAACCGACACTGCATAGTGGCTGCGATAGCCGCTGCGAACCATTTCCTGACGAAGTTTTGCGCGGTATTTTGCGTCGAAGAGCGGCAGTTTGTCGCCGAATGTGGCGAGCCGGCGCAGGACGCGGCGGCGAAAAGTCTTTTCTTGTCCGTCGTCTTCGAAATCGGCCGGGGCTGTCTGATGACTGAGCGCGGCCTCGCGCACACGCTCGGCAATACGCCCACGTTTTCCGCCATGCTTGGTTGCCCACCAGATCGCGAGCCCGGCGAAAAGCGCCAGCAGCATCAGCAGATTGATCAGCGTCTCGACGTTGGA
>NZ_JAQGMM010000289.1 GCF_028292365.1 Caballeronia sp.
AATCTCATCGTGTGCGTATTTGGATCGTTCACGACCATTGTGGCCATGACGCTCATGTTGCCGTTCTTGCCGCTTTACGTGGAGCAGCTAGGCGTCAAGGACCACGCCGCGATAGTCCAATGGTCCGGCGTCGCTTACGGTGCGACTTTTTTTACCGCGGCATTGACCGCGCCACTTTGGGGAAAGCTTGCCGATCTTTACGGCCGCAAGCCTATGCTGATCCGCGCCAGCCTCGGCATGGCCATCATCATGTCCTTGATGGGGATGGCGCATAACGTCTGGCAACTCGTTGGCCTCAGGCTTCTCGCAGGCTTGCTTGGCGGCTTTGCATCGGGCTCCACCGTACTGGTCGCCACGCAGACGCCGAAAGACCGATGCGGCTGGGCGCTCGGCGTCCTGTCGTCCGGCATCATGGCCGGTAACCTGGTCGGCCCGATTATTGGTGGATCGCTGCCGCCTCTCATCGGAATACGGTCGACTTTCCTGGCCTCGGGCGCCCTTATTTTTATTACGTTCCTGGCGACCGTATTCTTCGTCAAGAACGAGCGTCATCCTGGCTTGAACAAGAAGGGCAAGCAGCGTGGCAATTGGGCACAGATCTCAGACAAGCGGCCGACTGTGGCCATGCTGGTGACCGGCATGCTCCTGATGCTGGCAAACATGTCGATCGAGCCGATTATCACGGTCTACGTGGCGCAAGTAGTCGATGTCCACCAGGTTACGTTTGTCGCGGGACTGGTGATGTCGGCGGCGGCATTGGGCAGCATTCTCTCGGCCTCGTACCTGGGTAAGCTCGCCGATCGCCTGGGGCATTGGAACGTCATTATCGGCTGCCTGGCGGTGGCGGGCATTTTGCTGATCCCGCAAGCGTTTGTCACGCAGGGCTGGCAATTGGTGGGGCTGCGATTCCTGATGGGCCTGGCACTCGGCGGCCTGCTGCCTTGCGTTGCCAGCGTGATCCGGCATAACGTGCCGGCCTCGGTTGCAGGCAATATGCTCGGTTATTCGACGTCTGCGCAATATACCGGGCAGGTTGTCGGGCCGCTCGCAGGCGGTTTCGTCGGAGGGCATTTCGGCATGCGGGAGGTGTTTTTCGGCACCTCGGCATTGATGATCGGGGGCGCGATTTATAACTGGATTCTCAGGACAAACATTGCCAACAAAGCGCCTGCCCCGTCACCAGGAAGTGCGGTCGAACAAGCCGCCAAGGACCGCTGATTGCATCGTTGATCAGGCTCCCCGCTCAACGCGTGCACGGCACTTCGGACCCCGAATCCATTGCGCGCCACAGAAATGGTTCCATGCCGGCAAATGCCTTGTTTGCCGGTCCGCTCACTCCCCGTGCCACAATCACGGCCAGCGCGCTGGGTGAAGCGGGGGCCTGACATCTTCCATCGCGTTTCTCCTCTGCCCATCCTTCGGAGAAGTCAGGACGTGCCGATAATACCGCTGGATCTTTGACCGTTTGAGGTTTGCATGGAGCTGCGACAACTCCGCTATTTCATTGCCGTTGCCGAAGAAATGAATATCACGCGCGCAGCCGGTCGTCTCCACATGACGCAGCCGCCGCTTAGCAGGCAGATCCAGCAGATCGAGGAAACTGTCGGGCTGGCGCTGTTCGAACACGGTTCGCGGCCTTTGCGTTTGACCGAAGCGGGCCGCGTTTTCTATGCGCAGGCAAAGCGCCTGGTCGATGAAAGCGACGAGCTCGTGCCGCTCACCCGCAGGCTCGCACAACTGGCGGAACGCATTGTGATCGGCTTCGTGCCGTCGACTCTTTACGGTGCGTTGCCGCAGGTCATCCGCGCATTTCGCGAGGCCGCTCCGCAGATCGAATTGTCGTTGATCGAGATGTTCACGCTCGAACAACTTGGCGCATTAAAGGGCGGACGGATTGATGTCGGCTTTGGACGACTGCGCTTTGACGACGTACAACTGACGCGCGAAGTACTCGTCGAGGAACGGATGATTGCCGCGCTGCCGGAAGATCATCCGTTAGCAGACGCTTCGGTGGAGTTAACGCTGGAGGATATGGCCTGCGAGACGCTGATTGTGTATCCGAGTTCACCGCGCCCGAGTTACGCGGACCAGCAGTTATCGGCACTGCGCGATCATGCGCTTGAACCTGCCACCATACACGAAGTGCGGGAGTTGCAGACGGCGCTTGGACTCGTTGCGGCGCGAGTGGGTGTCTCGCTTGTGCCGGAGAGCGTCGATGGTTTAAGGGTGCATGGAGTGGTCTACCGGCGCCTGCCCGAACCGGGCCCCACGTCGCCGATCATCATGAGCCGCCGTCTTCAGGATGAAGGGCAGACCACGGCTCTTTTCTGTTCCATCGCGCGCGAGCTGTTCCGCCGCGGCGAGGTTTTTACAAGCCGCTAGCCGATGCTTGCCCGCCAGTGATTAGCGCGCCTGGAATGACCGGCGCGATAAAAAAAAGTCCCACCCAGGCGGGATGGGACTTAAGCACGACGAAGATGACCTTCGTCGCGGGACACACCCTCGGAAGGGTGATGCTACTGTCTCCGCATTCGCGCCGAAATGAAATAATGCCGGGGCCGATCTGACAACATTTAACGATCTGCGCAGCGGGAATGCGCGCCTTGGAGAAGCGTGAAAATGTGCCGGACATTGCGGGTAAGTTTTGCTGGCAGTCGGACGAGTGGGGCTGATAGCGGTACGCCTTGGCGAAGGGCTAACACCACATGACGTCGCTCCCCCCGGGAATGTTGCCGTCCTAAGCGAGCCCAACCCTCACCACCGGTCCCGCGATATAAATCGCGCGCCCCGCGAGCAAACCGAACAATGCCATCACGAGGCAAAGCGCTGCGCAAAGGCCTAACGGGACACCCCAGCCGCCGAGGTCACTATGCAACCAGCCCACGAGCGTCGGCCCCAGGGCAGCCAGCAGATAACCGATGCATTGAGCCATGCCTGACAAAGCAGCCGCCTCATGCGCACTGCTCGCCCGCAAGCTGACGAATGCCAGTCCCAGGATAATCGCCGCGCCTGTTCCAATCCCCACCAGCACGGTCCAGATCGTCGCCCATTCAGGCGCCAGCAACAGGCCAAGCAAGCCAATCATAGTAACGATCGAAGAACTGAAAGCAGCGAGGCGCTGGTCTTTCAAGTGACGCACCACGGGCACAAGCACCAGCGCAGGAACGGCGGTCGCAAGTTGCAACGCGCCATGCAGCGACCCCGCATGTTCCGGCGAATAGCCGGCATCGCGCAGGATCGTCGGAAGCCAGCTCACCGTGACGTAGTAGACAAAAGAGTTGAGCCCAAGAAACAGCGTGACTTGCCAGGCAAGCGCGGAACGCCACACGCGGCCACCATGCGGCGGCGTTGCCGTCCCTTGCGCCGGCGCGGTACGACTGCCGAGTTGCGGCAACCAGATGACGGCACTGACAAGCGGCAAGATCACAAACATCGCAATGCCAAGCCGCCACCCCAAGCCGGAAAAACGCGCAAGAGGTATTGCGATAGCCGAGCTGATTGCTGCCACGCAGCCCATCGTCAGCGCATAGACAGCAGTGAGTGTGGCGATCCTTTCAGGGAAATCCCGCTTGAGCAGGCTGGGCAGCAGCACGTTGCCGATCGCAATACCGCTGCCGATGATCCAGGTCCCAAGGTAAAGACTCCAGACCGGTCCCGTTGAACGCACGAGAATACCCATTCCGATCAGCACCAAAGCGATGAACAGCGAACGCTCCAGGCCGTATTCCTTCGCTAAAAGCGCGGCAAAAGGCGATACGACAGCGAACGCCAGCAAGGGCAATGTGATGAGCATTCCGGCAGCAGTAGTGCCAAGACCCAGGCTGCTCTGGATCATGTCCAGCAGCGGTGCGACGCCGGTGATCGGCGCGCGCAGGTTGGTCGCAAACAGCAAAATTCCGGCGACAAGCCACACCGGTCGTGAAGCACCGCTGGCTACAGTTGATTGACGTTGCATAAAGACTCTCGGCAATAGACGACAAGGCACCAAGCGTACGCATTCATGATCGACAAGAATTCCGCGATAATGACAAAATATCGCTAAATCTGGTCAACCGTCTTTTGCCTTTGCCAAGGGCCTTTCTTATGGTTTCACGCCGGCCGTCGTCCCTTTCATCCACGTCGTCTTTAAGCGATTCGCTGGCGAATTTCGATCCGGATGTGCTGCACCGGCCCGCCGTTGTCATGCGTATCGATGCCCGCGAGCACGGTGTGGAGGCGCCAATGCATCGGCACCTCAAAGGTCAGCTTGTTGTCGCCCTCCATGGCGGCGTGACGTGCGTCGTGCTCGATGGGCTTTGGATGGTGCCGCCTCAGTGTGCGGTATGGATTCCGGGAGGCGTGCTGCATAGCAATCGCGTCACGGCGAATGGGCGCGTCTGTTTCCTGTTTGTGGAAACGAGCGCCGCCAGCTTGCCGGATCAATGTTGCACGCTTGCGATCACGCCGCTGGTGCGGGAATTGATCGAACATCTGGGTAATCAGCCGCAACTCTACCCCGTCGATGGCCCGACAGGACGCCTCGCGGCAGTCTTACTGGATCAACTCGCGCAGATGCCTATAGAGAACCTTCATTTGCCGATATCCACCCATGTGCGGCTGCGCCAAATTGCCGACGCGCTGACGGATAACCCGGCGGACCGAAGCACCCTTGCCGAATGGGGCCAACGGGTCGCCATGAGCGAACGCACCCTGGCACGGCTGGTGAAGAACGAGACCGGCATGACGTTCGGCCGCTGGCGGCAGCAGTTGCATATCGTCATTGCATTGCAACGCCTGTCCGCCGGAGCGCGGGTTCAGCAGGTGGCGGAAGATCTCGGCTACGAGTCGGTCACTGCGTTCATCACCATGTTCAAGAAGGCCTTGGGCAAGCCGCCCGCTCGCTACTTTGCGGATAGGCAACATGGTCAGGATGACTGACTTCATTCATTAATGCTGGCCGTCTGAAGCGTAGTCGACGCGTCACGCCTAGCTGGCGATCGAAGAAAACTTCAACC
>NZ_JAQGMM010000333.1 GCF_028292365.1 Caballeronia sp.
ACCGGCAACTTCCAGCAACTCGGCGAGTTCAAGCCGCAAGACGCGACCACGAACCCCTCGCTGATCCTCAAGGCCGTCCAGAACGACGCCTACAAACCGCTGCTCGAGAAGACCGTGAAGGACCACGCAAGCAAGCCGATGCCCCAGATCATCGACCAGCTGCTGATCGCGTTCGGCAAGGAAATCCTGAAGATCGTCCCGGGACGTGTATCAACTGAAGTTGACGCCCGCCTGTCGTTTGACATCAAGGGGTCGATCGCGAAGGGCCACGAACTCATCAAGCTGTACGAAGATTCCGGCATTGACCGCAAGCGCATCCTGATCAAGCTGGCATCGACGTGGGAAGGCATCCGCGCGATGGAAACGCTGCAGAAGGACGGCATCCACTGCAACATGACACTGCTGTTCTCGACCGCGCAAGCTGCGGCTGCGGCCGACGCCGGCGCGCAACTGATCTCGCCGTTTGTTGGCCGCATCTACGACTGGTACAAGAAGTCGGCGGGCGCGGATTGGGACGCAGTCAAGATGGGTGGCGCGAACGATCCGGGCGTGCAGTCCGTGCGCAAGATCTACGCGTACTACAAGAAGTTCGGCTACAAGACTGAAGTGATGGGTGCGAGCTTCCGCACCGTCAGCCAGATTACCGAACTGGCCGGCTGTGACCTGCTGACCATTAGCCCGGACCTGCTGCAAAAGCTCGCCGGGAGCAACGAAAAGGTTGAACGCAAGCTGTCGCCGGAAGCGGTCGCGAATGATCCGGTGAGCAAGATCGAAGTCGATGAATCGAGCTTCCGCTTCCTCCTCAACGACGACGCCATGGCAACTGAAAAGCTTGCAGAAGGCATCCGCGCGTTCGCGGCTGACGCGGTCAAACTCGAAAAACTGATCGAAGCGCTGAAATAATTTCGCGGTTGCAACAGCTGTATTTCGCGTCTGAAAACGGGCGTCGGCGCTATTACGCCGACGCCTTTTTTTATGCGGAGCGAGGCCGCGGAGTGCGTTTTTAGCCCTCGGGCGTGGGCTAGACTTTTGGCACGGGCGGCGAGGCTGCCCGATCAACCAGGAGTTGCCAATGCGTCTCGAACCCTACTTGTTCTTCAACGGCCGCACGGAAGAAGCGCTTAAGTTCTATCAAACGGCAATCGGTGCGGAAACCTTGTCCGTCCTGCATTTCAAGGATTCCCCCGAAGGCGTGACCGCGACACCCGAATGGCTGGACAAGGTCATGCACGCCACTTTCCGGATAGGATCGAGCGTCATCATGGCGTCAGATGGCGTGAACCCTGCTCCCCAGGTTTTCTCGGGTTTCAGTATCTCGATCGTCGCCGACGACGCCGCTTCGGGCCAAAAAATGTTTGACGCATTGAGCGTTGGCGGCGACGTACGGATGCCCTGGCAACCCACGTTCTGGAGCAGTGGTTTTGGCATGGTCTCCGATCGATTCGGCATGCCGTGGATGGTGAACGTGATGGAAGACATGGAAGGCTGACGCCGCCGTTTGTCTGCGTCGCTTTGGGCTATACCTTTTTTATCGATGAAACGGCTGCGCACCCTCGATGTTCCACTGCCGCTCGATCTCGATCAGCCGCAAGCGCAGCCGGTCGACCTGTTCCGCCAGCCGTTGTGCGAGCCAGTACGGCCCCTGCAATTCGGGCGCGAGGCCCGCCGCAACAGTCGCCGTCTGTTCCAGTCGCGCCGCCGCGGCAGCAGACCCGGTTGCGGCGTGCAGCAACCCCACGCGCCCGAAACGCAACGCGCGGGCTAACAGCAGCAACGTGTGCCGCACTGCGCGCTCGTCCGTGTGAGGGCCTTCGGCAAATCCTGGCGCATCGGCCGGCATGGCCGTCGCCATCATTTCGAGCGCACTGAGAATTGATCGGTGCTGGCGCTGGATGTCGTCGAGCACGGCAGCCGGCACACCGATCTCTTTCGCCACCGACGCCAGCAAGGAGCGCGACGTGACCAGCCGTGAGTTCATCGTGAGGAAATGCTTGGTCAGGATGTCGGCGGACATTGGCCGCCCTTCCATGATTGCGCCGTAAATCCGCGCGCTGTC
Organism: Caballeronia sp.; assembly: GCF_028292365.1. Taxonomy (GTDB): domain Bacteria; phylum Pseudomonadota; class Gammaproteobacteria; order Burkholderiales; family Burkholderiaceae; genus Caballeronia. Next base: position 2,057 of record NZ_JAQGMM010000333.1, read on the forward strand.
GCGCATGTTGTCGGCGAGCCGATAGCGCCATGAATAGGTCGCGTATTGCGGCAGCACGAACGAAAAGGCGAGCGCAATCACAATCCCGATCAGCACCGTCAAGGTGCGCCACAGACCCACTTCGATGGATAAATCGCCGTGTCCCGCAACGATGATCGTGGTAATGGCCGTCAGCAACGCGATATATCCCGGCTTGCCGATGGCGTGATACGCGCAGACGCCGGCGATCGCTGCCAGGAGCACGTACGTGATCATGGTCGAGTGGGTGGCCGATTGCAGCAGGATCAGCCCCAACCCCAGCGACGCGCCAAGCAACGTGCCCAGCGCACGCTCCGCGGCCTTCTTACGGATATTGCCGTGATGCTGCAAGCCGCCGATCACCACCAGCAACGTCACCGACGACCATTCGCCATGCGGAATATCGATACCTGAGGTCAGTGCAATCGACGCAAGCAGCGCCAGCGACACGCGCGCAGCATGCAGGTACTTCGCGTATCGATAACGAAAATACGGCGAACCCAGCACATGCAGTAAACGCCGTGCCTGACTGCGGTGGGGCCTGGTCGTATCGGTCGAGGACATGCGGTTCCCGATGAGTTTAGCGGACAAAAAGCGGGGCAAAAGGCTGATGAAAGCGGGCGCCGAAAGACAAAACGCCCGCAACATCCGTTACGGGCGTTTTACCAGCTTTCGAGTCAGGACGGGATTCGATCGCCCGTTTTTCCCTTCTTCGTCCTGGGATCAGGTTTCCGCGACGTCGTAATAATCCTCAGGACTCGTGCGGTCATCCGAGCGCTTGAGACCGATCACACGCACGGCGATGCTCACCACGATCGATACCACCAGGTTCACGACCAGTGCCCACACCGCGGCGTAACCGGGAATTGCATAGCCGAACAGGTGGATTGTGAAGATGGAGCCAGCCAGTTTCAGCGACACCGCCATCCACGTACCCGTTGCAATACCGGCAGCCCAGCCGAGCAGCAAGCCACGATGATCCAGAACCCGCGTGTAAAGCCCGAGCACCAGCGCCGGCAGCGTCTGGATGATCCAGATCCCGCCGAGCAGTTGCAACTGGATGGCGTAGGTCAGCGGCAACGCAAGAATAAACACGACCGCGCCCACCTTCACCAGCAGCGACACCAGCTTGGCGACGTTGGTTTCCTGTTCCGGCGTCATGTTCGTGTTCACGAACTCCTTATGCACGTTGCGCGTGTACAGGTTGGCCGCTGCGATCGACATGATGGCCGCCGGAACCAGCGCGCCAATACCGATGGCTGCAAACGCCACGCCCACGAACCACGACGGGAAGAAGTGCAGGAACAGTGCCGGGACGGCGAAGTTCGAACCGTACGCCTTGAAGTACGGAGCGAATTCCGGCATGTCCTTCACGCCCGATGCCAACGCCATGTAACCCAGCAACGCGAGCAAACCGAGCACCAGCGAATAAGCCGGCAGCAGCGCCATGTTGCGGCGGATCGTGTTGCCCGATTTCGACGACAACACCGCCGTCACCGAGTGCGGATACAGGAATAGCGCAAGCGCCGACCCGACCGCTAACGTGGCATACGCGCTATACCCGTTCAGGCTCGATGCATCGGGTGCCTTCAACAGGATCTTCGCCGGATCGACCGCATGGAAGATCGCGCCGAAACCGCCAAGCTGTGCCGGGATGATGATCATGGCCGCGATGATCGTGATGTAG
>NZ_JAQGMM010000355.1 GCF_028292365.1 Caballeronia sp.
GGCGAAGGTGTGGCGTGGATCGGCCAGGCGCCATTCACCAACGACAAACACGTGTTCGCCAATCTCGGCGATGGCACCTACTTCCACTCGGGGCTGCTCGCGATCCGCGCAGCGATCGCGTCGAAGACGAACATCACGTACAAGATTCTCTACAACGACGCCGTCGCGATGACCGGCGGCCAACCTGTAGACGGCGTGCTCACGGTTCCGCAAATCACGCATCAACTCGCGGCCGAAGGCGCGACGAAGATCGTGATCGTCACCGATGAACCCGAGAAATATCAGGCGAATGTGGGACTGGCGCCGGGTATCGATGTATTCCATCGCGAGAAGCTCGATGAGGTCCAGCGCACGCTCCGTGAGATTACCGGCACGACGATCCTGATTTACGACCAGACGTGCGCGACGGAAAAACGTCGGCGCAGGAAACGCGGAACGTACCCCGATCCGGCGAAGCGCGTGGTCATCAATGAAGCCGTGTGCGAAGGCTGCGGCGATTGCTCGGTGAAGTCGAATTGCCTGTCGGTCGAACCCCTCGATACCGAATACGGCACGAAGCGCCAGATCAACCAGTCGACCTGCAACAAGGACTACTCGTGCGTGAACGGCTTTTGCCCGAGCTTCGTCACGGTTGAGGGCGGCCAGTTGAAGAAGCCGAAAGTATCGAGTATTTCCGGCGATGCGATGCCCCCTGTTCCCACGCCCGAGCTACCGCTGATTGACCGGCCATACGGCATTCTGGTCACCGGCGTCGGTGGCACGGGTGTTGTGACGATTGGCGCTTTGCTCGGCATGGCCTCGCATCTGGAGCAAAAAGGCGTGACCGTGCTCGATGTCACCGGCCTCGCGCAAAAAGGCGGTGCGGTGATGAGCCATGTGCAAATCGCCACCCATCCCGGCGATATCCACGCCACGCGGATCGCGATGGGCGAAGCGGATCTGGTGATTGGTTGTGACCCGATTGTCACCGCCAGCGACGAATGCGGCTCGCGGATGCAACCCGGCCACACGCGTGTGGTCGTGAACAGCGCCGAAACGCCGACCGCCGAATTCATCAAGAACCCGAACTGGCGTTTCCCGGGCGCAAGCGCGGAAGCCGATATCCGCACGGCTGCGGGCGAGCACGTTGCGCTCGTCGATGCGAATCGCTTCGCTGTCGCTCTACTCGGCGATGCCATTTACACCAATCCGTTCGTGCTGGGTTTTGCTTGGCAACGCGGCTGGGTGCCGTTGCGGCATGAATCGCTGGTTCGCGCTATCGAACTGAATGGCGTGCAGGTGGAAAAGAATCTCGCGGCGTTCGAATGGGGTCGCCACGCAGCTCACGATATTGAAGGCGTCACGCGGCTTGTGAAGGCGCAAGGTCGCGGTGGGGTGTCGTCAGGATCGGACGGTGGCAGCAAGATCATCGCGCTGCATACGCCTAAGGCGCTCGACACGCTGATCGAAAAACGCATCACTTATCTCTCCGATTACCAGAACGAAGCGTATGCGGCGCGTTACGCCCGGCTCGTGACTGAAGTGCGCAAGGCGGAAGCCTCAATTGGTCCGGGCGATGGCCAGCACGCACTGACCGAAGCCGTCGCGAGAAACTTGCACAAGCTGATGGCGTATAAGGACGAGTACGAAGTCGCGCGTCTTTACGCCGATCCGGCGTTCGTGGAACGGTTGAAGGGCAGTTTCGAGGGCGACTGGAAAGTGAAATTCCATCTCGCGCCGCCGATGCTCTCAAAGAAGGACGCGCACGGTCATCTGATCAAGAAGCAGTACGGTCCGTGGGTCTTGTCCGCCATGAAGGTTTTGGCGAAGATGAAGTTCCTGCGCGGTACATCGTTCGATATCTTCGGCAAGACCGAAGAGCGGAAGATGGAACGGGCGCTGATCGCGGATTATGAGGCGCTGGTGAAAGAGCTGATCGGCGGATTGACGGTGGAGAAGTTGCCGCTCGCACTAGAACTGGCGAATCTGCCGGATTCCATGAGGGGTTATGGTCACGTGAAGGACAACAACGTGAACGCGGCGCGCATGAAATGGAATGCGCTCTTGGCGAAGTGGCGTGCGCCGGCTGGCGGAGAGACGCGGCAAGTGGCTTAAAGGTGGCTTGAGTCCGTTCACGCAACGCACGACAAAACGCTCGATGAATTCATCGGGCGTTTTGTTTTCCAAGGTTCGACCATTCAACCACTACGCCACTCGGCGCGCACCGAAATACCGATGGGTCCAATAGGCGCTTTTCATCGATTCGACGCGAACGAATGCACCCTTCTTCGGCGCGTGAATAAACCGGTTCTCGCCGACGTAAATGCCAACGTGCGTCGCTCTACCGCGAGTCGTATTAAAGAACACGAGATCGCCCGGATGTAAATCTGTCTGCGCGATTGCCACGCCCTGACGGCTGATCTGCGAGGAAACCCGCGGCAATAAAATTCCCGTCGCCTTCTCGTAGACATAGCGCACGAAGCCGCTGCAATCCAGCCCTTGTGCCGGCGTATTGCCACCCCATGAATAAGGGATGCCAATCAGCGTCTCGGCCTTTTCCAGAACTACCGCGAGTCGAGTGCTGGGTGCAGTCTCGGCGACGTCCTGTTCCTGTGCGAGCGATTGTTGATTTCGGGCAGGGTCATAAAGCAATGCATCCCCATCGAGAGAAACAGGTTGCCTGACTTTAATGGCGCCCTGGACAACGTGGTTGTTGCTCGCGAGATTCAGTGCCGGTGACTGTGCCAATGCCTGGGCCGTCGCAAATGCCGATGACTGTACAAACAAGCTTGTCAAATCCGGATTCGATGCCGAAGCTGGCGCTGATGCCGCAGCGACTATCAACCCGCTGAACGCCGTTGCCATCAATCGGGCCGACCGCGTTTTCCGCAATCCAGTGCTGGCGCGTATGCCAGTCGCCTGCCGACGCGCACCATGAGACAGATCGTAATTCATTTCAGTCTGCCTCATTTCAACGACCACAATCGCAGATCGGTTGCCGGCGCCGTCTTCAACGGAGCCGCTAAAGGAATGCCGCGCTCTCGCTCGAAAATCTTGTAACCGGCGCCTGCTTGTTCACTGACGGCTTCACGCCTAGCGGAAACCTCGTTCAATACCGTTTTATATTTCCTTTTCATGATTTATATGCATTCCTAATATATTGATTGTTTTTGAAAATTACGGCGGATTCAAAATATTTCGGAACCGCACCTCTTATAAACGCCTCGCCAACAGCGAAGTCACCCAAGCCTTTCTCTATATGTACTTTATTAGGAATCCATGAGAATACTAATAGGCGCAATCCCAAACAAACCAACGAAATCGGGATACGATTTGTTTAACTCACACGACCGCCGTGATATTGGGAAAAGGCGATCCGAAAATCCGGATCGCCTTTTTCACTTAATGAAACAACGGGTTTTAGAACTCGTAGCCCGCTTGAGCACGCACGCCTGCGTCACCCTGCTGTGTCACCGATGCAGCCCCATTGACCAGCCAGTGCCCGTTCTGCGAACGATAGGTCACACCCGCAGAGACTGCGCTGAAGCCCTTGTAGTTCGCTACACCGGCGCCGACCACTGTCTTGCCCGGTGAGCTGTCCTCCGACGCCGATGCGTTTCCGCCGGTTGCTGTCGAGTCGCTGCCCGAGGCTGCCGCGTTCGCGCCCGCTGCCGTCGAGTTGTCGCCCGAGGCCGTCGAGTTCGACCCCGCTTCCGTCGAGTTGTCACCCGAGGCCGTCGAGTTCGAACCCGCTGCCGTCGAATTGTCGCCCGAGGCCGTCGAGTTCGTGCCCGCTGCCGTCGAGTCGCTGCCCGAGGCCGTCGAATTGGAGCCCAGTGACTGCTCAATATTCGCGATCGAGCTCTCCGTGGCCGTTACGCGGTCGTTGGTCGCGCTGAGTTGCGAGCCGTTGACTGCGTCCCTGCTGGTCGCGGAAATGTCACCCGCCGCGAGGTTGCTCATCGTCACGGCAGCCGCGCCAGCAGTCGTCCCACCCAGCGTGATCTTGCTATGGTCGGGCGAATCGTAGGCCACTGCGTTCGACGCCACGCCTGCCACATCGGCCAGGTTGCCCTGGATGCCCGCAATGTCCGCGCTATTCTGCGTCACGCGGCCATCGAGGTTGCCAACCGCCGAGCCGACGTCATTGACGGTTGCGCCACCCACTGAGTAGGAAGGTGCGGTCACGCCGCCGTTAGCGTCGACGCCCGCGCCGCCGCCCAGGGCCGTTGCCACGCTTGTCGATGCGTTGAACAATTGCGAGCCGTTCACTGCGTCGGTGCTGGCTTGTACGCGACAAACGCGTTGGTCACAACGCCAGTCGAATCCTTGATCAGGCCAGCGTCGATGAGTTGACCAAAGTTAGCCACCTGTACCAACTTGCGCTGATTATTGGAATTGCCGATTGACACCGTATAGGGATCGCTAGCAATGGAATGATCACCAATCGCGACCGAATTATTCGTTTCGACCTGCGCATATGCCCCGATCGCCACGCTGCTGTCTGCCGACACCAGCGAATGAGAACCAATAGCAACGCTCGACGGAGCGTTGGCAACTGTGCCGGATATGTTCACTGAATCAGCGGATTCCGACGTCCCTGTCTGTCCGTACGGATTGAACGCGAATGAATTCGCAGATCCCGAAACAGCCCCACCGTTGGGCGCGAAAAATACGGTTGCAGTCGACTTTGAATCGACTGAACCTCCATTGCCAATTACGGTTGAATAGTCAGCGGCAGCGCTCGCGCCGGCACCAATCGCTATCGCTCCGTCGGCCGTGCTTTTCGCTGCATCGCCGATTGCGATTGCATCCTTGGTTTTGCTTTGCGCCGTTGCGCCTAGTCCTACTGCAATGTCGGTTGAATGAAGCGCGACCGCATTCGGCCCTGTTGTTACGCCGTTGCTCTGAGCAAACGCCCCTCCCGCCCCTCCCAACCCCACCGCCACCAGCACCGCCCGTGCCACCTTCCCACCACCTTTCCCGCGTCCGCGACACAATTCCGACGCAGCGACCCAAGCACCCAGAGCCTCGCTCCAAACCGATTTAAAAACCTTGTTCATACTGAATACCTGCAAAGAGTTGTGCGGAATGTGTCTGACGCGAAACGAGTTTTCGAAACAACCCGTCTCGACGAGCAGGAAGATGAAACGATCCGCGACTCTACTCAGCACAACTTGGCATTCGAATCAGATTTGTCCGAATAAGAAAGGCGTCGTTGTATGCACCACACCCTCTCTATCTCTTTAAAAATTCAACGAGCGTCGTTAGCGCATTTGCGCTAGATGTGGCGGGGACATGCGCAAAAAAAGCGGTGACCGGTTCCCTCGGTCACCGCTTCGTCCACGCCTCAGCCAACCGTCATCCAATAATCAGGATGACGGATTAACTCATCGGCTTACCTCTTATTACCCACCGCCCTCACCCGCGCATTCGCCGACGCCACCGCCGTCATATTAATAATTCGCCGCACCGTCGCGGCGGGCGTCAAGATATGCACCGGTTTATCCGCGCCGAGCAAAAACGGCCCGACCGTGACCCCTTCACCGCTCACCATCTTCAGTAAGTTATACGTAATATTCGCGGCTTCCACGTTCGGCATGATCAGCAAATTCGCTTCACCCGTCAGCTTCGACGCAGGGAACGCAGCCTTGCGCACGACCTCCGACAATGCCGCGTCACCGTGCATTTCACCCTCCACTTCCAGATCCGGCGCACGCTCGGCGATCAGCTTGCGAGCCTCGGCCATACGCTTCGATGAAGCCGTCGGCACGCTGCCGAAGTTCGAGTTCGACAACAACGCGACCTTCGGCGCAATCCCGAACTTCTCGATTTCGCGCGCCGCCAGAATGGTCATATCGGCGAGTTGCGTGGGCGTTGGGACCTCGTTGACGTAGGTATCGCTGATAAAGAGGTTGCGTCCCTGCAGCATCAACAAATTCATCGCAGCGAAATTCTCCACCCCTTCCGCCTTGCCCAACACCTGCTCGATGAATTTGAGATGGTCGTGATACGTATCGATCATGCCGCAGATCATGCCCTCGGCATCGCCAAGACGAACCAGGATCGCGCCAATCAGCGTGTTGAACTTGCGTAGCGCGGCCTTTGCGTTGTCCGGCGTCACCCCCTCACGCGCGGCGATGTTGTGATATTCCTGCCAGCACTTCTGGTAGCGCGGATCGTCTTCCGGATTCACTATCTCGAAATCGGTGCCGGGCTTGAGCTTCGAGCCCATCTTCTGCAGACGCATTTCCACCACCGCCGGCCTTCCGATGATGATCGGCTTCGCGATCTTCTCCAGCAGCACGAATTGCGCGGCGCGCAGCACGCGCTCGTCTTCGCCTTCCGCAAACACAATCCGCGCCGGCGCCGACTTGGCCGCCGCGAACACCGGCCGCATCACCATGCCCGTGCGATAGACCGTCGCGCCAAGCTCTTCGCGATACGCATCCATGTCGTGAATCGGACGTGTCGCCACGCCTGAATCCATCGCGGCTTGGGCAACGGCCGGCGCGATCTTGATGATCAGGCGCGGATCGAACGGCTTCGGAATCAGGTAATCCGGGCCAAATTCAAGCGAATGGCCTTCGTAGGCTTTCGCGACTTCATCGCCCTGATCGGTCTCTTCGGCCAGTTCCGCAATCGCGCGAACGCATGCAAGTTTCATCTCTTCGGTGATCGTGGTCGCACCCACATCCAGCGCGCCGCGGAAGATGAACGGGAAGCACAGCACGTTGTTCACCTGGTTCGGATAGTCCGAACGGCCGGTGGCAATGATCGCGTCCGGACGCACCTTCTTGGCTTCTTCCGGGCGGATTTCCGGCTCCGGGTTGGCAAGCGCCAGGATCAGCGGTTGCGTGCCCATGACCTTGACCATGTCCGGTTTGAGCACGCCGGCGCTCGAGCAGCCGAGGAAGACGTCGGCTTTGTCGATGGCATCGGCGAGCGTGCGGTTGGTCGTATTCGCGGCGTACCGTTCCTTCGATGGATCCAGGTTCCCGCGCCCTTCGTAGATCACGCCTTTGGAATCGCAGACCAGGATGTTCGACTTCTTGAGCCCGAGGTGGACGAGCAAATCGAGACACGCGATAGCGGCGGCGCCCGCGCCCGAACACACGAGTTTCACTTCGCCGAGCTTCTTGCCGACCACTTTCAGGCCGTTGAGAATGGCCGCCGATGCAATGATCGCCGTACCGTGCTGGTCATCGTGGAAGACGGGAATCTTCATGCGCTCGCGCAGCTTCTTCTCAATATAGAAGCACTCCGGCGCCTTGATGTCCTCGAGGTTGATGCCGCCGAGCGTGGGTTCGAGCATCGCGATGGCATCGACGAGTTTGTCCGGATCGGTCTCGGCGAGCTCGATATCGAACACGTCGATACCCGCAAACTTCTTGAAGAGGCAGCCCTTGCCTTCCATCACCGGCTTGGCGGCGAGCGGCCCGATATTGCCGAGACCCAGCACGGCCGTGCCGTTGGTCACCACGCCGACCAGATTGCCACGCGAGGTATATTTCTGGGCGTTCAGCGGGTCGTCGAAGATCGCCATGCAGGCAGCGGCCACGCCGGGCGAGTAAGCCAGCGACAAGTCCAACTGGTTGGACAAGGGCTTGGTCGGCGTGACCGAGATCTTGCCGGGCTTCGGATACTGGTGATACGCGAGGGCGCTGAGCTTCAGTTGTTCGTCCATGATTAGCCTGAGACGTTTAGAGAAAAGAGTTGGAAAATGTGCGCATACGAGGTAAGGACACTGCGCTCGAGACGGTCAAATCTCGTTACGGATCAAATGAATGTTGGACGTCCGGCCGGTTTCGATAACGCTGCGCGATGACGAGGCGCATGGGCGACAAGCGCGGATGCATCCACAATGAAACACTCGGCCGTAGCATTTTTCGGGGATAAATAGTGTACACCGCGCGTTAAAATTGGCGCATAGCACCATTTTCGACAGAAACAGCGCGCGAGCAGGCTAAAGTGCGTTCACGGATTGCTCGGCAGGTCTTGGATTCACAAGACAATTCCGACGACGAAGCGGGGTTTAGTCGGGCTTTGTGCGCGTCCGCGTCTTATGTGTCGAGTAAAATTCCGGCCTACGCGCGCGTCGAACATAGTCCATATCGCCTGACCGGATGCCACCGCTGCGCCAGGCGCCTTTGTCCGCCGCCGCTTGATTGCCGCAAAAACGGGCCTCAGGCGCCACCTCAAAATCCAAGGATTCGCCCATGACAGGCTTCGACCGCCAGACGATCTCCGACACCACCGCCAAAATGCTGCTCGAAGTGCAGGCCGTGCATTTCAACGCGGACAAACCGTACATTTTCACGTCAGGATGGGCGAGCCCGGTTTATATCGACTGCCGCAAGCTGATCTCGTATCCGCGCGTCCGCCGCGGCCTGATGGAGATGGCCGAGACCACCATCCTGCGCGATATCGGCTATGAGCAGATCGATGCAATCGCAGGTGGCGAGACGGCCGGCATCCCGTTTGCCGCGTGGCTGTCCGACCGGCTAATGGTGCCCATGCAATATGTGCGCAAGAAGCCAAAGGGTTTCGGCCGGAACGCGCAAATTGAAGGATTGCTGACTGAAGGACAGCGGGTTCTGCTGGTGGAAGACCTGACCACCGACAGCCGCAGCAAGATCAATTTCATCAACGCGCTGCGCTCGGCTGGCGCGAAGGTGAATCACTGCTTTGTGCTGTTTCACTACAACATCTTCAAGGAAAGCGTCTCGGTGCTGAAAGATATCGACGTGGAATTGCACGCGCTCGCCACATGGTGGGATGTGCTGCGCGTCGCAAAGGAAGCGGGCTATTTTGAGACAAAGACGCTGGATGAAGTCGAGAAATTCCTGCATGCGCCGGCGCAATGGTCGGCAGCGCACGGCGGCGTCACGGCATCACCACAATAACCACCTGATCGCTAATTCCCCTGCATTAAAAAATGCCGCGCGTTTTTATAAACGAGCGGCATTTTTATGCAACGAAATTAACAACTATTGCGTATTAATCTGAATGGCGTCATCCAGGTTTCCGTCGCCCACATAAGCCGACAGATTTAATAACCCATTACTCTGGGCATATTGAAACAATTCAGAATCCCGTTCAATTCCCAGCTTGCGCATGGCGGTATTCTTTTGCGTACTGATTGTTTTAATACTGCGTTTCAACTGCGCGGCAATTTCAGTAATCGTCATGCCGGACACGAATAAACGCACCACTTCGAGTTCCCGCTTCGACAACACCACGTCACGCTGCTGGCCACTGGCCGACAAGCCCATGCTGTCGAGCGCCAGCCGCACCGACGGCCCAATATAATCCTGTCCGCGCATCGTATGGACGATGGCCAGGCCGATGTGGCTCAAATCGTCTGACTTATTGATGACAGCCGTCACGCCCACCTCACGCAGGCGTTTCAGGAGCGCGGGATTTTCCAGCATGGTCAGCACGACAATGCGCACAGTCGGGAACTGACGGCCGATATAACCCAGCAATGGCATGCCGTCGCCATATTGGCCACCTGGCATGGCAAGGTCGGACACAACCACGTCACAGGGTGATTTTTGCAAAAGCTGAATCAATTCCGTCGATTGGCGCGCCTGCCCGATCACTTCGATTTCGGGAAATTTCAATAGCGCCTGCGTAGCGCCAAACAGAATGACAGGATGGTCATCGGCAATAATGACTTTTATCCGTTGACCCATTATTTACCCCTCGCTCGTAAACGAATAAATCCCTTGCGCATTTTAGGAAATTTACTCCGTGCTCATTACATTGGCCCTTCAGCCGGCAGAGCGAAATTTCGACTAAACCGGAAGTCACGGTGTGGACGCTTGCCGAGTCTTGTTTTTAACATTTGAAAAATTTTGTCCATTCCCGGGATGTTAAACTTGAATTCAGCTCTAAGCCAATTTCTGAGACAAAATACATCGTTGCAGTGGGTGAAACGCCAGACTTGGCGGCGCCCGTGACCGGAGAATTTGCACCATGCGCTTGGGGATCGGGCTTGTGGTTTGTGCTATGTACCGCGCTCTTGATTGGCGTGTCGTCGGGTTCCGAATCTCTCACCGGGCGGTGCTGCTTTCGGTTTTCTGCGCCGCGATAGTATCAAATGCGCCGCGTGCAGTTGCTGAAGTTAAGGTAGCAGCCCCTTTCACGTTGACAAGTACCGACTTCCGCACGAACCAGCCCGTGCCGCTTGCGCTCGTCTTCGACCAGAGCGATTGCAAAGGGGGCAACCGTTCGCCGCAGTTGTCATGGCACGGTGCGCCTGCAGCCACGCAAAGTTTCGCGGTCACCGTCTTCGACCCGGACGCGCCCGGCCGCGGCTGGTGGCACTGGGCCGTCGCGGGCATTCCCGCGAACGTCTCGCAGTTGCCATCGAATGCAAGCGCCTCGGGCGTCTTGCGCAAAATGGGCGCGGTGGAATCGCGCAATGATTTCGATATCGACGGTTACGCGGGTCCTTGTCCGCCACCGGGCAAACCGCATCGCTACATCATCACGGTCTACGCGCTCAACAGCAGCGACTTGCGCCTGCGCCAAAGCAGCCCCTCGCTCATGTTCGAGCACGAAATTCGCACCACGACCATCGCCAGCGCGCAACTCGTTGTCACCTACGGGCGGTGAATGGCGCTGAAGGCGCGTCGGCAGGTCCAATTTGGCTTTGCTAGACTCGCCGGTGAACTTTTCACCGGCGTCGTTTTTTTCAGCCGGCTAAATTAGCGCGAAGACGCGTGGTTCCGGTTGTTCTTGCGCAACCCGCGGCCTTGTGTCGCAAACAGGGAATGAAATGCCAAAAATCGTCATTGTTTATCACAGCGGCTACGGTCATACGAAAAAAGTCGCCGAAGCCGTGCTTACGGGCACGATCGACGCCGGCGCGGACGCGAAACTGCTTGCCGTCGGCGATCTGGACGACGCTGGCTGGGCCGAGCTCGACGCCGCGGACGCCATCATTTTCGGCTCGCCCACGTACATGGGCGGTCCGTCAGCCGACTTCAAGAAATTTGCCGATGCCAGCTCCAAACCGTGGTTCGCGCAGTCGTGGAAGGACAAGATCGCGGCCGGATTCACCAACTCGGCGACCATGAACGGCGACAAGCATTCGACTATCGCCTACTTGATCACGCTCGCGATGCAGCACAGCATGATCTGGGCTGGCACCGGCATGATGCCGTCGAATACAAAGGCGGCCACGCGCAACGACTTGAACTTCGTCGGTGGTTTTTCGGGCTTGCTGACGCAATCGCCGGCGGATGCGTCGCCTGACGAAGCCCCGCCGCCCGGCGATCTGGAGACGGCCAAAGTGTTTGGGGCACGGATTGCGGCCGTGACGGCGCGCTGGAACGCAAAGTAGCTTTTTAGCAGCATTGCAACGTTTTTCAGGCCGATCGGCTGATGTGCCCGGCAATGCCATCGCGTTGTCGCGGAAGCGCATTAAAATAGCGTTTTGACCGCGCTCCAGCCGTAAGACTTCGGGGCGCGACCGACCCAGCGAGATCGAGATGACCACGAAAGTATTTGTCGACGGACAGGAAGGCACCACCGGCCTGAAGATTTTCGAGTATCTGTCCGAGCGGCGTGACGTCGAGATATTGCGTATCGAGGATGCACGGCGCAAGGACGTGGAGGAGCGTCGGCGGCTGATCAATGCGTCGGACGTTACGTTCCTGTGCCTGCCGGACGTCGCTTCGCGCGAATCGGTTTCGCTGGTGAACGCGGACAATCACCGCACGGTGGTGATTGACGCCAGCACGGCGTTCCGCACGCATGACGACTGGGCGTACGGTCTGCCCGAACTCATGCCGGCGCAGCGCGAGCGTTTGCGCACGGCGAAGCGCATCGCGGTGCCGGGTTGTCACGCATCGGCGTTCCTGCTGGCCATGAAGCCGTTAGTGGCGGGTGGTCTTGTTTCCGCCAATTTCGCCGCGCACGCGTATTCCATCACCGGCTACAGCGGTGGCGGCAAGAAGATGATCGCGGACTATGAAGCGGGTGGGAATGCGAAGCTGGACAGCCCCCGGCCTTACGCGCTGAGTCTTGCCCACAAGCATCTGCCGGAAATGGCCGTGCGTTCGGGACTGAAACACGCGCCGGTGTTCACGCCTATTGTCGGCAACTTCCTGAAGGGCCTCGCCGTCACCACGTACTTCTCGCCCAACCAACTCGCGCGCGCCGCCAAACCGCAAGACGTGCAGGCGTTGTTTGCCGAGTACTACACGAACGAGCCGTTCGTGCGCGTGCTGCCATTCAATGCGGACAGCAATCTCGACGACGGCTTCTTTGACGTCCAGGCTTGCAACGACACCAACCGGGTCGAGCTGTTCGTCTTCGGCAATGAAGAGCGGTTCGTCACCGTCGCCCGACTGGATAACCTGGGCAAAGGCGCGTCCGGCGCGGCGATCCAGTGCATGAACCTTGCGATCGGGGCCGATGAAGAATCCGGGCTCGCGCGCTAAGCCACTTATCGACTCCAGTAGAAGCTGAGCGCGCCAGGCGCTCATCTAACGAAAAGCCGGTTTCCGCCGTTGTGCGAAACCGGCTTTTTCACGCCTGCATTTTTACCTCCCGCTGCTTTCCCGAATGAGCGTCACGGCGTCGTTTTCAAATCCCCACCTGCGAATTCCCCGCAGGTCAAACAGAACTTCAGCCGCGTTTTCCATAGGGATTATCCTAATTTATTTACGAACGTTCGTTCGTAGATGATTACGCGTTTTCGCACTTAAACCTTCTTCGTTTTGCGCCGTATCGAAACAGATTTTCTCCAATTCACCTTACGGAAAAACATTTGTTTCAATGCGCTGCCAACGCCTTGTCAGTCAAGGCTCGGCCGGAAGCGCACTGTTTGAATCGACGATTTAGATGTTTCAGTCGGTTGACACACGAAAAGGTGATCGCGAAATTACACGCGCAAACTAGATAAGGGAGACAGCGGTATGCCGTATGCCATTTCGAAAGGACTCGCGCTCGCACTTGCGACCGCACCGTTGTTTGTCGCATGCAGTGGCGGTAACGCCGACAACCCGGGTCCGATCAACACGCCGCAATGTTCCGGCGCGAGTTGTGGCACGCAAGGCGCGCCGGTTGTCGGTCCAGGTGCTGGACCGTTGTGTCCGGCGAACGCGGACATTGTCTCGAGCACGTATCTGGGCGGCGCGGGCAGCGGCGAGATCGTGAGCCTGAACATCGACGCTGTGAACATGAAATACACGCTGAAGTGGCTCGAATCGCCCATTCCACTCGTCACCGGTACCGTTAATCCGACTCGCAAGGGCACGACGATTGTCGGCGCCGTGGTGCACCCGCCCGCAGGCACGCTGCCCACCGCTGAGCAAACACGCTGCGCGTTCGTGCTGACGCCGGGCGGCGGCCAGGCCTCGGATGGATCGATCTACATTACGGCCGCTGCGTTCAACCAGGCGAATCCACCGACCATCTTTATCGGCCAGGGCGTGGCAGGCGGGGGCATTCCGGGAGCGAGCGTGCAATACAACGGCGCCACGTTGACCGCCGACGGCGTCCATGCGATCCCCGGTTTTCCACAGTTGTTCCCGGTGCCGAACCGTCACTTCGACTTTTATCCGTTCATCGGCTTTTCGACGGTGAGCACGAGCGTCGCGGATCTCAAGGGCACGTATAACGCACTGCTTTACCACTCGGTTCCGTCGAATAATTACTCGACCACGACCACACAAGCGCAAGAATCCTTCGATGCCACCGGCAACTGCACGGTGCCCGTGCCGGCATCGAATACGTCTTGCCAGACAACCG
>NZ_JAQGMM010000360.1 GCF_028292365.1 Caballeronia sp.
GGCGTCGTGCTGGTGATCGTGCTGGCGGTGATGCTGCCGATCATCGAATTGAATAATCTGGTGCAGTGAAGAAGCCCATCCCATGAATGCATTCCAGACCCGCCTGCTATCGCTTATCGCGCTCGCCATTTTCTGCGCGACGCTGACGTGGTGGGTGATCACGCTGACGACTCACCAGAGCGCGCCGTTGCCCGCGGCGGCGGCGGGGCGCGCGCCGTCGGTGGAACAGGCGGCCACGTTGTTCGGCGGGCAGTTGCAGCATCAGGAGAACCAGGACGTGCACTTGTTCGGGATCCTCGCGCTGCAGCACGGCGCGGCGGCGATCGTAAGTTACGGCGGCGAACCGGCGCGCGCCATCTCGCTGGGCGGGCCGCTGACGCCGGGCGTGACGATCAAGGAAGTTCGCTCGCGCTCGATCATCATCGATAGAAAGGGCAAGCGCTCTGAAATATTCCTGCCGCCGAACGCGCCCGGCCCAACCATTTATGTGCGCTGAAGCCGTCCAGGATCAAACGGATCGGGCGAGGCGACGCTTACGAAGTGAAATCCGCGCAACCGGACCTATAGAATGCTTGCCTGCCCGCAACGATCGTTGATTGTTCCGATGAATGGTTCATGGTCCGAATAAGGGCGGCGGACGGGCATCGAACATCGTGTCGGGCCTGAGGGCTGTTACGAATCAATTGGAAAGGAAGATCAAGTCATGCAAATGTGGATGAAGCGCCGCTACGAACTCCAGATGGCGCAAGGTACGCAGCAATCGCGTCGCCAGCGCGGTTTTACGCTGATCGAAATCATGGTCGTGATCGCGATTCTCGGCATTCTCGCCGCGTTGATCGTGCCCAAGATCATGAGCCGCCCGGACGAAGCGCGTCGCGTGGCGGCGAAGGCGGATATTGGTTCGGTCATGCAGTCGTTGAATCTTTATCGACTCGATAACGGCCGCTATCCGACGCAGGAGCAGGGGCTGCGCGCGCTGGTCGAAAAGCCGACCACTGAACCGATCCCGAACAACTGGAAAGGCGGCGGTTATATGGATCGCGTTCCAGTCGATCCATGGGGCAAGGAATATCAGTACCTGAACCCGGGCGTGCATGGCGAAGTGGACGTATTCAGCTATGGCGCCGACAGCAGGCCGGGTGGCGAGGGTAATGACGCCGATATCGGCTCGTGGCAATAGGTTTTTTTAGCCTCTCCTTGCTGCTCTTTAACAGAAGCTAATCGACGTGAACATGCAGCACAAGCCGGACTGTTCAGCACCCGAGGCGCCGCGCCGCGCGAAGGTGCGGCGGCAGGCCGGCTTTACGCTGCTGGAAATGCTGGTGGTGCTGGTGATCGCGGGATTGCTGGTGTCGCTGGCGTCGGTGAAGCTCACGCGCAATCCGCGCACGGACCTGAACGAGGAAGCGCAGCGTCTTGCGCTCCTGTTCGAATCCGCCGGCGACGAAGCGCAAGTGCGGGCAAGGCCTATTGCGTGGCAGCCGCTCGACGGCGGTTTTCGCTTCGATATGCGCACGGAAGACGGTTGGCGTCCGTTGCGCGACGACCTGCTGCGCCCGCGCCGCTGGGAAGGCGGCGTGACGGGTGTGACGATCCAGTATGTGGGTACGGATCAATCGGCGGCGCGGGTGGTGTTCGGCACTGAAGCTATCGACACCCCGATGGAGGTGACGCTCGTCTCGGCATCGGGCAGCGTGACAATCGTGGGTACCGGCAACGGCCGTTATCAGGTGCGCTGATGCCAATTACGTCAACGTCCTCCTTTGACCCTAACTCCAAGCGCTCGCGCGGTTTCACCATGATCGAAGTGCTCGTCGCGCTGGCGATTATCGCGGTGGCGCTGGCGGCGTCGCTGCGCGCGGTGGGCGCGCTTGCCACCGGCGAGGCGGATTTGCATCGGCGGCTGCTGGCGGGCTGGAGCGCCGATAACGAACTCGCGCGATTGCGTCTCACGCATACGTGGCCGGACATCGGAACGCGCACGTTCGATTGCTCGCAGGGCAATCTCAAGCTGATTTGCACCGACCGCGTGTCGAGCACGCCGAATCCGATTTTCCGGCGCGTGGAAGTCATCGTGGAGTCGCCAGGAATCTCCGGCAATCTCGCGCAAATGGTCATGGTGGTGGCGAATGAAACCAGCCGTTCGCTCTAGGCGCGACGTTCGCCGCGCTCGTAGCCATCGTGGCACTCGTGGCTTTACGCTGATCGAGATGCTGGTCGCCATCGCGATCCTCGCGGTGATCGCGGTGCTGTCGTGGCGCGGCCTCGATCAGATCATGCGCGGCCGCACGACCATCACGAACGCGATGGAAGATGAGCGCGTGGTGGCGCAGTTGTTCGACCAGATGCGCATCGACGCCCGCCAGGCCGCCACGGACGATGAAGCCGGCCAGGCCGCGGTCGCTATCGGCCGGAATGCGCTGCAGATTGTTCGCGGTGTCTATGCACAAGGTGTAGCGCCGCGCTTGCAGGTCGTGCGCTACCGCTTGACCGACGGCGGCCGGGTGGTGCGTTTTGCATCGCCGCCGCTTGGCAACGTGGGTGAAGTACGGCGGGCGCTATCGGCGTCGGACAACTCCGATGGCTGGACCGCGATACCGCTGATGGGCGGCGTCTCGACCTTCGCCACGCGCGCTTACGTGCCCAAAACCGGCTGGACGATGCGCATGGACGACGTGACGGCGCAAATCACGCAGAACGATAACAACCTGAAAGTGCCGCAGCTCGGCAACGCGCCGTTGCCGCGCGCGGTGACGGGCATTCAGATCGCGGTCGGCGCGCACAATCTGGCGCTGCCGATCACGCGTGTGTTCCTGATCGGAGAATGACCATGCGTTCTTCATCGGTTCAGGCGAAACGGCTCAGGTTATCGAGGCCTTCCAGGCATTTACAACAGCGCGGTGTCGCGATCATCAGCGCGCTGCTGGTCGTGGCGTTGTCGGCAATCATCGTGTCAGGTTTGTTGTGGCGCCAGCAAGTGCAGGTCCGCCGTATCGAGAACCAGCGGCTGCTCGCGCAGGCGCAATGGATTTCGCGCAGCGCGCTCGACTGGACCCGGTTGATCCTGCGTTCCGAAGCCGATTCCGCGCCGAACGTCACCTATCTCGGCGGCGTGTGGGGCGTGCCGATCGCTAAGACCCGGCTGTCGGACTTTCTCGGCCAAATTGGCGATGTGCGGGCGCAGCAGGGCGCGTCCACGTATCTGTCGGGATCGATTGAAGATGCGCAGGCCAAGTTCAACCTGCGCAACCTGGTCTCCACGCCGACACCCGGCCTGCTGACCATCAATGTGCAGGAAATCGCGTCGTTCCAGCGGCTGCTGACGCTGCTCGGGCTCGATGCGTCGTTGGCGAAGACCGTCGCGCTGCAGATCCGGGCCGGGCTGGCGCAGTCGGCGACGCGGTTCCAGACGCAGTCGACCACCGCCGCCGCGGCCTCGCCTGCCTCCACGATTGCCGCGATCGCGCAGGGCGGGGGAACGGGCGGCGGCAATTTCACGGACGACCCCGGCCTCGCCGATGCAGACAGCAGCGCACCCGTTGCGCCGCTGCAGATGATCAACGTGGAGTCGTTGCTCGATGTCCCCGGTTTTTCGCCGGAAGCCGTAGAGAAATTGCGGCCATTCGTGACGGTGCTGCCGACCACGACATCGGTGAACATGAATACCGCGACGGCCGAGGTGATTGCCGCGACGGTGCCCGGCATGTCGCTGTCACAGGCACAGGCGTTTGTGGCGCGCCGCGAGACCGTGTTTTTCCACGATGTCGGCAACGTGCAGCTCGCGCTGACCGGCGCGGGCGCGCCAACGGCCAACATCGATCCAAACCAGATGGACGTCACCACCAAGTATTTCCTGATCCACGGCCGCGTGCAGCACGAACGGGCGGAAGTCGACCGGACAACCTTGCTGTATCGCGATCCGGCGACGCATACCACGCGTATTGTCTATGTGCGCGACCAGCTTTGATGCGTTTGGACGGGTTTCATCGGAACGATGTCGCAGTACGCGCAGTACAGTAAATAACTTTCGATACAGAAAACTAGAGAGCGGCCTTTGAGCACATTGATCGTCCTACTGCCGCCGCGTGATCCGGCGGTGCGCTCCGAAGAGTGGAATTTGCCGGAGCTGCCGTTTCTGCTGCTCGACAAGCGCAACGTCACGCAGCGGGCTGGCCGCGCCGCGCTTTCGCTGCTGCCGCGCGCGAGCGCGACGGTGCTGATTGTCGCTGCGCGCGACCTGTTGCTGACGGCGGCGCAAATGCCGCCGCTGAAAGGTCCGCGCTTGCGTCAGGCCTTGCCCAACGTGGTCGAGGATCAGCTGATCCAGGATCCGCAGACGTGCCATATCGCTGTCGATCCGGTCGCGCTCGCGAGCGGCCGGCGTGTGCTCGCGGTGATCGATCGCGGCTGGTTCCGCTTCGTGCTCGAGGCGTTTGCGAACGCGGGGCATCGGAATGTGAAGGCCGTGCCGGCCATGCGCTGTCTGCCCTTGCAAGAAAGCGTCGCCGATACCCCGAATCCATTCGTCGCGGGCATCCTGGGCGACGTGGTGGCGACTGCCCCGGTTTTGCTCGGCGGCGATACCCTCAGGCCTTCCGAGAGCGCTACGACGCGTGTCGAGATCGCGATTGCGCGCGGCGAGCACGCGGCGTTGGGCGAAGGCCTGGCGATTCCCGCCGATGCCGTGACATCCACGCTCAGCGCACTCGCCGGCGCACAGCCGGCAACGCTGTACACCCTGCGCGACGTTCCTGGCGCTGAGCCTCGGATGACGTCGGCGCGGCCTGCGTTTCCCGGTGCTCAGCCGCTGACGTTCGAAACCCTTGCACGTAACGCGCTCGCGAACCACTTCGACCTGTGCCAGTTCGAGTTCGCCGCGCAGCCGTGGCGGCTCGACCGCGCGACCATGCGGCGCCTGAGACTGCCGGTGGCGCTGCTGGCGGGGGCGCTGGTGGTATCGATGGTCGGTATCAATATTCAGTGGCTCCAACTCGCGCGGCAACGCGACGCGATCAACGCGCAGATGACCGAAACGCTCCTCAACACGTTCCCGAAAACCACGGTCGTACTCGATGCACCTGACCAGATGTCGCGTCAGCTCGACCGCCTGCGGCTGGTTTCGGGACAACTGTCGCCATCTGATTTCCTCTCCCTCGCCGATGCCCTCGCTCGGGCGCTCGGCCCGATCCCGGTGAACGGAATTGCAGGGCTGGATTACCACGATCGGCGGCTGGAAGTGACCTTCAAGCCGGAAACCAAGGTCGATCCTGGCTTGCAGAGACGGTTGGCGGCGAATGGGCTGGCCGGTGGTATCGACAGTAATACCGGCAAGTGGACCATCAGGAGCGCCCAATGAAACAGGTCATCATCGACACTTGGGGCGAGTTCTGGAACGCACGCACCCAGCGTGAAAAAACCATCCTGATGTGGGGCGGCCTGGTGGCGGCCATTGCTCTGGTGTATCTGGTCCTGTGGGCGCCTGCCTATGAAGGCCGCGCGCGGCTTCGCAGCACGCTGCCCGCAATGCAGCTCCAGCTCGCGCAGATGACCGCGCAAGCGAACGAGGCGCGCTCGCTTGCAGGTGGCGGGCAGGGCGTCACGCCGACCGGCGGCGCGTTGCGCGACGCGCTGGCGAAATCGCTTACCGATAACAACATGCCCCCCGCACAGGTCCAGGTGGTCGGCGCGGGCGTGCAGATCCAGTTGAAGAACGCGTCGTTCCCGGAATGGACGGTGTGGCTCGATAACGCCCGGAAGCAGTTCAAGGTGCAGGTCAGCGAGGCGCACATCACGGCGCTCAAACCCGATGGTCAAGTGGATCTGACGACATCGCTGCAACCGGCCCAGGTGCAATGAACTACCGCATGCGGCGGCTTCTCGCGGCTTGGCCGTGGTTCGTGGTGGCGGGAATATCGGTGGTCGTGACGCTGGCCGTCATGCTGCCGGCGGCCTGGATCGTGCCGCAATTCGCGAAGTCGACGGACGGCCATGTGAATCTCGTCGATCCGGCGGGTTCGCTGTGGAAGGGCTCGGCCACGCTGATGTTGGCGACCGGCGGTGGCGTGGGCACTGCCGACGGCGCGACGCTGCTGCCGGGACGAATCGAGTGGCACACGGCTTTCTGGCCCTTGTTCACCGGCCACGTGCGCATGGAGATGCGCCAGACAGAGTCCATGCCGGACTCGGTTTTCGTCGATGCCGGTTTTTCCAGTTCGACGGTTTCCCCGGGCGCGATTACCGTGCCGGCGAGCCTCCTCTCGGGTCTCGGCGCGCCGTTCAATACGCTCAACATGGAAGGCAATGTGCGGCTGACGTGGACCGAATGGCGGATGCTGGGACACAACACCTACGGGCAGGTGATCGTGACGCTCGACGACATGGCGTCCAGCGTGTCGCGCGTGAAGCCGCTGGGGTCGTATCGGGTGGTGTTCCAGGCGGAAGGCCAGGCAGGGACGATCAACTTGACGACGACGTCGTCCGGGCCGTTATTGCTAAGCGGACAAGGGACGGTATCGAAGACAT
Source organism: Caballeronia sp. (assembly GCF_028292365.1). Lineage (GTDB taxonomy): Bacteria > Pseudomonadota > Gammaproteobacteria > Burkholderiales > Burkholderiaceae > Caballeronia. The sequence goes on from NZ_JAQGMM010000360.1 coordinate 6,523, forward strand.
CGAGCGCGTTCAACGGCGTGGCGACGGCCACACCCGAGGCTCGGGAAAATCTGGCGGGATTGTTGAACCTGCTCGGACGGCATACGGGACCGGACACCGTCGAGCTGACCTTCGTTCGATAAAGCCCGGGCGCTTCGCTGCTGTTTTCAGGGCCGCGTTCACCGGGCATTGAGATGGAGAGGGGAGTGGCCGCGAGCGTGCCGTAACGGCGTGTACAACCAGGACATCAAGACCCGGGGGATCCTCGCCCCAGCGCCTTACTCTTTGGCCGTATCGCCGCTCTCGGCCGCAACGGTCGACGAACTCTGCCTGGGATTCAGCGCAGCGCTCGACCCCTTCACCACGACGCCGCTCGCCGGAACCGGTGCGGCTGCTTCAGGCGCCACTGCGCTGCCGGTTTCCTGATCCATTTGCGCGGTATCCCAGCCGCCGCCGAGCGCCTTGATCAATCCCACCGACGACACCATCCGCTCCCCGGCGATATTCGCCAGCTTCTGCTCGGCGGTGAACGCCGTGGTCTGCGCGGTGAGCACGTTGATAAACCCGACCGTGCCCGACTTGTACTGATTGGTCACAATAGCCAGCGCCTGCTGCGCCGACGCAACCGCTTGCTGCTGGATGCCGATTTCGTTCGCTAGAATTCTCTGCGACGCCAGGTTGTCCTCGACGTCCTGGAATGCGGTCAGCACAGCCAGCCGATACGTCGCCACGGCCGAGTCATACGACGCGCGCGCAGCTTCGGTCTGGGCGGCCCGCAAACCGCCATCGAAGATAGTGGCTGCAAGATCCGGCCCAAGTGTCCAGAAGCGCGACGGCGCGGTCAGTAATTGCGAGAATATTGAGCTTTGAAAACCACCCGTTGCCGACAACGTCAGCGTGGGGAAAAACGCCGCAATGGCCACGCCGATCTGCTCGTTCGCCTGCGCCGCCTTGCGCTCGGCCGACGCGATATCGGGCCGCCGTTCGAGGATGGCAGACGGCAGTTGCAGCGGCATGTCGGGCGGCGTGGCGTCCAGCGGCGATGGCGCGAGAGAGAACGTTGACGCCGGCTCGCCGACCAGCACGGCGATCGCGTGTTCGAATTGCGCGCGGGCGACGCCGTTATCAATGGCCGATGCTTGTGCCGATTGCAACTGCGTCTGCGCCTGGATCACGTCCGAGCGCGCGGCCGTGCCTTGCGCGTACTGGTTCTGCGTGAGTTGCAGCGTGCGCTGATAGGCGGCGACGGTGTCGTCGAGGAGCTTTTGCTGCGCGTCCAGCGAACGCAACTGGAAGTACGTTTGCCCGAGCGTGCCTTGCGCCGAAAGCCGTGCGTTGGCGAGATCGGCTGCGGCGCTCTGCTCACCGGCGCGCTGCGCGCCGACCGTCCGGCTGACGGTGCCCCACAAATCCGGTTCCCACGATGCATCGAGGGAAAGATCGTAGTTATTGCTGATCCCACGGCCACTCGACACCGTGCTGGTCGAGCGGCTCGAGGAGCCTGCCCGCGAGCCCGACGCCGATAACCCCAAGGTCGGGAAATACGCCGAACGCGCCTCCGAGACCAGCGCACGCGATTGCCGATAAGCCGCCGCGAATTGCGCAATAGTTTGATTCGACGCGTTCAGCCGCGTTTCGAGGTCGTTCAACTGTGGGTCGTTATAAATCGCCCACCAGTTTCCACGATCCACCCGGTCCGAAGGCTGCGCGACTTTCCAGCCTTCCGGCGCCTCTTTATACGATGCGGGAACGGCGGTGTCAGGGCGCTTGTAGTTCGGACCGACGGCGCAACCGGCCATGGTCAGTGCCAGTGCGAGGACGATTGCGGACTTGGCGGGAAAGACGGGTATTCGGGTGAACGGCATCTGCTCTGGATTCCTGTCGGAGGTTGCGCGTGCTTCAGCGCAATGCGGCGCGAAGCGTTTCGTGCAACCGGTCCGAAATGGTAACTGAACGCGCGTGTAGGGCGGGCGTCGGGCAGGCGTTAGGGTAACGGTTTGAAAGGAAGCTGGGTGTTACTCGCCGTGCGGAATCAGTTACGGGTGATTACGCAACGGTTACGCGACGGATATGCAACTCACGCGCTGCGTGAGTTGCATATCCGTCGCGCCAGGAACGGCGGCGAAGATATCAGGCGTCGCAGTGTTTCGGACGACAGAGCAGCGGAGCCTTGGCGGGAGCCGGGTCCGCTACATTACGCGTGCGGCGGTTTTCGAACCACGCGGCACCCAACACGACAAACGATCCACCCGGCAGCAAGAACACGATCACGTATAGCGCCAGCTTCCATGAGCTCAAGTTGGGCGGCAGGACGTGCAGCAAGGCGGCGGTTATCGAGTGGCCGAAGCGTCGGCCGAGGAGGAGGGTGGTTTGGGCAGCGCGGTTCATCGGGTAAATCCATTTACGCATCGAATGGCTCGATGCTTTCAGTCGGTCAGAACATGGTCTCGGGTGGCGCCGTAGCGCGTAACTCGTTGCTTAGAATAATATTGACTATGCAATCGATTTTCAAGATGCATTCTTTACCAAATTTTTGCGGTGTTGTTTTTCAGTCGCGAGAGTGCGGCTTGCGCCGCATGAGTACCCGTTGTCCGGCGGATCAAGCGCGTCGTTTTGGTTCGGAGACTTTCACCGCGGACGTTTTGTGTACTGCGTCCGCCAGTGCTTCGATGAACCGCACGCGGCTTCTGAGCGTCACGTGAATTCCTTTAGCCGGAGCGGTGGAGGCGCTGATTACGGCTTTTAGCCCGCTAGAACAGGGTCTTTCTGGAAATATCATCTTGAGCGGAGAGGGCCGCTGCGCATTGGAGAGACCACGTCGCGTCCGGGGTCAGACGTGCGACACAGAATCGTGGGCACGGTGAAGCAATGAATGTGTTCAACGCCAATCCGGACACTTCCGGTGGACCCATCGGCGTGTGTTTGCGCTCGGCTGAGCCGCCGCGAGCACATCGGACAGGCGAAGACACAACGCATTGCCTCGGCGGATTAAAACAATGCCTATGCAAGGGTTTTAACTATCGAACCGATAGTAACGAGCCTGTCGATGCACTAATTAGTATGTAGCCGCCACATTCTCGCCGTTGATGGCCGTATTCCCGCAGATTGGGCGTTTGCCTGATCGCATAAGCAAAAGGCCGCGCTCCTGACGAGAGCGCGGCCTTCTGCAATCAACAATCGATGGGAACCTACTGCGGCGTCAGGTCCTGACCAGATTGTCCTGGCTGATTCTGGAGCGTAGGCGGCATCGGTTGTACTGGAAGGTTTTGCGGCATCGGCCGTGATGGCGGCGCAGGAGAAACCGGAGGCAACGCGTTCCCGGTCGCCGTCGCGCCACCCGGCGTGCCCATCTGCGATGGCCTGCCGCGCACGAATTGCTTGAAGTCCGCGCCCGCCTTCCACGGATTCGGCTCGCAACCGAGCATGTTGTCGCAATGGGCGGCGAAGCCGATCGTCGCTGTCCCTTCGTTGCTCGGCGTCTTGGTGATCTGGTACGCGAGCGCGCGTTTGCCGCCGGACGGCCCGTCGGTCTGGATGATCGAATCCGTCACGGTCTGCAGCTTGTATTCAGAGTGGTTGCTGACCCAAACTTGCGCACGCGCCCACCACGCGTCGCATTCGGCCTTGTTCGTACAGGTAAGCGGCGCCGTGGCCTGCTCCATGGTTTCACCTGCTATCTGGCCGGTCGTCGAGCAGCCGGCCAGCAGAGCGATTGCCGCGACTACCGTACTCATCGCCGCCGTCTTGGCCAGGCTCGCGCTTCCCAACAGGTCTTTTCTCATTTTTCTTCCTCTACTTGATGTGTGTCCAGGCCGGCCGATTAAACCCGGCCGGCCGCTGATTGGTCTGGTTCAGCTGATACGTCGCTATTTTCAGACCTGACCCACGCGCGAGCGTTTCCACGGGTTGCGCACTGTTGCAAAACAAGTAAGGGTTGCCGCTGCTGAAGCTGTGCGGCGAGGAAAAAGCTGCTGAATTGCCGGGCATCGGCTTGCGCGTCTGCTTTGCAGCCCGCGCCTACCGGTTCAGACGCTAATGCGGTTCAACGTGTAAGCACGATAAGCGCCGACGAATGCATCGAACGAACCGACCTCTTCACGCTCGATTCTTGCCTGATCGTCCAGCGACTTTGCAGCAAGCGCCGCCATTTCGCGCTCGGCTTGGGCGCTGAGCGGACGGCCACGGAAATAATCGGCGTGCTTTGCGCTCAGTTCCAGCGCAAATTCGTTGAAGCTTTGATGCTTCTCGCGCATGGTCTCTAACACGCGGGCGGACGGTGTCAGCGAGACATCGGCCAATCGTGCGCGCTGGGCCTTCAAGGCGGTCATGTGTTCATCAATGCCATGCAGCGCGTCGAGCGCCTGCGCGACCGGTTCAATGGCGTCGAGCAATGAATCGGCCCAATCTTGCATGGGGACCTCGCGGCCATCGCGCGCCAGGGTCAGGCCGGGCTTGCGGCCTTCCTTCGTGATGCGGGCGAAGTTTTCGTTGGCTTCCGTGTTGGCGGAGCGCGGCAAAAGCGGGCTGTCTTCGATCGCGCAATACAGCAGATACGCGTCCATGAAACGCGTGGTCTCCAGCGAAATCCCGGTGGGCTCGAACGGGTCGATATCGAGGCAACGCACTTCAATGTATTGCACGCCACGCGACGACAAAGCATGCAACGGCCGCTCTCCAGGTTGCGTGACACGCTTTGGCCGAATGGTCGAGTAGAACTCGTTTTCGATCTGCAGCACGTTCGTGTTGATCTGCACCCACTCGCCGTCGCGCTGCGTGCCCATGGCTTCATACGCCGGATACGGCTCGCTGACCGCTTTCGCGAGCACGTCGAGGTAACCGTCGAGCGTGTCGTAGCTTGGCAGCAGCGCGGATTGCGCTGGGTTGTTCGTGTAGCCGAGATCGCTCATCCGCAGGCTGGTGGCGTACGGCAGATAACGCGTGGTGGCGTCGAAAGTCTCAAGCGTATTCAGTCGGCCGCGCAAAAACTGCTCGTTGAGCGCCGGCGATGCGCCGAACAAATACATCAGCAGCCAGCTTGTCCGCCGAAAATTCCGGATCAGCGCGAAGTATCGTTCGGACTGGAAATCGACGAGCGGCACGGCGCTGCGGTTATCGAGCGCGGCCCATGCGCGCCACACGTCTTCGTGCAGCGAGTAGTTGTAGTGAATCCCGGCGATACATTGCATGGTGCGGCCGTATCGCAGCGATAAGCCGCGCCGGTACACGTGCTTCAACATGCCGATATTCGATGTGCCATACCAGCCGATAGGGATGTCCTGGTCGGCGGGAAGCACGTTGGGCATGGAGTCGTTCCAGAGCAATTCGCTGCCGAGATGCGCATAGGCGAAGCGATGCAAGTCGTCCAGTTGCTCAAGCGTGCGCGCGACGTCATGCTCGGCCGGCGTGATCAGTTCGATCAGCGCTTCGGAGTAGTCGGTGGTGATGAGCGGATGCGTGAGCGCGGAGCCGAACGTGCGCGGATGCGGCGTGGTGGCAAGCGTCCCGTCGTGCGTCACCCGCAGGCTTTCCTTCTCGATGCCGCGCAGCCCCTGGCGTAACGCAGCGCCTTGCGGGCCGCTGGTCAGCGCGGATAAGCGGCGCTGGAAGGCGCTGTTGGACGGAGATGAGAAATTCGTATTTGCCATTGCTGCGACGGTTGCGTGTCTGGCGCCGAACAGAATGCGCCGAACCAGATTTTTGGGTAGCGGGCACTTTAACATCTCAGTGTAAGACGTGCTTGAACCCTTGCCGGATAAGGGTTTGCGCGAATTCCAGTGGTTTGGCGCGCGGTTTGGGGCCGGTTCGCAGCGGCGGGTTTAGATAGACGATGCGGGGTTTGAGGTTCGGCTGCGTAAGCGGCAGTGAGCGGGGCGGGTTTCAGGATCCGCTTCGGGCCCATGTAGCGATGCCTATAACGATGCCGCGCATCATCCGCCTTTCGCCGATCCCGCTCGATCGGCGATCTCGTTCCACACATGCAATGCAGCATACGCGCGATACGGCCGCCACGCCTCAGCCCGGGCGCGCAACGCTGCCGCCTTTGCCATCGATGGATCGCGTGCCACCAGCGCCTGCATCAGGATCAGGTCAGTGCCGGGCCATGCGTCGGCATCGCGTAGTGCGCGCATCGCGACATATTCCACCGTCCACGGCCCGATACCCGGCATGGCCAACAACGCCGCCCGCAGTTCGGTGCGGTCCGCGTTCGGATCGTCTAGCGGCAGCGCGCCTGCCGCAACCTCGCGTGCGAAACCCTGCAACGCGGCCACGCGTTTGCCCGGCATGCCGATCTTCTCCAGATCGACCGCAGCCAGCGCGGCGGGCGTGGGGAAACGCCAGGCCGTGCCGGCGTGCGGATGATCGGTGAGTGGCGTACCGGCGCGTTCGACCAGCCTTCCCACAATAGTCGATGCCGCTTTCACGCTGACCTGCTGGCCGACTATCGCGCGCACGACCAGTTCGAAGCCCGACCACGCGCCGGGGACGCGCAGCCCCGGCACGGCTCGCGTCAGCGGCGCGAACCACGGATCGCGGGCGAGATGCGCGGCGATGGCGGGGGCGTCGGCCCGGAGATCGAACATGCGTGTCAGATGCTCGCCGATCGCTTTTGCATGGCGGCTCGCGGCGCCTTCCAATGTCGCGACGAGGCACGGTTTGCTGGCGTGCTTTGTCACGCTGAGCGTGCCTGAATCGCCGAGCCACTCAATGGCCCGGCGATACGAGCCGTCCTCCACCGCTTCGACGCCAAGCGTCGCGCGTCCCGCAAAAAATCGCAGGACGCGTGGCCAATCGTAGGGTTCAACGTAGGGCAGCTGGAGGCGGGTCGGTTTGGTTTGTGGCAATTTAGGCGCGTTCGAAAGCAGGGAGGATTGGGCAATGAGGATGCTGATCGGCATCGTATCCTGTTCAATTTGCTCCCGACGCCGAAAGCCCGCCGCGCGCGATCAACCCAGATCCTCCGCGCCAGCGGTTTCAAGCGGCGCAGCCTCCCGATGCTCTTTTTCCGCCGATAACAACGCGACCTTGCGCGCCGTGCCCCATCGATACCCCGCGAGCGCGCCATCCTTATGCACCACGCGATGACACGGAATGGCGAGCGCCACCGGGTTCGATGCGCACGCATTCGCCACCGCCCGCACCGCCCGCGGCGACCCAAGCGTTTCGGCGATATCCGTATAGCTGCGCGTCTGGCCGTACGGAATCCTCTGCAACGCGTCCCATACCCGCTGCTGGAAAGCCGTAGCGCTGATGTCGAGCGGAAGGTCGAAGTGCTCTCGCGTGCCGCGCAGATAGGCATCAATTTGCACGATAAACGGTGCGAGCCGCGCCTTGTCCTCGATCCGTTCCGCGTCCGACAACTCATGCGCCAGTTCGGCTTCGAGCGCGACTGGGTTATCGCCGAAAGCGATCTTGCAGATGCCCTTGGCCGTTGCGGCGACCAGCACGATCCCGAGCGCCGTTTGCGCCGTCGCGAAATGCACGACCAACCCTGCCCCCTTGCGTCGATAAGTCGACGGCGTCATCCCCAACTCGGCGGGCGCCGCTTCATACATACGCGACGTCGAACCGAAGCCGGCGTCGTGCATGGCGCGCGTCACGTCGTCGCCACGCTGGAGTGCACCGCGCAATGTATCCGCGCGGCGGGCCGCCTGATATTGCCGCGGCGACACGCCGACCACACGTGAAAACAGCCGCTGCAAATGAAACGGACTGACATGCACGGCGCGGCTCAATTCAGCGAGGGTCACGCGTTGCTGCGGGTCGGCGTCGAGCGCCTTGCACGCCCGCTCCACAATAGCCAGCTCGCGCGACAGGCTGCCCGGCTGACACCGCTTGCACGCCCGATAACCGGCAGCTTCGGCTTGCTTGGGGGTATCGAAGAATTCGACGTTGTCACGCCGCGGCTGCCGCGACGCACACGACGGGCGGCAAAACACGCCGGTCGTACGAACGGCATAGAAGAATTCGCCGTCGGCGCTTGAATCGCGGCTCAACAGGGCGTTCCAACGGGTTTCATCGTTGGAAAAAGTAGCGGTACTGTGTTCGGTTTTCATCACAATCCTCGGTTTGCGAAGGGTACGTGACTACTTTAGAGGCGCACGTCTATAGGTACTCGCCGGATCTTGCTCTGTCATTTCTTCCTTGGATGACGGGGATGTGAACGCATGGACAAATGACGCACAGATGCGACACATCATCACCATAGGGGTTTTTACTACGATAAGTGTTGCATCGCTCCTATCGGCTGTGTAATATCGGAACTGTCTCCTCCATGTCTCCTCCTGATATGGATTCAGCCCGCTCCGCAACGAGCGGGCTTTTTTTCGTCTGTACACTTTGGAGCCTTGATAGCCGTGCTGTTTCGCAACACTTGCTAAACTTCAAGCTGATTTTTGTGCCAATTCATTGATTGGCACCACGGTGCCAATTCATTGATTGGCACCACGCAAAAAAAAACGGAGACATGCGATGCACATACCCATTCGCGAGATTGATCACGTCGTCATTCGCTGTACGAACCTTGACGCCATGGTCGGCTTTTACAAGACGGTGCTGGGATGTCCGGTGGAGAAGGAACAGCGCGAGATCGGGTTGGTGCAGATGCGCGCGGGGCGCTCGCTGATCGACCTGCTGGCGGTGGGCGCGAAGATCGACCGGCTGGAAAGCGGCACGCCGGGCACGGGCAACAACATGGATCACCTGTGCCTGCGCGTGGAACCGTTCGATTCCGCCGCGTTGCGTGCGCATCTGCTTGAAAACGGTGTGCGCATAGGGGAAGAAGCACGTCGCTACGGTGCTGAAGGCTTCGGCCCGTCGCTCTATTTCTTCGATCTGGAAGGCAATCTCGTCGAACTGAAAGGGCCGCCGGAAGCCTGATTGGCGGACGGCCCTGGTCACGCTGGTTATTCAGTCAACGCGGTTTTCCCTTGAACACCGTCCAGTCGATAGCGACCGGATCGACCGTCGCGCTGCCCAGCGACGCCTCGCCGTCCTGCACCGTGCATTGAAGCCGCATGGTCCGTTCCGCCAACGCGCCGAGCGCTGTGGCCACGCCATCGGTGAGCGACCAGACTGTCACGTTCTGCATACGTTCGACCTTCGCCTTGACGCCCTGCCACCAGATCTCGGAGGTGCGGCCGCCGTACGCGATTACGATCACCCGATCCGCGCGTCCGCTCGCCTTCGCGATGCGCCGTTCTTCCGGCTGGCCGACTTCAATCCACGTTTCGATTTGTCCGGTCAGATCCTTTTGCCAGAGATCGGGTTCGTCGGTGTCAGACAGCCCTTTGGTGAATTCGA
>NZ_JAQGMM010000377.1 GCF_028292365.1 Caballeronia sp.
GGCTCGCTCTCGAACACGTCGATAGCAACCATCCCCGGCCGGTTGTGATGCAGCGCATTGAGCAGCGCGTTTTCTTCGAGCAATTCCGCGCGGCTGGTATTCACAAATAGCGCGGTGGGTTTCATGCGCATCAGATCGGCGGCCGTGACAATGCCGCGCGTATCGTCGGTCAGCCGCAGATGCAACGAGAGCACATCGCTCTGTTCGAACAACGCTTCGCGGCTCTCGGCCACATCCACGCCGTCTGCACGGGCGGCAGCCTGCGAGCGCTCCCGGCCCCAGATCACCACTTTCATGCCAAACGCCTTGCCGTAACCGGCGAGCAACTGGCCAATCTTTCCGTATCCCCAGATCCCGAGCGTCTGGCCTCGAAGCACCTGGCCCAGACCGAAATTCGGCGGTAACGCGGAGGTCTTCAGGCCGGACTGCTGCCACGCGCCCTGCTTCAGGTTCGCGACATACTGGGGAATTCGGCGTTGCGCAGCCATGATCAACGCCCAGGTCAACTCGGCCGGCGCGATCGGCGAACCGGTGCCTTCCAGCACCGCAATGCCTCGCTCGGTACAGGCGTCGAGTTCTATATGGCCGCCCGCCTTGCCGGTCTGGCTGATCATGCGCAGCCGCGGCAGTTTGTCGAGCAGTTGCGAGCTGATCCGGGTGCGCTCGCGGATCAAAACGAGCGCTTCTACTTCCGAGAGTCTGCTAGCCAACTGTCCGAGTCCGCGCACCGTGTTATTGAATACTTTCACCTCGTGATCGGCGAGCAGACTAAAGCAATCGAGCTTGCGAACGGCGTCTTGGTAGTCGTCCAGGATGGCAATTTTGATTGGCATGGATTGGCTTTTGATTGGCATCAAACGTGCTGCAGAAATTCGAGGATGGACAGGGATCAACGCGGTAAGTTCGGGTAATTACGGAGAAATCGGGTAATTACGTATAAATTCGCCAAAATACGGGCATCGCGTCGCGTTAAGCTGCTGGTGTAACCCGACGAATTTACCGATCGTCGAATGGGTGTTTGAAAGAATTCGAATGCGGAATAGGCAGTTTAGCCATTCACGCGTCGCTACCGCCGGAATACCGGCAACGATGGAGACAATTCCTATCCCTTTTTAACAGCTTGTTCCGTGCCGACGCAAGCCGCGATTTCAGGACGGCAGTCGCCACCAAGGCTAGACAACTCCCCGACGCATGCCTTGTTTTTGTGTCGCCGTCTGCTACGTGAGTTCCTCCGTGCGGGTGAACCGGCGACCCGGAATGCGCCTCTCGCGAGCAGCGCCGGCGAGTTGCAAACCGTTTTCTCTTCCAAGAACGGAGTGTGCTCGATGAACCAGCCCGCAGTAGTAGATCAAAACGTGGCCGCCGATAGCGATGTACCGGCGTACGTGAAGAACCAGAAACTCATCGATTGGGTGCAACAGGTCGCCGCGCTGACGAAGCCGGACCGGATCGAATGGTGCGACGGATCCGAGGAGGAATACGACCGGCTGTCGCAACTCATGGTCGATGCCGGCACCCTCAAACGCCTCAATCCCGCCAAACGGCCTAATTCCTATCTTGCCTGCTCGGACCCGTCCGACGTCGCGCGGGTGGAAGATCGCACGTTCATCTGCTCGGCGCGTCCGGAACAGGCCGGTCCGACGAACAACTGGATCGATCCGGCGGAAATGCGTCTCACGCTGGATGGTCTCTTCGACGGCTGCATGAGCGGCCGCACAATGTTCGTCGTCCCATTTTCGATGGGCCCGCTCGGCTCGCCGATCGCCCATATTGGCGTGGAATTGACTGACAGCCCGTACGTGGTGACGAATATGCGCATCATGACGCGCATGGGCCGGGCGGTATACGACGTGCTGGGCGCCAGCGGCGAGTTCGTGCCCTGCGTGCATTCGGTCGGTGCGCCTTTGCTAGCGGGGCAGAAGGACGTGCCGTGGCCGTGCAACGACACGAAATACATCGTTCATTTTCCGGAAAGCCGCGAGATCTGGAGTTTCGGTTCGGGTTATGGCGGCAACGCGCTGCTCGGCAAGAAATGTTTCGCGCTGCGAATTGCATCGACGATGGGACGCGACGAAGGCTGGCTCGCCGAACACATGCTGATTCTTGGGGTGACGTCGCCGGAAGGGCGCAAGTATCACGTCGCGGCGGCGTTTCCGTCGGCGTGCGGCAAGACCAACTTCGCGATGCTGATCCCGCCGCAGGATATGGCGGGCTGGAAGGTCTCGACGATCGGCGATGACATTGCCTGGATCAAGCCGGGCCGCGACGGCCGGTTGTACGCGATCAACCCAGAGGCGGGCTATTTCGGCGTGGCGCCGGGCACGAGCGAGAAGACCAACTTCAACGCCATGGCGACGCTCAAGGAGAACGTGATCTTCACGAACGTGGCGCTCACCGATGACGGCGATATCTGGTGGGAAGGCATGACCGACACGCCACCGGCGCACCTGATCGATTGGCAGGGCAACGACTGGACGCCTGAGTCGGGCAAGAAGGCAGCACATCCGAACGCGCGTTTCACGGCGCCGGCTGCGCAATGCCCATCGATTGATGCCGACTGGGAAAATCCGGCCGGCGTCGCGATCGATGCGTTTATCTTCGGCGGGCGCCGTTCCGACACCGTGCCGCTCGTCACGGAAGCGCGCAACTGGAACGAGGGCGTCTACATGGCCGCGACCATGGGCTCGGAAACCACCGCCGCCGCGGCTGGCCAGCAGGGCGTGGTCAGGCGCGACCCGTTCGCCATGCTGCCGTTCTGTGGCTACAACATGAGCGACTACTTCGGCCACTGGCTGAAAATGGGCGAACGACTTGAGCAACTCGATGCCAAACTGCCGAAGTTCTTCTGCGTGAACTGGTTCCGCAAGGACGCGGATGGCAAGTTCGTGTGGCCGGGTTTCGGCGACAACATGCGGGTGCTGAGCTGGATGATCGGCCGTATTGAAGGCACCACTCACGGCGATGAGCACGCGTTCGGGCTTTCGCCGCGCTTCGAGGACATAGACTGGGGCGCACTCGATTTCACTCGCGAGCAGTTCGAGCGCGTTATTTCCGTGCAGGACTCGGCATGGCGGACAGAGCTCGAATTGCACGATGAGTTGTTCACGAAACTCGCTCAGGGGCTGCCAGTCGAACTTGCAGAAACAAAAGCCGCGATCGAAAAGCGGGTGTCGGCCTGACTTTTTGTAAAAGCTTGTTAAGCGTGATTAGTGACGGAAGTCGACATAATCGATGAAATAAGGGCCGCATTAGCGGCCCTTATGCATTTCCCGTCGTACTGCGCCAAAATTGCTTCAGCCAGCTTTTCAGAATGATGGCGGTGGACGTTTGTTAGTCACATCGTTCCGAATTCAGCAACAATACGCCGTGTTTCACCTTACTGAATGGTAAAGCCGAAATCTTTTGTCAGAAAAAGTCACATTTAAGGCAACTTCTGCACGAAAACGAGAGTCCTAGGATAATTCCGAATTGCTTCTAGTATTTAAAAGAGGCCGTCTAGCAGCAGGAGTTGTCTCATGGATCATTTGCAGTCGATGAAAGTATTCGTCCGTGTGGCGGATCTCGGCAGTTTTGCCCGCGCAGCCGGCGCGATGGATATCTCGAATGCAGTGGCAACACGTCATATCGCTGACCTGGAGGGGCGTCTGGGCACCCGCTTGCTCAACCGCACCACGCGCAGCCTGTCGCTGACCGAGTCCGGCCAGGTGTACCTGGAACGCGCCCGCCAGATCCTCGACGAGCTCGAGGACGTCGAACAGATGGTGGTTGCACGTAACCACGAACCGGTCGGATCGCTACGAATTGTCGCACCTGTCGTATTCGGCCTGCACAACCTCGCGCCCGTGCTGCAGACCTACACGGAGCGCTATCCGAAAGTCGTGCCGGACGTCACGCTGGTCGATCGGCAAGTCGATCTGGTGGAAGAGGGCTTCGACGTCGGCATTGTGATCGCGCGCCAGATGCGCAGCGCGAGCATTGTCACGCGACGCCTTACGACTGGCTGCCTGACCGTATGCGCCACGCCCGGGTATCTCGAAAAGCACGGCGTGCCGACGCGACCGGAAGACTTGTCCGAACATCCGTCGCTGAGTTTGCCGTCCGAATATTTCGGCGATGAGCGCGTGTTCACGGGTCCGGAAGGCGAAGTGCGCGTGCGGCCGACGAACGTGATTGTCGCGAACAATACCGAGATGCTGCGCCAGTTCGCGCTGCTGGGCATGGGGATCGCCATCCTGCCGAGCTACCTGATCGGCAACGACACCACGCGCGGCAAGTTGGTGCGCCTGCTGAGCGACTATCAGTTGCCGCAGGTCGAGATCAATGTCGCGTATCCGAGCCGGCGCCATTTGCCCGCGAAGGTGCGCACGTTTATCGATCACCTTGTCGAGCATTTCAGCCAGACGCCGAATCATCAGTTGGGCGAGCAGTGGGTGAAGGACGGATTCGTGAAGCCGGGCGCGCCGGCAATCGACGAACGCGATTCCGAACCGCTGGTCGCGCACGCGGCCTATGCGGAAGCGGAAGGCGGTGCACGATTTGAAGCCGATGTGTCCTCCGCCGATGACAACAAGGTCGCTGGCAAGGCCGCGAAGTCGCGCTCGCGTGCGATGCCGGCCATGCCCTCGCCGTTCTGAGGAGGCCGCTGTGGTAAGGCTTCTTCAGTGGTTAGGCGTTGTCCAGCACGATGAACGAAAAAAAGCCCGCGAATGATTCGCGGGCTTTTTTAATGCTGCGGGCCTGACCGACCGGCCCTGAAACCTGAAAACTAACCCGCTTTGCGAGCCGGCGCCTTCTTGGCCGCCGCCTTCTTTGCAGGCGCTTTTTTGGCTGCAGGTTTCACGGTCGTCTTCTTGGCTGCCACGGCGACATCGCCGTCACCTTCGTCTTCCGCTTCAGTTGCTGCCGCCGCACCGCGCTTGACGGCGGGCTTGGCACCCGGCTTCGGCTCTTTCTTCTCGAACTCGAAACCGATCTTGCCGTCCGGCTGCTTCACGAGGAATGCCTTGAAGTTCCGGCCCGTGCGCGACGACTTGAAGCCTGTCAGCAAATCCGTCCGACCTTCCTCCAGCAATTTCGACATTTGCTCGCGCGACATTTCCTGCTGCAAGATCACCTTGCCCGAGCGGAAATCACAGGTCTTCGGATTCGCCACCGAGTTTTCGCAGACATAACTCATGCCGTGCTCGTACACACGCGACTGGCATTTCGGACATGCGCCAACCGGTGTCTGCTCCGAGAAATCCACCGGTTCGCCGTCTTCGCCGCCTGAATCCTGACCGAAGTCGAACTCGAGCTTCCAGTTCTTGATTTCGTCGTCGAAGGAAAGCTTCAGGATCGCCGAGAACGGCCGGCCCATCTTGCTGCGAAAACCCGACAACGGCCCGATGGTCTTGTCCTTGATCAGTTGCTCGACTTCCGGAATCTCGAACTGTCGTCCGCCAGGAATCTTCGACATCGAGAACTCGCACTTCGTACAAGCGAATCGCCGATAGTTCTCCTTGATCTGGCTGCCGCAATTCGGACACGGTGTTTCGAGCGTCGAATAATCGCCCGGGATGGTGTCGGAGTCGTATTCCTTCGCGCGCTTCACGATGGTCTGTGTCATGCGCGCGATTTCCTGCATGAACTCGTCGCGCGGGAGTTTGCCGCGTTCCATCTGCGACAGCTTGTGCTCCCACTCGCCGGTTAGTTCCGGCGCTGTCAATTCCTCTACGCCGAGGCCGCGTAACAAGGTCATCAACTGGAATGCCTTAGCCGTTGGAATCAGCTCACGGCCTTCGCGCACCATGTACTTTTCACCCAGCAGCCCTTCGATAACCGCCGCACGCGTAGCCGGTGTGCCCAGACCCTTCGCGGCCATCGCCTCGCGCAATTCCTCGTCTTCAATGAGCTTGCCCGCGCCTTCCATGGCCGAGAGCAACGACGCTTCGTTGTAGCGCGCAGGCGGTTTCGTGACGAGACCGACTGCCGCGACCTTCTCGACATCGACTTTCTCGTCCTTCTGGACCTGCACGAGATTGGCTTCTTCGCCGCCCACTTCCTTGCCGTAGACCTGCAGCCAACCTGGTTCAACCAGCACCTTGCCTTCGGTCTTGAAATGATGGCCGGAGACTTCGGTGATCCGCGTGGTGACCAGGTATTCGGCCGCCGGGAAAAACACTGCGAGGAAGCGCTTCACAACCAGGTCGTACAGTTTCTGTTCCGGTTCGGACAGCGCCTTGGGCGCTTGCAAGGTCGGAATAATGGCGAAGTGATCGCTGATCTTCGAATTGTCGAAGATGCGCTTGTTCGGCTTCACCCAGCCCTTGTCCAACACCTGCTTCGCGTGCGGCAAGTAGTTGTTGCTCTCCTTGAGCATGGCGAGCGTGTCTTTCACCGTCGGGATGTAATCCTCCGGCAGCGCGCGGGCGTCGGTCCGCGGGTAGGTCAGCACCTTGTGTTTTTCATACAGCGCCTGAGCCAGGCCGAGCGTGTTCTTGGCCGAAAAGCCAAAGCGGCCGTTGGCCTCGCGCTGCAAGCTGGTCAGGTCGAACAGCAGCGGCGACATCTGCGTGGTCGGCTTCGCTTCTTCGGTTACCGTGCCAGTCTTGCCGCGGCAGGCCGCGACAATGGTTTCAGCAGCCGGCAAGCTCCAGAGCCGCGAGTCGCGTTGCTCCGGATCGCCTTCCACGCGCTTGAATTTCGGGTCGAACCAGCGACCTTCATACATGCCCTTCGCGGCAATAAATTCCGCACGCACTTCCCAATAATCGCGCGACACGAAACGGCGGATCTTTTCCTCACGTTCCACGACGATAGACAACGTTGGCGTCTGAACGCGGCCAACAGTCGTCAGGAAAAAACCGCCGCCCTTGCTGTTGAACGCGGTCATCGCGCGCGTGCCGTTGATGCCCACGAGCCAGTCGGCTTCCGAGCGGCAACGGGCGGCGTCGGCGAGCGGCTGCATGTCGGCGTCGCTGCGCAGGTTCGCGAAGCCGTCACGGATGGAACCGGCGGTCATCGACTGAAGCCAGAGGCGCTGCACCGGCTGCTTGGCTTTCGCGTGCTGCGCGATCAGGCGAAAAATCAGCTCGCCTTCGCGCCCCGCGTCACAGGCGTTGATCAGGCGATCGACGTCCTTGCGCTTGAGCAGCTTTGTCAGCACTTTCAACCGCGATTCGCTCTTGGCGATCGGATTCAGGTCGAAATGCGGCGGAATGACGGGCAAATTGGCAAAACTCCACTTGCCGCGCTTGACCTCGTACTCTTCCGGCGCGGCAATTTCGAGCAAGTGGCCGACAGCCGACGACAGCACGTAGTCTTCGCTTTCGTAATATTCGTCATGCTTGGTGAAGCCGCCCAAAGCGCGCGCGATGTCGTTCGCGACAGAAGGCTTTTCAGCGATGA
>NZ_JAQGMM010000442.1 GCF_028292365.1 Caballeronia sp.
CCGAAACCACGTTTCGTTTTCTAGCCGAACCGACCTCCGTCAATTTCGGCGGCAAGGTTCACGGCGGCGCGCTGATGAAGTGGATGGATGAGACGGCCTACGCGTGCGCCGCAGTCTGGTCCGGGCGCTATTGCGTGACGGTCAGCGTGGGCAACATTCGTTTTCGCCGGCCGATCCTGGTCGGCAATCTGGTTGAATTGCGCGCCCGTGTGGTGGCGACGGGGCGCACGAGCATGCATCTGCATATCTCGGTGCACGCAGGCGACCCGAAGAGCGGGGTGCTGCAACAGACGACGGATTGCCTGATGGTGTTTGTCGCCGTCGATGAACAGGGCAAGCCCGTGCCGGTTCCTTCATTCGTGCCGGTGACGGATGAGCAAAAGCGGCTGGCGAAATATGCGATGGACGTCAAGGACGCGCTGGACGCGATCGTGGAATTGAAGCCTGAAGAAGTGGCGGCGGGTAAGGTTTAAAAGCGATAAAGAGCGCTGGCGGCAAATCTGCCGGCGCAGCGTGCCGCGTCCAGGCAGGTTGTTGCCGACAACCCGGTGCTTAGTATGACTACAAAACTGGATCGAGGCTTCGCACTCGCAAGCAACGTAACACCCGGGGATCGACCATCTCGCGGCACTATAAAAAATAAAACAGATAATTAAGACGTTTCTCATTCATGAACGGTTGCGTTATCGGCATAGTTCGGCGCTGCGCGAAAAGGCCGGCGACCGGCCGAACGCGCAAATACCCAACATGAAATGAGGAAACACCATGACCTGGACGGCCGGTTACAACAACTCGATTGCCTACACGACCGGCTACTATCACGAACAAAGTCCAACGTTCCTGAATGCCTGCCTTGCGATGCAGCGCGTATCGCCACCGTCCCTCGAAAAATTCACCTATTGCGAGCTTGGGTTCGGGCAAGGCCTGACATCCCTGATTCTCGCGGCGACGCATCCGAGCGGCGACTTCTATGCGTGCGATTTCAACCCATTGCACGTACTCGGTGCTTCGTCTATACGCGACGAAGCGCGCCTGCCGAATCTCACCTTGCTGGAGAACAGCTTCGGCGATCTCGCACAGGGGCAGGTCGAACTCCCCATGTTCGACTACATCACCATGCACGGCATCATCTCGTGGATTTCCGATGAAACCCGCACGCAGATAATGAGGTTCCTGACGCGTTATTTGAAACCGGGCGGTGTCGTCCAAGTGAGCTACAACGCGATGGTGGGTTGCGCGCAGGTGCTGCCGCTGCAACGCTTGCTGATGTTGGGAGCCGGGGAAGGAGGCGACGCGTGGACGAAAGCTTCCGGGCTCGCCGCGAAGATGGTGAATCTCGACGCGTTGCGCTTCAGGCGCAACCCGGATTCCCAGGGTCGAGTCGAAGGTTTCGCAACCCAAGACAAGCGCTACCTCGTCCACGAGTATCTGCACGAGAAATGGACGCCGTTTTACTTTACCGACATTGCGCGCGAAATGGCTGAAGCGAAGCTGAGCTTCGCCGGCAGCGCGCGTTTCGCCCACATGTCACCGGTAGGATGGCTTGGGGAACGGCAGCGGGAAATGCTGGAGACGGTCACCGATCTCATCGAAGCTGAAGAGCTTCGGGATTACTTCGCGAACCGCGTGTTCCGCTCGGACATCTTCGTGCGTGGAAAAGCGCCGCTGAGTGATCTCCGCCTGCGCGAACAGGCTGAACACGTCCATGTGTGGGGCAATCCGGCTGTCCTATACCAAGCGGCGGTGAAACTGGAACACGCCACGCTCACGCGCGGCGAAGCCTTTCACAAACCGCTGTTTGATCTGTTGCACGGCGCAGAAATGACGCTGGCGCAGGTTTTCGATGCACCCGAGTTCCCGGGACTCTCGCTCGATGCGATCTTGAAGCTGCTGCGTGTGTCCATAGCCGTTGGCGAAACATTCGTGCGCTACGGCGCCGTGCAGCCGCGAGCGGCGGCAGACCGGCTAAATGCCGTTTTGCTGACGAGGGCTGAACAGGGCGAGGCTTTGGGAGCGTTGGCGTCGCCCCGTCTGGGCGGAGGTGCGACTATCAGCGTGCTGGACGAGTTGATGCTCGCGTCGCTGTATGCAAAGGCCGATCCAGTCAAAGCGCTCACTGGGGATATCGACGAGTTAGTTGCGCGCGTTTCACGCTCGCTAATTGCGACCGATCTCAGGCTGCAAGTGGGAGGCGCCGAGGTGTCGCCCGAAGAGACAACGACGCGCCTGCGTCATATCTTCGAGGACTCCGGCGAGAAGCTCATTGCGCATTCGGAAGGGCTGGATTTTTTGCCCGTGCAAAAAACATCAAAGCGGCAACGATAACGAGCCGATAACAGCAGCGGTTGATCAAGCGATGAACCCATCAACCCATCAACCGCTGCATTCAAGAACTGCCTGATGCTACTTCTTGCCTACCATGTCTTCCGGCTTCACCCACTCATCAAACTCCGCTTCGGTCACATAACCGAGCGCCAGCGCGGACGCTTTCAGCGTCGTGCCTTCCTTGTGCGCTTTCTTCGCGATCTTCGCGGCTTTGTCGTAGCCGATATGCGGATTCAGCGCCGTCACAAGCATCAGCGACTCGTTCAGCAAGGTCTCGATCCGCGACTCGTTCGGCTCGATTCCGACCGCGCAATTGTCGTTGAAACTCTGCGCACCGTCGGCCAGCAGACGTACCGATTGCAGCACGTTGTGCGCGATCATCGGGCGGAAGACGTTGAGCTCGAAATTGCCGCTCGCCCCGCCGAAATTCACCGCCACGTCATTCCCAAACACCTGGCAGCACAGCATGGTGACGGCTTCGGACTGGGTCGGATTGACCTTGCCCGGCATGATCGAGCTGCCTGGCTCGTTCTCGGGAATCGACAACTCGCCAAGCCCGCAACGTGGTCCGCTCGAGAGCCAGCGGA
Source organism: Caballeronia sp. (assembly GCF_028292365.1). Taxonomy (GTDB): domain Bacteria; phylum Pseudomonadota; class Gammaproteobacteria; order Burkholderiales; family Burkholderiaceae; genus Caballeronia. The sequence continues at coordinate 2,913 of NZ_JAQGMM010000442.1, forward strand.
TATCGTTGGCGATCTTCATCAAGCCCGCCGCGATGGTTTTCAGCGCGCCGTGCGCGAACACGAGCGCGTCGGCGGCGGCCATCACTTCGAACTTGTTCGGCGCGGTTTCAAACGGCAAGCCGGTCAGCTTGCCGATCACGCCGGCGACCTTCACGGCAAACTCGGGATGCGCGTTCAAACCCGTACCAACCGCCGTGCCGCCCAATGCCAGTTGATACAGATGCGGCAACGTCGATTCAACGTGCCGGATGCCCTGGTCCAGTTGCGCGACATAACCTGAAAACTCTTGTCCGAGCGTAAGTGGCGTCGCGTCCTGCAAATGCGTGCGGCCGATCTTCACGATTGAATCGAAGGCCTTCGATTTTTTATCGAGCGTCTCGCGCAAGGTCTTGAGCGACGGCACCAGATGCTTGACGATCGCGACCGCGGCGGCAATATGCATCGCGGTCGGGAACACGTCGTTCGACGATTGCCCGCGATTCACGTCGTCGTTCGGATGCACCTTGCGTTCTTCGCCGCGCACGCCGCCCATCAACTCGCTGGCCCGGTTCGCAATCACTTCGTTGAGGTTCATGTTGGTCTGGGTGCCTGAACCCGTTTGCCACACCGCGAGTGGGAATTCATCGGGGTGAATGCCCGCCAGGATCTCGTCGGCAGCGGCGATGATCGCACGGGCTTTGTCGTCGGCGAGCACCTTCAGTTCAGCATTCACTTCCGCCGATGCCCGCTTCACGATCGCGAGCGCATCGATCAGTTCAGGCGATTGTTTCTCGCTCGAGATCTTGAAGTTCTGCAAGGAACGCTGCGTTTGCGCGCCCCAGAGTTTTGCGTTCGGCACGGCGATTTCGCCGAAAGTATCCTTCTCGAGTCTTACGTCGTCCGTCATGGCTTCATGCTCCTTCGGCTTGCTTCAGGTTCGGGTTTGAATCGGGTTTGAACAGAGGAAAGTCGATAATTCAAAGCTGCGAGTCGACGGGCAGCAGCATGAACAAACCCGTCAACACGTTGCGATAAAGGCCCGCTTGCGGGTCGAAATTGTAGGTTCGCTCCTGACCGTTGTCCTCGGTGGTCCAGACGAGCGGCGACATCGGCGAGCCGGTGTTCTTCAGGCCCGCAAGCACCGCCGGCGAAGCGAGTTCCACACGATACGCTCTCGCCGGCGCAGTGCCTGCATCGAACAATCGTGCTGCTTCGCCCGCTATCTGCTTGTTGTAGATCACCAGCGCGAGTTCCGTGTTGAGCGACGCCGAGCGCGGGTCGAGATTCATCGACCCAATCACGAGGATACTGCGATCGAGCATATAAGCCTTGGCATGCAGGCTTGCGCGCGATTGCGAGCCGAACAGGCCCGCGCGCGCCCGGCCGTCGCCTTCGGCCTGCACCGGCTTGAACTCGTATAACTCTACGCCGGCTTTCAACATTGGCACGCGATACGGCGCATAACCCGCCTGCACCGCGACTGCGTCGGTGGCGGCCAGCGAATTGGTCAGCACCTTTACTTTCACGCCACGCCCCGTAATGGCGGCAAGCGCCTTCACGCCCGCGTCGTGCGGCACGAAATACGGCGAAATGATCAGCACCTCGCTACTCGCCTGGTTGGCCAGCTCGATCAGGCGCTGCATGGGCGGGCTTTTATAGTCCTTGTCGGGATGCTCGATCTTCACGGGCGAATCGGCAACGAACTCCGTGCGCGTCCAGGTCAGGCCCAGCCCATCCTGTGCGATCTGCTGCGCGATTGGCGTGGCGTTGAGCGGCTTGGCGTTCAGCGGATCGGCCTGTTCTTTCCAGTGCCGGCGCAAGTCTTCGCGGGTTTTGTCGAGATCGGCGGGATCGAATTTTTGCTTGTTCAGCGCGCGCAGCGGATACGCAATCGAGCTGTTCCAGTAGTCGTCGAAACTCGCCGATATCTCTTGCGTCACCGGTCCGGCAACGAACACATCGAGATCACGGAACTGCAGGGTCGCGCTCGCGCTGAAGTATTCATCGCCAAGATTGCGGCCGCCCACGATCGCGATCTGGTTATCCGCGATCATCGCCTTGTTGTGCATCCGGCGCGTGAAATGATCGAGGTTCGTGAACAGGTTGCGCGTGCGTTCGCCGAAACTCCGGGTCGCGCTGCCGTATGGATTGAACACGCGGATATCGATGTTGTCATGCGAATTCAGCGCGGCCATGATCTGGTCGATGTCCTTGAAATTCAGGTCATCGACGAGCATGCGCACCTTGACTCCGCGATCTGCGTCGTAAAGGGCCGCGCCCAGCAGCAGCTTGCCCGTGTTGTCTTCGTTCGCAATGTAGTACTGCATGTCGAGCGTCTTGGTCGCCGCGCGGGCGAGCGCGATGCGGGCCTGCAGCGCCTCGGTGCCGGTGGGAAGCAGACGCACGCCGGATCCGTCCGGATGCGCGGCCTCTTTCGGCAGGAGGGCGGTGCGCAAGGGAGTGTCGGCGGTGGCTGCGAGCGCGTGGGTGACGGGGCGATCGAACGCGGTCGCGGGCGGGCGTGTGGCGCAGGCGCTGAGGGCGAGCACCGTGAGCGCGACGGCGGCGAACCCGAGGCCGCGCGACAGCGATGTTGTATGACGAGGCCGTGCCGGGGAGATTGGCTCGGATGAAACGTGCCCGGCTTGCGCGCGCCCTGTGCGGCTGCCTGTGTGCTGGCCTTGTGCGGCTTGGGATATAGCTGGCCGAGCTGACCGCGAAGATGATCGCGAAGGTGATCGATATAACTGCTTGCTGCTTTCCGACACGTCCATTCCTCTTGTTTGCCCGAGCGATTTTTCTGAACTGCTTGCTGTTGTTGCGCACGCAGTGGCCGCGTGCAGCGCTGGATCTCGCGGGTGTACGGCAAGGATCATGTGCGGTTATTTTATGGGAAATCCGCTACGGACACGGCGGACGGGTCGATTTGCGAAAAAGTGGAGCGTGAGGCGGGGCGTGAGCGCGTGAGCACGGGGCGATTGTTCGCGTCGTTTCTTATGTCTTTTCTCGCGGACCGCAGGAGATCATTCAACGCGGAATTTGCCACCGCCACGAACCGCTGATCAGCCGCACGCAGACGAAAAAAAGCCCGCTTCGACGAAGCGGGCCTAATACCCCTGCTACTGGATGAGTCTCAAGGAGGAGACGGCTTGATCGTATCTGCGCGCCGCTCCAATTCCAACCAACAATGTCTGCTTAACTTATGCCGCGGCAACTGCTGCAACCACGGCAAGCGAAGATCCGCATCCATCGTCTCAAGCCGATTGCCGGGGCGTCTGCCCGGATTTGCCGGGTTCAAGCGCGCCGCGTGTGACCAGACGCCGGCTCATGCGATCGAAGCGAAGGGTCATCAGCACCGCAACACTCGCGAGTCCCGCAGCCAACCCCCACCACAGACCCTTCGTGCCGCCGTTGAAGTGAAACGCCAGCATGTAGCCCGTCGGAAAGCCGATACCCCAGTAACCGAGCGCCGCCGCGAGCATGGGCACGCGCGTGTCCTTGAGCCCGCGCAGCACGCCCGACGCAACCGTCTGCATGCCATCGACGATCTGGAACACGGCCGCCACACCCAGCAGCGACGCTGCCAGCGCGACGGTCTGCGCGTTCTTCGGGTCGTCGAGATGGAGATACAGCCCGACGATCGCGTGCGGCGCCAGCACCAGCACGCAGCCCGACAAGGCCATGAACGCGACGCCCAGTGCAATTGCCACGAAACCGGCGTGGCGTGCCGCCAGCGGCTGCCCCGCGCCGATCCAGTAGCCGACGCGAACATTTGCTGCCTGGCCGATCGCGAGCGGCACCATGAACGCCACAGACGCCACGTTCAGCGCGATCTGGTGCGCGGCAAGCGGCGCTTCGCCGAGCGTGCCGACGGTCATCCCGGTGGCCAGGAACAGCGTGGATTCGACGCCATAGGTGATCGCGACTGGCCAGCCGATACCGAACAATTCGCCCATCAGCGGCAGGCGTGGCCGCGATGCGACGACAAAATGCCGATAACGCGCCCGCAAATGCAGGAACGCGATCAGCACCAGCGCCGTCGCCCAGACAGTGATCGTGGTGGCGACCGCCGAGCCGAGAAAACCGAGTCTGGGCAGGCCGTAGGCGCCGTGGATCAGGCCGTAGTTGAGGAATGCGTTCACGAACACGCCGCCAATCGATACCCACAGCAGCCGCTTTGCCGCACCGATAGCCGGCAGGAACGCGCGCATCATGCCAATCCCGAGCAGGCTGCCCGGCGCACCCCAACGCAGGATCGCGCAATATTCACCGACGTTCCTGGCGAGCATGGCGGGCTCGTGAAACGCGAGCAGGATCGGTTCGGCGAAACTCAGCAGCGTGAATGCGGGGATCGCGAGCAGCAGGGACAACACCAGCCCCGTCCAGTAGATATTCGGCACGAGGTGATCATTGTTCGCGCCACGCGCATGCGAGACGGAAACGCTCACCGACGTCAGCACGCCTTGCAGCAGCACCACGACCACGAAGAACAGGTTCGCGCCCAGGCCGCCGGCCGCGAGGGAATCGGGGCCGAGCGAGCCGAGCAGGATGGTGTCGGTGACGCCCATCGCCATTTGCGACAGTTGCGAGATGGCGAGGGGCGCGGCGAGCCTGGCGGTATCGACGGCGTGACGGGAAAGGCTTGGCGGCGCGTTCGCGCGGATCATTCTGGATGGCATGACGGATTATCTGGATGCTTTGCTGCACGGCAACAACCGTGCAAAAACGGCAACGGGCGATGCAGCAGACCGTTACTGGTCCTGCATCGCCCGCTCGTTCCGGCCGCGCTTCAGCATAATTGGTTAATTGGGCTGAAGCTCCGCTTTGAATTTCGGCTTTGAAATCCGGCTTCGAATTCCAGCTGTGAATCCCGGTTTTGAAGCACGTGAACGTGAAAAACTGGCTTCAACCGTCAACAAGCTGAAAGCGGCGAAAGGGAACGAAAGCCGTCTAGCTTATTGCTTGATGGCGATTATGTCGATCACGATGCGGTATTTAACGTCACTCAGATCGCGTTCACGCCAATCCTTATGTCGATTCTCATGTCGATTATTTCGGTTTGAGAACCTTGATCGTGGTGTCTTCGATGACCACGGTCTGGCCCGCGCGGATCTTGCACGTCTTGCGTAGCTCGATCTTGCCGTTGACCTTCACCTCGCCCTCGGCGACGCGTGCTTTCGCCGAGCCGCCGCTATCGGCGAGGCCCATCAGCTTGAGCAGGTTGTGCAGTTCGACGTAGTCGCCTGTGAGCGTGAATTCGAGGCGCGGCATGTGAGCAGTCTTCGCAAGGTTGGGGCGGAAAGGGCGCCCATCATAAACCAGCCGGGCACGCCACGTGCGTCTACAGGCCAGACTGCCGGATATCGGGCGTTCGGTTGTTTGCCATATGTCAGGAAGTGAAACCTTCGGTAACAATGACACGTTTTAGCGAACTTCAGCGTCCCGCGCCGGGTCAGTCGTAGTGATCGGTGCGCCTTTTTTAGCGTTCGTATCGGTCATCAGAAGTGTAGACGGGTATTTGCGGCGTGCTGCTCCAGGCGCGGTGTTTGAGGACACAGCGCACATCGCTTGGGCGTCGCGGTGGTTGCGAGGGTTGCAATCGACCACCCGGAATAAAAACTGCCAGAGAGGAATTGAATATGTCGCAAGTCAAGAAAATGCTGTTGGGTACCGCTTTTGTCGCCATGGGTTTGTCCGCATCCGCGTTCGCCCAGACCGCGCAGCCTTCCGCTGCCGACGCCGGCCAGATGGCCGCACCGTCCGCGCAAACCGCGCCGCCGCCGCAGAATATCGTCGCACCGGCGCCGACCGATCCGCTGGTCGTGAAGCGCAATGCCAACGCGCAGGCCAGCGCTGAGTACAAGGCATCGAAGAAGGCATCGAAGCAGGACTTGAAGGCGACGAACAAGGAAGCGAAGGCGCAATACAAGGAGCAAGTGCGCAACGCAAAGATCAACAAGAAGGCCGATAACCAGACCGCCAACGACGAACTGAAATCCGCCGAGCCGGACGGTCCGAAGGACACGGGCCTGCAGCACTAAGTTTTCAGCTCGATGAATACAACGCGGCCCCTTAAGCGGGGCCGCTGGTAAGGAGGATTCATGACCACGATCACAAAGCGCTTGTTCGCGGCATTGCTCGCGGGAGCTTTCGCGACGGCCGCCACGGTGTCAGTCGCGCAGACGCAGACTCAAAGTACAGCCGAACCCACGCACGCTGACAAGAAAGCAGCGAAGAAGCAAGCTGAAGCCGATAAAGACGCGAATCTGGCGCAGGCCAAGGCCGACAAGAAAAAGACGGAATCGCAGTCAAAGGCGAATGAAGCCGCCGCCGATGCGAACCTGAAAAACGCGAAGAAAGCAGACTGATTCACTGATTTTCAACAGATCCCCGTTGCAGGGAAATGACAATGGCCCGGCGCGTGCAAGCGCGCCGGGCCATTTCTTTTATAGGGCCAAAAGCCTGCTGCATCAGTTGCTTGCGTCGAAGAGTTGTATGGATATACAGTGTGCGTCACCCGTTTTTAAAGCCCATGCGACGTGCTCACGCTTAACTCCGCCACCGACGACGATCTCGCGCCCAAGCCGGCGCGGGAAGAAATCGCGTCGTACCTGACCAAACTGAACGACGCGCAACGTGAAGCAGTCGAGTACGGCACGCAAGCGTCGAACGCGGGCGACCCGGCCGGCGCGCTGCTGGTCATCGCCGGGGCAGGATCGGGCAAGACGAATACGCTGGCGCATCGCGTGGCGCATTTGCTGGTGAAGGGCGCGGACCCGCACAGGATTCTCTTGCTGACGTTTTCCCGGCGTGCAGCCAGCGAGATGACCCGGCGCGTGACGCGTATTGCCGTGAATGCTTTGGGTAATCGCAGCGTGATCGCGCAGGGCCTCACATGGTCCGGAACCTTCCATAGCGTGGGCGCACGGTTATTGCGCGATTACGCGGATCTCGTGGGGTTATCGCCGTCGTTCACCATCAACGATCGCGAGGATTCCGCCGATCTCATGAACCTTGTGCGGCATGAACTCGGGTTATCGGCGAAAGAAAAGCGCTTTCCGGCCAAATCCACGTGCTTCGCCATCTACTCGCGTGTGGTCAACACAGGTATATCGCTTGCCACGGTGCTGGATCAGGCGTTCCCGTGGTGCCGCGAATGGGAGGACGACCTGCGCCGGTTGTTCGCCGCGTACGTTCATGCGAAGCAGCAGCAAAGCGTGCTCGATTACGACGACTTGTTGCTCTACTGGTCGCATCTCGCCGCGGAGCCGTCCATTGCCGCGGATCTGTCGAGCCGTTTCGACCACGTGCTCGTCGATGAATACCAGGACACGAACAAGCTACAGGCGTCCATCCTCCTGTCGATGAAACCCGATGGCCGCGGCCTGACCGTAGTCGGCGACGACGCCCAGTCCATCTATTCGTTTCGCGGCGCGACGGTGCGCAATATCCTCGACTTCCCGAATCACTTCAATCCGCCCGCGAAATGCGTGACGCTCGAGCGCAATTACCGCTCGACGCAGCCCATTCTGGCGGCATCGAATGC